>CAZOVL010000009.1:0-49556 GCA_964583185.1 uncultured Bacteroides sp. | reverse complement strand
GAAACTCTCTTACTTCACCAATCTAGCTCATGACTTTAAGACTCCTCTTACATTAATACAAGGTCCAACAGGACAACTCATTAAACAAATAACAGATCCGGAACAAAAAGAGAATCTATTAATCGTTAATCGAAATGCAAAGTATTTGTTGTCTTTAGTATATCAACTAATTGATTTACGTAAAATTGATACTAAAAATCTAAAAATCAACATCATTCAATTTAACTTCACACAATTTCTAAACAATACAACAACAGATTTCTTGAGTCTGATAAAAGAACGTAACATTAAGTTTGAAAAAATAGATCGCATTAAAAGTGACTATATATCTTCGGATAAAGATAACCTACATAAAGTTTTATTCAATCTAATGTCTAACGCAATAAAACACACTCCCAATAATGGGAAAATAAAACTATATTCTAATCAATTTATCCATAAAACAACAGGGCAGCTTCTGCAATACTTATCTATAAATAACAGTGGAAGCCAAATTAAAACAGATGAAATTGATAAAATATTTAATTTATTTTACTGTATTCCAAATCAAAGTAAATATACTAGTATTGGACAAAGTAATACAGGTATAGGATTGCATATTATAAAAAAAATCATCAACTTATTGGGCGGTGAAATTAAAGTAAAATCCTCTATGAAAAATGGAGTATCCTTCCGATTGTATTTTCCCATAACACTATCTGAAATCATAGATAATGAAGAAGTTCATGTGCACAAGAAACAATCTATGTCTACAGAAGATAAAATTGAACCATTTATTGTACTTGACAGAGATAAACCCACTTTATTATTAGTAGAAGATAATCCTGATATGCGTCATTATATTCGTAATATGATAAAAGAAAAATATAACATTGCCGAGGCAAACAATGGTGAGTTAGGCTACAAAATGGCACAAAAAATTATACCTGACTTTATTATTTCTGATCTTATGATGCCTATATGCGATGGAACAGAATTCTGCAAACTTATACGTAGAAACAAAGAGCTTTGTCACATACCATTCCTGCTTCTCACAGCAAACTCTAGTGAAAAAGCCCATTTAGAAAGCTATGAAAACGGAGTGGATGCATATGTAACAAAACCCTTCGAGCAATCTGTATTATTAGCCCACATCAATGCTATTTTAACTAATAAAAACAGAAGACAGAAAAAGTTTGTAGAAGAAGATCTTAATGTTTCACTATTAAAAATAGGTCATACCGACCAACAATTTATGAGTGAAGTTATGGATATTTTGGAAAACAATTATACTAACTCTGAATTTGGTGTAAAAGAATTAACCGATAAACTTAACATTAGCTATACTCTTATTTACAAAAAGTTTATTTCTCTAACAGGACTTCCTCCTGTTAGATTTATTTTGCTGTACAGACTTAAAATAGCAAAAAAAATATTGGAAAACAGTAAAGATAACAACATAATTGTTTCTGAAATTGCATATAAAGTAGGATTTAATGATCCGAAATACTTCTCTCGTTGTTTTGTTAAACAATACAAAATTACTCCGAGTTCTATTCTTAAATAATTTGTTATCTCTTAAACTCTCATAAAATATTTACTGTCTTGGTAGTTTATTTAAAGTAAGCCCCCTTTAACCTGAGTTCGATTAATCTTTCTTCCTGATTTACAATGAAACAAGACAACAACTTACAACACCTAAGTAGTTGATTCTTAATTATATGACGAAAAGATTACCTTATGATTTGTTTTGATAAAGTTACTGAAATTTATTGTTTTGTTGATGGTGTTCATTTGATAACCAATATTCTCAACAACATGAATAATTCATTGATGACAATGGCAGGCAAAATATTGCTACGAAAACGCTATGTAATTGAGACAGAGAATGACGAATTGAAGAATATTTGTCAAGTAGAACACTCCAGGCATCGTTCGTTTGAAAATTTTGTAGCAAATCTAGTATTAGGAATTATAGCTTACTGTTTTTTACCGAAGAAACCCTCAATTAAGTACAGTACCATAAATGATGCCCGACTGGCAATCTTTTATTATTCGAACTCAGATTTATAGAAAAATGTTTTAAAGGACACTAATAAATAAAGATAAACCTGTTTTTCAAAGCTCTCACCTTATTATGAATAAGATGGAAAGCCATCCCAATAGCTATAATTTCAGTAAGCTATTAGGGAGGCCTTTTTTATTGCTACCATGTCTCGTCCTAGTATAGCGTTACACTAAAAAAGTAATGTTATGAAAGAAATTAATAAAGAGTATATCAAGCGTACACAAAAGGATTATAGTATGTCCTTTAAGTTGTCTGTTGTCTCGGAGATTGAAAGTGGAAACCTTTCCACTACAGGCGCTCAACGCAAGTATGGTATTCAATCCCGTTCAACAATAGTGAATTGGCTGAGAAAGTTTGGTACCTTTGATTGGGAAAATCAAACGTTAAGCAATATGCCAAAAAGTAAAGACCAAAAGATACTGGAACTGGAACAAAAAGTTCTTCTCTTGGAAAAGCAAAAAGCCTTTCTTGAGAAACAAGCCGAACAATCTGACAAGAAGGCTATATTCTTTGATAGGATGATTGATATGGCAGAAAAAGAGTTTAATATCGCGATAAGAAAAAACTCTTTACCCGAGTTGTTGACCAATGCAAAGCAGAAGAAAAAATGAGCATTGACTCTACCTGTAGACTACTCGGGTTAAGCAGACAGGTTTATTATCGGGCAAAACGCTCTAGGTTGAAGAAGCAAGAGCGAGCCAAGCAGGTTGTGGACTTAGTTTACGGTATTCGTTCTACTATGCCCCGATTAGGCACCCGTAAGCTCTATCATCTACTTCATGATTCACTACGGGAGCGAAATGTGGGGCGAGATAAGTTCTTTTCCATCCTAAAAGCCAATCATTTATTGATAAAGCCAAAACGCAACTATCGAATCACAACCAACTCGCACCATCGTTTTCGTAAACATAAAAACTTAATAGATGACTTAGAGCTCCATCGTCCGGAACAAGTTTGGGTATCGGACATTACTTATATTGGAGGGAGAAACAATTCCTATTTGGCTTTAGTTACGGATGCTTATTCTAAGAGAATAATGGGCTATGATCTCTCTGATAGTTTAGCTGCCGAAGGGTCTTTAAGAGCTTTGCAGATGGCAAGTAAACAAAGAATCTACAAGCAAGAACCTTTGATTCATCATTCGGACAGAGGTTTACAGTATTGTAGCAACAGCTATCAAAAGGCATTGAAAAAGAAAAAGATTACACCTAGTATGACAGAGAGTTATGACCCCTATCAGAATGCAATAGCTGAACGGGTTAATGGAAAACTCAAGCAAGAGTTCTTGCTCGAGGAATATAAAGTTGACTTACCTATAATGAAGAAACTGGTGGCGAATGCTGTTCGGATATACAACACGGAAAGACCTCATTGGTCGTGTTATATGAAAACTTCCCGGCAGATGCATAACCAGCGGAAAATGAAGATTAGAACTTATAAAAAAAAATCCTCTTCCAAGGCTAGCCTTGGAAGAGGATAAATAAACTATATTTGTCCAATAAACTGTAACGCTTATTCAGGACTAGTCACATTGGATGTACTGATTATCATAACTCCCTATTACACAACAGAATAGAATCAAAAATATTCACAATCAGAGAGTCAGATACAATTAAGGTCTAAAATACCCCTTCGCTATCATCGATGGATAAAGAAGTATAGTGGTTTAAACTGAAAGGTGTTCACTCCTAAACCAAGGGGGGAATGCTGTTCCTAGAGCTAACATAATTCACACTATATGGTTCCATTTTATACTTCCTTATTATAAAGAGATATCCTCATTTTTTATGTTTAGTCCAGACACTAATGATAAAAACATCAATATGTATTTTCCTCTAATCTCTATTCAAAACTAATCCAATCAATTTCAATAAGCCCTCTACCACGCTGAGAAAGCCATAGATCATGGATACCAGATGAGATATTTTGAACCGGAACATCTAGAATTAACCACTCATTACTTTTTGGAATATTAATTTCCGAAATAACTTTATTTTTTAATCCATCCAATCGTAATTCTAATGTGCCTCCTGTTAAAGAAGAAACTCTAGCTTTTAATTTTGTCTGTTTAGCTGATCCAAAATCAACACTATTGTAGCGAATCCAAGCTTTATTCTCACTTAATATAGATTTCCATCCCTCAAATCTATTTGTATTATTAAGAAAGTCAATCTTAGCCCCACTATCACTCAAAGCGCTATACCGATCGAAGTGAATTTCTTTTTCTACTTCTGTTATGCCTACTCCACGATAAGTAGGTATTACTTTCTGAATAGTTCCATCAGAATTGAAGAATAACGAATCAATACGTGCAGAACGATTTTTATCAAACTCTGGTGAATAATCGTTATGATGGTAGAATAAATACCACTGATCTTTATACTCAACAATTGAGTGATGATTTGTCCAACATTCGGAAGGCCATGCATCCATAATTAGTCCCTTAAATTCAAAAGGTCCCATAGGATTGTCACCCATAGCATAAGCTAATGTTTCAGTATTTTCTTTCACCCAAGGGAATGTATAATAATACTTACCTTTACGTTCAAAAACAAATGGTCCCTCTTTGAATCCTTCCGGTAATACACCAACCTGAACTGGATCGGTAGCTAATTCAAGCATATTATCTTTAAGTTTTGCCATTGACATTCCTTTTCCAGACCAATATATATAAGCTTGTCCATCCTTGTCAATCAAGACACAAGGATCTATACCCTGTATTCCTTTTATTGGTTCAGGTTGTGGAATGAAAGGTCCATAAGGTTTATCACTAATAGCTACCCCTATTCCAAAACCTTTTCCATTAGCACTTATAGGTGCAGATGGGAAGTAGAAATAGTATTTCCCATCTTTATACACACAATCAGGAGCCCACATAGCATAAGATTCTGGGGCTACCCAAGGTACATTTTCTTGACTAACAATTACGCCATGATCCATCCAATCCACTAAATTTTCTGATGAAAAGACATGATAATCTGCCATACAAAACCATTCTTTAAGTCGCTCAATAGGACTAGGTATATCATGTGATGGATAAACGTACATTTTACCCTCAAAAACTCTTGCTGTAGGATCAGCAGTAAATTGATTCCTAATAAATGGGTTCTGTGCATTTAACACACATACAAGGCATACAACTATTTGTAAAAAAAGAAATCTCTTAATCATAATCTAAATTTTTATTATTGAAAATCTTTTGAGCTATCTCATTAAGGTACAAACGACAATTCATCCAAGTGTGTCCCCCTGAAGTATATTTATATGTATAAGGGATTTCTAATTCTTCGAGTTTTTTAGCTAATTCTAGTGTTCTATTATATAGAAAATCCTCTTTTCCACAACCTAACCAAAAGAACTTTAGTTGAGATTTAAGTATGTCAGGTGGAGAATATATTCCTTTTTTAAAATTATCATTAATCCGCTCTTGACTAACTGCAGGAGCAAAAACACAAATATGGCTAAACAAATCAGGACGACTAAACCCAGTATGTAATGCCTGATGTCCTCCACGAGAGAATCCAGCAATAGCACGGTTAAAAGATCCTGTTTTCACTTTATAGTTTTTCTCTATATATGGAATGATTTCTTCGACAAGTTCAGTAGTATAATCAATAGAATTAGTTTCTTTTATATTTCTTTTTCCAGAAAAAGTCATTTGTGGATTAGCATAAGGCATAACAATTATCATAGGATTAGCTTTCTTCTGCTCAATAAGATTATCAAGAATAAAATTCACCCGTCCAACCTTAAACCAAGTTTCATGAGTATCAGTTGCTCCATGTAACAAATATAATACTGGATATTTAATATTATCTTGTAGGTTATATTCTGGAGGAGTATAAACCACTAAAGGACGTGTATCATTTAATAATTTAGATTTATAAAATCTATAAGAAATCCTGCCATGAGGTACATCTTTTACCGAATAAATTGATTGATTCTTATTGGAAATATCAACTAGGCTATGCTTAAAGCGTTCATTCGGAAATATTAGGACATTATTTGGATCTGCAATAGAAACACCATCAACTAAAAAAGAATAAGGATAAAGATCAGGAGTAATAGGCAAAGTAGTTACGCTCCATATCCCATCTTCATCTTTTATCATAGATAAATTTTCTTGTAGAAATTGAGCATTAAGCTCAACCTTTAAAGCATTTGGAGCATTGAAACGAAAAGTCACAGTACAATCTTTATGTATTTCTGGTGATACTATGGATTTTTTCATCTGTGCATAAATATCAACCATAAGAAACAACCGAGATACAAAAAAGAAAATAAATATATAAGATGTTTTTTTCATATCATTTTATTTTTATTTCTTAAATAAATATTTTACTGACTCAGCTAGATAAATTTTTGCATTCATCCATGTATGCCCACCACCAGTTATCATTACTTTTGTTTGAATACCATTTTGCTCTAGTTTATTCATAAAAAGCTTGGCGTTTTCATAAAGAAAATCATCAGTTCCTACACCTAACCAAAAAAGATTAATCCGTTCATTTGTTTGTTGTGGATTTTGAATAAAGTTTCTAAATGTCTTCTCAAAATCCACAACATTCCCTGCAAAAGATGCATAAGAACATAAATAAGAGAATTTATCCAGATTATTCATACCTATTGTTAAACCTTGGTTACCTCCCCGTGAAAAGCCTCCAATAGCTCGATTTTCTGCATTATTAATTGTTCGGTAGTTCTTCTCAATATATGGCATCATCACATTTAGAAAATCCTCACTCATACGACGACTTGCTTCTACCCCTCTTGAATCACCTGCATCAAAATAGGCTGCAGGATTACCATAAGGCATAACAACAATCATAGGTTCAGCCAATCCTTTGGCAATCAAATTATCGAAAATGAAATTGGCACGTCCCACTTTAAAGTAAGTTTCGTCCGTATCAGTTGTACCACTAATAAGATAGAACACAGGATATTTTTGGTCTAACCCACCTTCATAACCTGGAGGAGTATAAACCAACACACGTGCAGTCGTTCCTAACACATCAGAAACATAATAATCATAATTAATCGTTCCATGTGGTACATCCTGCACAGAATGAATTAAAGGTATATCTCCTTCAATATCAACAATACTAGCTTTAAAACGTTCGTTTTCAAAATAAAAAGGATTATTATCATCCATTACTGTTACTCCATCAACTATAAAACTATATGGATACATATCTGGGGCTATAGGGCCCAATGTAACACTCCAAATGCCATTTTCATTTTTCACCATCTCAACAGTACCATCCATAAACTGAGGATCAACCTTAACTAGTTGAGCATGTGGTGCTTTATAACGAAAAGTCACAGTGTTATCAGTATGTACTTCTGGAGAAATTATTAGCTGACGCTTGGAACCCTCATCACTTACATATTTATTTCCGTATCCAGTAGATAAGATACAAAACATAAAACTTAATATTAAAATCTTCTTCATACTGAGGTTATTATTTTAGTAATATTTATTTGAATAACAAGGGAGCAAACTGATGAAGACTTTCTCTCCACACAGGCCAAGTATGCCCTCCAGGTATATCACGATAAGTATATTTTATTCCAATTTGATCGAATCGCTTCATCATAACCTGGCAATTATTATAAGCAATATCTTCTTTTCCACCCATAGATATCCAGAACTGTTTGAATTGTTTGTTATAACTATCTTTATGGTTTTTAAGCATAGTATAATATTGTTCTGTATCATCATTATTAATAGATACTTGTGATGGTTTTGCCCACCAACCTGAACTAAAAACACCTAAATATGAAAAAAAATCCGGATGCATGATTCCAGCGTTTAAAGTCTGAATTCCTCCCATAGAAAGACCAGCCAGAGCTCTATTTTCTTTATCTTTTTTTACCCTAAAATTATTTTCAACAAAAGGTATACATTCATTAAATAATTCGGAATTAAAATCTCGAGTGTTTCCATCAGTCATAACAATTACCATAGGAACAGCTTCATTCTTTGAAATTAAGTTATCCATAATAATATCAGTTCGTCCTTGTTGTGACCAACCTCTTTCATCCTCACCACCACCATGAAGCAAATAAAGAACAGGATATGATTTTCCGCTTTTCTCATAGCAAGGAGGAGTATAAACAAACATTCTTCTCCAATCATTTGCTGTTTTAGAAAAATAACGTTTCATTCGAATTTCCCCATGTGGTACATCTGCTATATAAAAATCTTTCACACCTTGAGGGTAAGGTATTTCTATGCCACTTGACATCATACCACATCCATAGAAAGACTCACTTGCAGGATCAGCAACAGAAACACCATCAACAATAAGAAAATAATAATGAAATCCTCTAGTTAATGGATCTGTAATACAAGTCCATTCTCCATTATCATTTTGTTTCATATCATATTTCCGACCTAAATCAATTTGCAACAATTTTGCTTCTGGAGCTTTAATCTTAAATTCAACACGATTGTCGGGCAGTATTCGTGGATACAATGCATTCCTCACATTAAGTACAGAACGTTTACCACTTATAGAGGATTCACTTATTGCTCCTAAACCAGATTGTCCCATCATAAAAAGAGGCAAACTCGAGAAAAAAAGAATCATTATCAATGTTTTCATAATAAAAAAGTATTATATCATTTCTTTAAATAAAATTCATTTAAGCTTCAAATAAATATTAATTGTTTATAATGAATTACAGCTAATACTTATCATTACATACGTATAATTACAAACATAGATAATACACAAATGAAAATGGAGGATTTTTCTTCACTATTAGTGGATAAAACAATTGCAAACTACCATTTCCATGTTTTTACTCACTCTTCACTCTATAACACTTTTTCAAAACATCATAAAACTAGAAACAACGAGGACAATTCTTCATTTTAAGAGGACTAATATTCAAGGAAGAATAATCCTCTTAAAATGAAGAATAATAAGCTTATATAAAAAATCAAAGAACTAATTTTAATTATATTTAAATCAAGCATATTCTATACTCATAGATAAAAAACACACATATCTCACGTTAATTTTAATATCTAATTTAATCTATTTTATGCTTATGAAAAGATTCTTTATGAATATTGAAAAGGTAGAGGCAAAACAAATTTTATCTCTGCTGTGTATTTTCTTTTTCTCTTTCTCCCTTCAAGCACAAGATAAAATGATAAGAGGAAAAGTTATTGATACAAATGGAGATCCAATAATCGGAGTTAATGTTTTGGAGAAAGGTACATCTAATGGAATCATTACAGATTTAGAAGGCAACTTTTCTTTAAATGTATCTGATTATGCTATACTTCAATTTAGTTATATCGGATATTCTAATCAAGAGATTGAAGTAAAAGATCAAAATATTATCAATGTGCAAATGACAGAAGACACTGAAATGATTGAAGAGATTGTAGTTGTAGGCTATGGAACACAAAGAAAAGCTGACTTAACTTCTGCTATTTCCACATTAAATCCAACAGAAGTTCTGAAAGTGCCAGGTGGCATAGAAAATGCTTTACAAGGAAATGTAGCTGGAGTAAATGTATCAGGTGGCAAAATCCGTATACGTGGTACAAGTTCTATTACAGGAAATACGGATCCACTATGGGTAGTTGATGGCATTATTGATGGAGTTATTCCAAATGATGATGAAATAGAATCAATACAAGTATTAAAAGATGCAGCATCTGCTGCAATTTATGGAGTAAGAGGTGCTAATGGTGTAATAGTAATCACAACAAAAAAAGGAACGACTGGAAGTCCAAGAATTAGTTTTAATAGTTATATAGGAAGTGGATCGCAAGCAAAAAAACTAAAAATGATGAATGCATATGATTACGCTGTATATGCAAATGAGTTATTCTATAATGCTGCAACTGAAGAGGCACAAATAAATGGTACATGGAACCTATCAGTTCCTGCAAATAATGCAAATCCCAGTAATCCAATGGCAGAAACAGATTGGTGGGATGAGTACTTCTTTTCTAATTTTTATCAAAAGTATGACATGGCTGTTAGTGGTGGAGGAGAAATTGTTAATTATCGGTTTGGAGCCACCTATACGTCTGATAAGAAAAATGGTGTAGCACGTCATAATCAAAACCAAAATGTGTATGCTAATATTCAGGGAACAAAAGGGCGTTTTACATATGGTGGACGTGTTCAGTTTGGTTATGACAATAACCACAACACTGCATCTGCTTCGCTGCAAAACACACTTCAATTGCCTCCAAACGAACCGGTTTATGATGAAGCAAATATAGATATAAACCGTGGATATTATCAAACAGGTATGGGAGACGGACTAGATATTCCAAATCAGGTGTTTTTTATCCATGAAGATCGTAACAAAACAAAAGCACATCGTATTATAAGTAGCGTTTTTGGTGAAATAAAACTATTCGATTGGCTGAAATTTAAAGCTACCTACAATTATACTTCATACAACTCTAATTATTCACGATTCATTCCACGTTTTACTTTAGCAAGTGGTGGTGGTGGTGGAACTCAAAACTATAATCTATTAGAAACTAGAACTACAGGTAATTCAAGACATTTGGTAGAAGGACTACTTAGTTTTGATAAAAATATTAATTCACATTATATATCTGGAGTTGTAGGGATTGTTTCTGAAAGGTTCAACACGTTCAATAAAAGCTTTTCTGGACGTAGTCAAGAACAAAGTGATTTTGGTGTAGAAAATCTCTTCCAAGATGATATTACCGCATCAGGAACAAAATCTGATTTAGCTTATTACTCTTTTTTAGCACGTGTAATGTATTCGTATTTAGGAAAATATATGTTTACTGCTAATTTTCGTGCTGATCAAAGCTCAAAATTTGCCAAAGAAAACCGATGGGGTTATTTTCCTTCTTTCTCTATTGGATGGAGAATAAGTGAAGAGCCATGGCTTAAAGAAGGAACAGAGTCTTGGTTAAATAATCTAAAACTACGTGCTACTTTAGGGTGGATAGGTAGCGCAGGAGGCGTAGGCAACTATGCATATCAATCTACTGTTAGCCTAGTAGGATATACATATTCCTTTGGACCACAAACTAATAATTCAATAGATAGCAGCGTTCCTGCACCTCGTCCTTCATCTATTGCCAATCGTGATTTAAGTTGGGAAACTACACGTGATATGGGGTTTGGGTTTGATATGGAACTGTTGAGTAATAAACTAGCTATAAATTTTGATTATTATAATCGTAACGTATATGATATGTTACTCAATGTGCAATTACCTTCTTCTGTAGGTGCAGGCTCATCTGTAGTAATGAATGTAGGAAGTATGACTAATTGGGGTATTGAAATTCAAGCAACCTGGAAAGATAAAATTGGTGATTTCAGCTATAGTATAGCTCCAAATTTCTCTTTATATCGTAATAAAGTAACAAACTTAGGCAGTACAGAGGCTTTATCAGGTGGACGTATTACGCAGACAGGAACTAATGTTACGCGTACAATTGTAGGTAAGCCTGTAGCTCAGTTTTGGGGATATAAAACAGCAGGGATATTCAAAACAGATGAAGAAGCTGCTGACTATGTGAATGATAAGGGTGAACGATTGCAACCCGCAGCAGCTGCAGGGGATATAAAATTCATTGACTTGGATGGAAACGGTAGTCTAGGAGAAGAAGATAAAGATTTCATTGGGTCTTCCATCCCTTCTGCATCAATAGGGATGAATATTAGTCTAGGTTATAAAGGATTTGATTTCTCAATGTTGTTACAAGGTGATTTAGGTATTGATGTATATAATAATTACAAACAAACATTATTAGCAGGAAAGGCTTTACACAACCAAATGGCAGAGATAAAAAATAGTTTCCGATCAAAAGAAATAACATTTACTACTTCAGGTGGTGAAAAAATAACCCTACCAGCCAATATAAATACAAATATTCCTCGTGTTATTCAAGGAGATCCTAATCAAAACTCAACTCGAGCAAGTGATTATTTCATAGAAAATGCTTCATATGTTCGCTGCAACAATATTACTTTAGGATATACACTTCCCAAAAGTACCTTATCAAAACTTAAAATTGAGAATTTACGTATTTATGTTGGTGTAAAAAACCCTTTTACAATCACAAACTACTCTATGTTTGATCCACAAGTGCCAAACGGAGGTGCCACACTTGACAGAGGTGTAGATGGACGTTTTTATGATTTTACAGGAACCTTCTTCAGTCAACGTGAATATTTTGCTGGTATACAATTATTATTCTAAAAACTAAAGATATTAAAGTATGAAAAAGATAACAATATATTTAGGAATAACTCTTATTTACATACAGTTTCTGTTTATATCTTGTCAACCAGAGATGAATTATACAAATCCGGAAACAGAGACTACCGATACTTATTATAATACTAAGGAACATTTAATTTATGCAGTAAATGGAGCATATAATGTTATTCAGCTTCTTCAGTCGTGGGGACGCAATATGCCTTATATATTAAATACTCGTAGTGATGAAGCTATTTTTACATTTAAAGCATCAGCGGGAGATCCAACTGTAGTACAACTCTCTGGATACACTGTAACTGCAGCACACTCACTTATTTCTGAGGTTTATTCAAACTTTTACACTTTTCAGTTTGCTGCAAACCTTGCTTTAGAAAAGTTAGAAGCAAACCAAGATAATTGTTTCGATTTGACCAAAACAGATGACAAAGCATTATATGATCGCTTAATGGGAGAAGCTTATTTTCTTAGGGCTTTAAGTCGTTTTTATATAGTATTTCTCTTTGGAGATGAAGTTCCAGATCGAGATTATTCAGCAAAAGGTAGTGCCGACTTCTATGTTGGTCCAAGTGAGAAAGGGTCTATATACTTAGCGATGATTGAAGATCTTAAAAAAGCAGAAGAGTTATTACCAGTACGCTCTATTGTTTTTGCTGAGGAAATGAATATTGGACGTGCTACAAAAGGAGCTGCACAAATGCTTTTAGCTAAGGTTTATATGGGACGCCCTATTCTAGATGGAACAGCTGGTGCTGGAACTTCCGAATGGGAGTTAGCAAAAAGTACGCTCAAAAAGCTCATTGATAGTAATGAATATGAGCTTATGGATAATTACCGAGATAATACATCAGAAGACAATGAAAATAATAAAGAATCATTATTCGAAATTCAATTCGTCAAAAGCTTAGAGGCACCTGGGGGTATGTCTTTAGATATAAAAGGTTTTGGGCAAAATAGTTGGCGTCAAGTTTGCATGACTGTACCTGATCCTCTTGCCTGGTGGAATGCTATGCCTTCCCTTGCACTTTATAACGAATTTGAACGCGACGTTTCAGGACAAATTATTGATCCACGTGCTTATTTAGGTTTATGGATTCCTAATGGAGCAAAGTATAAGTATACAGGATCAATAGGAAGCTCAACATACAATGGTCAACGCATTACCTATGAAGAGATGTTCCAAGTTCAGGATGCTTCATGGTTAGGAAAATGGTTTGGCACACGAAAAAACGGAAGTGATGATAATGATGCTCCAGATTTATCTCGTGGTGGAGCAAATGAACGTCTATTACGTTATGCTGATGCATTATTAATGTATGCTGAATGCTGTTTAGAAACAGGAGATGAAACAACAGCTTTACTCTATATCAATAAAGTTCGTAATCGTGCTAATAAACAAATTATAAATGGATCAGAAGCAGATGCACATATGTTTTATACACAGGAACCAGGAAATCTCCCTACGGCTGAAGAAGTAATTAAATCTGCACCAACTTTAGGAAAAGTTATAGATCAAAGTGGAACTATAATATTACCAGGGATTCAAGTAAATACTACTCGGCGTATGCTAAAACATGAATATTCTGTAGAAATGTTTATGGAAGGATGGCGCTTTTATAATCTGATGCGTTGGTACAATAACCCTAATGATCCAGATCAACCAATCATCTTAGACTGCTTGAAAGATAAACACAAAGTACAAATAGCACAAACAGGATTAACAGGTGCTCTTTCTTTTGATTATAATAAGCATTCTCTTGTTCCAATACCATCAACTGAATTACAGAACAATCCAAGTATGAAGGGAAATAAAGCAAATTAGCATTTTAATGAAAATAAGATGTAAAAATATTAATTAAATTCAATCAAGAGAAATTATTTGATTGCATAACATAACCATAAGAGGTATATAACGACAAAGTTATATACCTCTTATGGTTATGTTAATCCAAAATCGGTCGTTAGGATTTATATTTTCGTGATTGCGCTTATAACTACCTAATATTCTGCGTAACACAAGTAACATATTCTAATAACGGCCATTAGTAAACATCGTTTCCAAACAATTGTAAACTAGCAATTCACAAACTCAACTATGGCTAGAGAACCTCTAATAACCAATTTGGGTTAATACATTACCTATAACAAATCCTATTTCTAGAAACATAGGAAATATAAAAGAACAGGAAAAAACTAAAGAAAGCAATCGAAACAGAGCGAAAACTATTTTAGATGATTCTGAAAAAACATAATTTAATTTCTCAGAATAGAATAAATCAGGATATGATTCATCATTTATTTCATTGTATTGTCTAGGTAATCTATCGACTTCGTACTCCTTATTTTGAAATATTACTGTAACAAAAAGTGTTTACTTCAACTATTTCTTTTAGATATTTACTTATATTGAATTGGAGAGTTTCTGTATGATTTGATTGCATTCATTATACTTTATAAGAAACACACAGATGTAATTAAAACAGTTATTCTCATTAAATAGAGGAATATAATATTTTGTTTTCTTATAACAGCTCTTACCATAAGCTAAGTTTTAATGGTTAAAATCCGATAGAAACCTTAGCCTTTGTTTCAGGCTTCCATTTTTTATTCTGTTGATCGTATTGATATTCTGTACCTATTCCTACCTTAGTACTTTCCTTTGGCTTGAAATCTAAAGAGCCTCCTACACTACTTTTGGGAGTGAGGTTATAATAATTTAAGAAGGGATCATTCCCTTGATGAATTAAATATTGCCCCCAAAGACTCAATTGAAGTTTATTTGTTATATCATAATGAGCAGCCCAATTATAACCATAAATAATTTCTTTTGAACCTGAATGATATCCATATAGCACACTAAAGAAACCACCACCCTCTAAAGCGAAATTTCGAAATGGGCTCCATTTCAAATAGGTTCCAATAGTATTATATTCTCCAACACCTAATGATGCACCGGTTTGACTGTAAGGCATAAGATGTAACTTATTGGTTATTCTATATTCTCCATTGATACGATAATCAAAAAAGTTAATAACAGGTTTAGAGAAGTCAAAATCGGAATTTGGAAGAATAGCATAATGAGAAAGAGTTTCCATTTTGTTCAATAAAGAATACATAAAAACATCTCTCTTGAAAACATCAAAAGATTTGTCAAATTGCTTCTTTTCAGTCGCAGGAATTATAATTCCATCCTCTCTCTCACTTTGTGCCATTATCGGAGTAAAAGAAGAGAGGAGAAAAACAAAAAATAGGACATTCAGAAAAAATATTTTTCTTTTCATTTTCGTTGCTTTAATCTATATATAACTAGATAGTAATTTTTTAGTAAAAGTCATAAATTTTCTCTAAACTTTACCTTATAATTAGGATTATGTAGGAAATAATTCGATTAAATTTGGTTTTTTAAGCTATCTAAACATTCCTTTTTCCCTCAAAATAACGATAGAAAAAAAGTAGTTTTCACACCTAGCCTACAAGCCTTGTAAGTTGTTTTTTGTCGGTCTAGGACTTAAGGCTCCTCGGTCCTAGACCGAAGGGTGTTCAGTCCTAGACCGAGGGGCTTTGGGTCTAAGACCCAATATATTTCAAGATAAAACATCAGTCTATAAACCCGTAAAAACTCAAAAAGTGGACTGATTATAAAATGTAATTGTTCTGTTATTTGTTGAACTCTCATTGCATAATTTTGTAAAAGTAATTCACCTTCAATTAAAGAGGTTGAATAATCAAGTAGGATATAAATTATCCTATAACCCCCTTTAACGATTAAAGTTAAACAATAAGGAATGATATGTAATTAATAGACATAAAAACTCATACATTCTCACATCATATTTAATCTTTTCACAAAGCATTTCACTTGATTACATTTCATCAATGTATTTTACTCTAGCTATATAGAATGAACTAAAATTGATACTGACTTTCTCTATTTTGAAAAATATCCTTGAAACATTACCTCGAGAAATAAGAGAGGGGGTTTTTAGAATAGTAACAAGTGTACATAAAAAAATCAGCCCAAAAAGTAAACTTCTCTTTGGGCTGATTTTAAGATGAAAAGCGAATACTTACGCTTTTATTTCATTATGGTTAATCTATTTTCTTTAATACTTGAGCTGATCTTGCTGGAATATATAACTTCAACCATTCCTTTTTCTCCCCTTCATAAAGTGGATCATTAACAGTTAAGTGATTAATATTTTCATCAACAAACCCATTTCCACCAAAAGATGTATTATCTGTATTAAGTATAACCTGATAACTGCCCGGAGCTACTAAAAAGCCATAATCTGTAAACGACTGAGTTGGACTAAAGTTAAATACAAAGACTAAATCATCTCTTTTGTAGGCTAAAACTTGGTCGCCATCATCGTGCCATATTTCCTCAACAGGAATTTGTTGGAACTCATCTTTGTCTTTTATCAGTGAAAGCATTGATCTGTCAAAATCACCTAAATAATGATAAGTTAGATTTTGATTATCCAGTAAATCCCATTGTCTACGAGCATATTTATACGACCAACGATTACCCTCTCTAGGGAAATCAATCCATTCAGGATGACCAAACTCATTTCCCATAAAGTTTAAATAACCTCCATTAATGGTAGTTGCAGTTAACAAGCGAATCATTTTATGTAACGCCAGACCTCTATTTACAACATAAGTTTCATCTCCTTTTTGCATATGCCAATACATATCCGCATCAATAAGCCAGAAAATAATTGTTTTATCACCAACTAATGCCTGATCATGACTTTCTGTGTACGATATGGTTTTTTCATCTGTCCTCCGATTAGTAACTTCCCAAAACATACTAGATGGCTTCCAATCTTCATCAATTTTTTCTTTTAAAAGCTTAATCCAATAATCGGGTATATTCATTGCTAATCTATAATCAAAACTATATCCTCCATCTTCAAAGGGAAGAGCTAATCCAGGCATACCCGATACTTCTTCAGCAATGGTTATGGATTCCGGCTTAGTTTCGTGTATTAATTTATTAGCCAATGTCAAATAAATAATCGCATTATCATCTTGATGACCATTATAGTAATCGGAATATGAAGTAAATGCTTCACCTAAACCATGACTGTAATAAAGCATAGAGGTTACACCATCAAAGCGATATCCGTCAAACTTATACTCTTCTAACCAGAATTTACAATTGGATAGTAAAAAGTGAATCACTTCATTTTTACCATAATCAAAGCATAGAGAATCCCATGCCGGATGCACTCTACGTTCACCTGTATAAAAATATTGATAAGGGTCACCCGCAAAATTACCCAATCCTTCCACTTCATTTTTTACAGCGTGAGAGTGGACAATATCCATTATTACAGCAATTCCTAAATCGTGAGCTGCATCAATCAACTGTTTAAGCTCATCGGGTGTTCCAAAGCGGGAAGAAACAGCAAAAAAGCTAGAAACGTGATATCCAAAACTACCATAATAAGGATGTTCTTGAATAGCCATAATCTGAATACAATTGTATCCTGCTTTAGCAATTCTCGGTAAAGTTTTTAATCTAAACTCATTAAAAGTACCCACTTTTTCCTCTTGTTGGGCCATACCAATATGACATTCATAAATCAACAAAGGATTCTCATCATCAAACTTAAAGTTTGTATTCTTTATTTTATATTTTTCAGAACCCGTTGGATTCCACACCTGTGCATTAAAAATATGTGTATTTTCATCTTGAACCACACGAGTAGCCCAAGCAGGAATGCGCTCTCCTTCTCCACCTTCCCAAGTAACTATTAATTTATATAAATCACCGTGTTTTAATTCGTCCGACTTTAAGTTAATTTCCCATATGCCATTATTGAGTTTGCTCAACTTAAAGTGATCTGACTTTTCCCAGTTTGTAAACTCACCTATTAAATGTATTTCTGTTGCATTAGGTGCCCATTCTCTAAACGTCCATCCTTTAGATGTTTTATGAAGTCCAAAATATAAATAACCTGTTGCAAAATCAGAAAGGGAAACCTTTCCATCTTGGGTTAGTTCTGATTCTTTTTGTTTCACAGCTTCATAACGTCCTACTATGGCTTCTTCAAAAGGCTCTAGCCAAGAATCATTTTTTATTAACTTTAGTTCTTTTTTCATAGATGCAGTTCTATATATGAAATTAAAATTTTATTTGCTATTCTTTAAGAAAATAGTCAGTACTCAAAATTAAGATTTACTTTTACAAGATACAATATAATCTTTAGATACTATCTTGAAATTCATCAATTGTATAATTTACAAAATCAGATAATCGTTTAGCTTGCATAAATACTTTCTCTATTTCTTCTAATGTATTACTTTGCATAAAAAACTCATCCGGAACCTTATATTCAATCAAGAAATCTTTAAGAAGAATGTAGTCAATATAAGGATTATCTTTAGAAAATCCACGAGGAGCAGATTTTAAGTGCTGAAAACCCACTTGAGTAAAATAGTGTTTAAACTCAGGGTCTTCTATAATTCCTATATATTCATCAATTTCAAACAGTATGTTTTCCCTGATCTTCTGCAATATATTGTTTGGTATCCATAAGCTTCCGGCACCAAGCAAACAGTTTCCCGGCTCTAGATGAATGTAATACCCACTCTGTGGTGCTTTCTTGCCATAAGGGTTTATGTAGCCTCCAAAATGAGTTTTATAAGGAGTTTTATCGGAAGTGAAACGTAAATCTCGATGGATGCGATAGGTACATTGTTTAGGTGTGATGGATAGAACAGAAGAGTCAAAAGCAGATATACGCAATAAAATTGAGGATATTAAATTCTCAAAATTCTCTTTCGCCTCTAAATATAGAGGTTTGTTAACTTCAAACCATTCTTTATTATTATTGTTTGCCAGATTCTTCAGAAACTCTAGAATCGTACTCACATTCTCTTTTTTATTCATAGATACAAAAATAAGGAAAATATTAAAAAAGCGACCAAAGAGAGGGATTCTTTACAGTGAAACCAATCTATTCTTTCCATTAAATCGACAAATAGTTTTTATTTTCAGTATTTTATTATGGTTAAATAGAGATAAACTCTATATTTGTAGTTAGGATTTTTATTAATTAATAATGAAAAATTTTATATTATTATGAAAAAAGGAAAATTTAGCGTTGCTGCAATCATTCTAGGTAGTACTTTATTATTTAGTTCTTGCATTGGTTCTTTTGGACTACACAACCGTTTATTATCTTGGAATAAAGAAGTAGGAAATAAATTTGTAAATGAATTGGTTTTCCTAGCATTTAATATTGTACCTGTATATCCAATATGCTATCTTACAGATGTATTGGTTATTAACTCAATTGAGTTCTGGTCAGGATCAAACCCAATGGCTGATGTAGGCACAGTTAAAAAAGTGAAAGGTGAAAATGGAAACTACTTAGTTGAAACTTTAGAAAATGGTTATAACATTACTAAAGAAGGCGAAGATGGTGTTACTCACTTATCACACAACAGTGAAACAAACATTTGGACTGTAGAAGTTAATGGAGAGTCTTCTGACCTTCTTCGTATTAACGATAACAATACAGCTGATTTATTTTTGCCAAATGGGGAAACAAAAACAATCAACTTGGATAATCAAGGACTAAAATTAGTAGAAGAAGAATTAGCTTTAGCTTTCTAAGCTGAAACTAAACTTTATCTTACTGAAGAAATAAAAAAGGAGGGTTGAATGTGATATTCAACCCTCCTTTTTTTGTACAAAAAAATATCATTAAATGCTATTACTCATAGAAAAGAGGTAAGATTACCTAAAACAAGACTAAAAAATTGCTCCCAGAACTAACTCCTATGTTCTAATGCTCAACTTATTTTAACAAGAAAATAAAGAATAAAAACGGAAAAGAAATAACATTTAATTTCATTTCTCAATTATATTTCCCTCTCTATCCATTCTATAAGGTATATGCAACTCATGCCATCTACTAACAAAGGAATTAATATGAGCCATATCCTTCGCTATCAAATGCTCCAACTTCTTGACTTCTCTGTTTAATCCCCATCGAGTAAAAAATCGTCCTATTTTATGCTTTCTAAAACAGAATGGAGTAATTATTGGAATCCAAATGTAATCATCAAACCTCAGGCGCATACTGGTGCGAACTGCAGGTGGAAGAATATATTTTATGTGACTTATCTCTTGGAGTTCTTCCATAAAAGTTATTGGAGGGTGTATCTCAAATACATTTAACTGCATTTCAATCCAAGAATCTCCTTTGGTTATATAAATATGAAGAAATTCCAAATAACCTTCACGAAGTCTACAAAACTCATAATTATAGCCACCAAAATCCTCTTTCCCATTCCATGAAGAACTAAAGGGAGCTTTTTCATAACCATTTAAGAGTAAATTGGGTACACCTCTCTCTGTGAAGATTCTATTCCTTAGTTCTACCATTTCCTCTGCCGAAACTTGAAATAATACTCCCATAATAAGAATTTAGTTTGTTATTCTAATGTGTGTTATGGACTAGATTTTAAATATCTTCTCAATATAGTGAAATACAAGCAATTAGAATGGGTAACCTACAGCAAAATGGAAGGCAAAATCTCGACTAAATTTAGGACGGATAATTGGATATCTCTCTTTACCACTATTATATTTAGGATTAATGGCCTTCATTCCTCCATCAAATCGCAAAACAAAAAAGGAAAGATCTAGACGTAAGCCCAAACCATAAGCCACAGCAATCTCTTTATAGAATTTATTAAACTCAAATTTACCACCTGGTTGTGGTTCATAGTCTCTTAAAGTCCAAATATTTCCGGCATCTACAAATAGTGCTCCTTGAAATTTCCAGAAAAGTCTAGATCTAAACTCTATACTGGCATTCAGTTTAATATCACCCGATTGATTTAAGAAATTACCATCTCCAGCAAATGATCCCGGACCTAACTCACGAACAGACCATCCTCTAACACTATTTGCTCCACCTGCAAAATATCTTTTCTCAAAAGGAATGACTTTAGCGTTACCATAAGGAACAGCGACCCCTAATCCCACATGATATGCAATGGTATTACGCTCATCGAGAACAATAGTCTGAGAAAAATCGAAGTCTCCTTTTATGTATTGTGCATAAGGAATTCCCAATATCTCATACTCATTGTCACCGTTTCTCTTCTGATTTATCATATTAGAAATACCGTAAAGCAAATTTCCAGCAGATTCTACACTGGCACGAATAGAGTATGAACTACTACGAGTTGCAGGGGTGGAAAACAAACTACCTGCACTATTGTACTGATAGCTATAGCCGGAACTTACTATTAATCGGTTCTTATAGTTGTATTCTAAAATATAATTCTTTCCTTCATCCAGATGTTCTTCTTTGAATCGTTCAGATATCCAAGGCATATATAGGTAACTGATATCCAACAAGTCGAAACGGTTATATTTTCGCTGTTCTTTTTTCTGCCATATGTAACTCCAATAAGCCGATGCAACATTACGTGAAAACTCAGGTCGTTTTTGATAGTTTAATTGTAAACCAAACTCAGTAGTTGCATTGATCTTACGTTTAAAGTTAGAAGAAAGAAAAGGAAATAAAAAACGGGGAAAGTTTATGTTGAGTTCTCCTCCAAACTCATTGTAATTATGATTACTATATCCCGGTTGCAACCCTGTAATTGCTTCATAAGCACCACGAACCTTAGCAGTGAAGGTTTCAGAACCTCTGAAAAAATTCCTATGACTATAAGATATTTGAGCTGCAGCTCCTAAGTCGCCTGCCGTATTTGTGCCATCTAACTCAAAAGATACAGATTGATTTTTCCCTTTAGTTAGTAAAACATATCCCTGTAATTGTGTACTGTCTGATTGCAGAGGAACAAATCGGATATTAGTATACTTCAATGCAGCCAGTCGGGCATAGTTAGAGTAGGTTTCCTGAACATCTTTCTCTTTATAAAGCGTACCGACATTTAACCTTAAATTTTCAACTAAAACTCTAGGGCGAAATGAGAGTTTATCTTTAAAATAGATGGGACAATCTTTGTAATGAATTGAATCGTTATAAGCCACACTACCCATTGCACTAGATTCTAACAAATCAAAATCGGTAATAAAGCTTACCTGATTAAGATAATATTGACTATGTTTTTCATCACGTTCAGGAGCAAAAGCATTGTAAGGTAGCAAATGCAAAGTAAGGTCAACTTTAAAAGTGTTTTTAATTGTATCAGCTGTATAGGTTAAAAACTCTTTATTGAATCTATAATAACCACTGTTTTGCAAAAGCTGAGTAATTCGATCTCTTTCTTTATTCAATTCATTGACATCAAATTGCATTCCTTCATACAACAAAGCATTAGCAGAATCATTCTCCAAGTAAGTGGCTATTTGCTTGTCACCAATGTCATACTTAACACTTTCTATAATATAAGGTTTTCCTGTTTTTATGTAATAGTGAACGGTTGCTTGCTTACGTTTAGTTTTCTTTTGTCTAGAAACCGAAACACGCATATAACCCATATTTTGAATAGCTTTTACAAGTTCTTCTTGCGTTTTGTCTGCTTCCAACTCACTATATATTACGGGTTCATCACCAATTTTACGTAAAAATCGATTCATCCATTTAGTAGAGTCTCTACCCGATAGATTATAAATATATAATGGTGTTTTGAAAAGACTGAACCATTTAGCATTTGGTGTCTGTCTAAGATAGGGTCTGAGTTCTGAACTTTTAACTTTTTTATTGTCACTATGAATCTTTACTTCATTCAACAGAAAAGAGTCTTTAGGGACATATTTAGTTGCTGAGCATCCTGAAAACAGAAGCACAACAGATAAGATGATAATAAAATAAAATACGTCCTTTTTCATCTCTTCAATTAATTGTCAATAGAAACAAAGATAGTTGATATTTTCTGTTTGATAAAATATTTTTTTCTACATCATTAAAGATAAGGAAGTTCTATTTATATTGTATTTTTATCATCCAATATCATTCATATTAAATCTTAAACAATGAAGATAAGCAAAAATAGATTAAAACTCATTCGCTCATTAAATCAAAAAAAACAGAGAGATAAAAATAATCTGTTTCTAGCTGAAGGCCCTAAGATTGTAGGAGAACTATTAAAAGTATTGTCTTGTGATTTTTTGGCTGCAACACCAGATTGGTTAGAGGAAAATAAAGACAGTATTGCTGAAGATATTGTTGCTGTATCTCAAGATGAACTTAAAAAAGGAAGCTTACAACAGAACCCACAACAAGTGTTAGCTATCTTCAAACAACCTCAATACACACTTAACCCTGAAGTAATTAAAGACTCTTTATGTTTAGCATTGGATGATATTCAATCGCCGGGAAATCTAGGCACTATAATTCGTTTAGCCGATTGGTTTGGTATTAAGGATGTATTTTGCTCACTTAATACTGCTGATGTATATAATCCTAAAACAGTTCAAGCTACAATGGGAGCTATTGCTAGAGTTCGTGTGCATTACACAAACCTCACCGATTTAATTAAACAGCTAGACAATACCCCTATTTATGGTTCTTTTTTAGATGGTAACCCCATCTATGAAGAAAAAATAGTTAATAAAGGATTATTAGTTATGGGGAATGAAGGAAATGGAATTAATAAAGAGATTGAAGCATTAACAACCAACAAGTTATATATTCCTAATTTTCCACCGGATAGAAAAGGTTCTGAGTCATTAAATGTAGCAATTGCTACTGCAATAATTTGTGCCGAGTTTCGTAGACAGGCTGCTTTTGAATAACATCAAAAGGAGAACAAAAATAAACAGAATAGACATTTAATGAATAAGTTTCAGAAACATCGGATAACTGAAGTTCCTTGTCTACAAACAGTGAGACATTACTTTCTGTTGATGTGTCACTAAAATCCTCTTGGGGTGTAATTAATAACACTCCGGAATGTAACCATTCAGTATTCGCTATTTCATCTGAAAGAGGAGAGAGAATCAAAACCTGAGAATTAACATCTACGCTAAGCATAGTATGTCTACACCATCCTCTATTTGCAACAAACAAGAGCGAACTAGCCCAATTTTTGATAGTCCTACTCATTGGCAGGCTCTAATTCAATAGATTGGTTTTTATCATTTTTCTCTTCCCCATCCTCATTTGGTTTTTTAGTTCCTCGCTCTCTTAAAGCTCTAGGGTCACGTCTGATAATGACCTCTTCATTTTGTTCATCAGTAGATAATTCGGTTTCAGTTGCCACAATGGGTTCTTCCTTCGATGCTATTGTATCAACAGATAATGTATCTGCATCAATGATTAAAGAATCGGTTAATAAAGAGTCTTGAGCATGATATCGCATTAACTTTACATCACTAACAAAATACTCATATAATAAGGAATCATTCCAAGGAACATAGATAGATCCTCTTACCTCTTTAAGTTTACCTAGTGTATCGGCATAAATTAATAATTGCTTATGTCCACTCTCTTTTATTTCTTTCATAGCATAAACAGTGGAATCATTATCATACACTGCTTGTAAGCTCATAACAGGAAAGGAAAATAAGGAATCATTTAACGGAATATCTTTAAAAAGATAGGTGGCTTGCCAAATTAAAGTATCTCTATCATAAAAATTGGAATCGGAAGGTAAAAGAAAAGTCAATTTATTGTGCAAAGGAGAACTACTCAATTTATAATTGTTCCGCCAAGCCCAAACATCAATGCTATCTCCTGACTTGCTTGTCATTGGTCTATTTTCTCGGATAGAAACCAAATAGTCAATGGATTCTTTTTCTTGTTCCAAACGCTTATTTACTTTATCGTACACACGACTAAGCGATTCTAAGTTACGAGTATACCATACCATTGATGAATCAAACTCTGCAGATGTTATATTGTGTTTTTTATAAACAGACTCCACATAAACAATTCGCTTATAGCGTTCATTATAGGGAATTTCATCACCCATAGATTTAGCTATATGATAATCATATAAAAAGTCCTCCATCTTCTTTTCAGACAATACATCTTTAGGTATTTCCAATTTGCATGCTGTAAAAGAAAATAAGATAAACACAAATAATATACATCTATTGCTCCGACTTTTCATCGCTTATTATATTTTTCTTTTTATTGAAATGTTCAGCATGATAAGCTTCATTTAGATACTTTCTATAGAACAATAAAAGAGCTATGATTCCACAAGTTATTGAAGAATCAGCAAAGTTGAATATAGGACTAAAGAACACAAAACGATTCCCTCCTACCCAGGGCATCCAATCTGCCCAATGAGTGTCAATTATAGGGAAATAAAACATATCTACTACTTTTCCATAAAAAAGAGACTCATATCCATTTCCCGGATTATATGTAGCAATATGAGAATAGGTGCTTTCTTCAAAAATAACACCATATAAAACACTATCAATAATGTTACCAAAAGCTCCGGCTAAGATTAAAGAGATACAAACAATATACCCCAACTTAAAATTTTTCTTTACAATACGGAACAGATACCATCCTATGGCTGAGACAGCCACTATACGAAAAACAGTAAGAAACAGTTTTCCAAAAATCTCCATACCAAAAGCCATCCCGTTGTTTTCAGTAAAATAGATGTAAAACCAATCAGTGATATGAATACTTTCATGTAAATACATAGATGTTTTTACCCACACTTTTATGATTTGATCAATTATTAATACTGAAAATATAATAATTAATGACCAATGAGCTTTTGTAAGTCCTTTTTTCATTTCTTATTTCTTATCATTATAAAAAAGGTTGAATACTGTTTTAATCAACTAAAGATTATAAACATACTCAACCTTAAATCTAATCTTTTTAAATATACACAGAAAACAGATTGTGTATTTTATCTTTCATTATTTTTAGCTTCAATACTTAATGTTGCATGAGGAACCACACGTAAACGTTCAGCCGGAATTAAATCACCTGTTTCTCTACATATTCCGTAGGTTTTATTCTCAATACGAACCAAAGCAGCTTGCAGGTTAGTAATAAACTTTAATTGGCGTTGAGCCAAACGTTGTGTTTCTTCCTTAGAAAGTGCACTAGCTCCCTCATCAATTATTTTATAAGTAGGAGAAGTATCATCTGTTGAATTATTATCTAATCCCAACAGACTATCATTCAACAATTTATAGTCTCTTTTTGCTAAATCTAATTTCTCAATAATAATTTCGCGAAATTCTTCTAATTCAGCATCGGAATATCTTGTCTTTTTTGCCATAGTATTTCTTATTTAATAATTAACATTATATTTTCTCTATGTAAACATCCAAAAAGAAGTCATCAAAATCAACTCTTTCTCCGCTGTCTACTTCTACAGCTAGTTCTAAAGACGTACCTAGCACTTGGCTACGAATATACTCATTATATTCTTGAATAGCCTCATCCGTTTCTTCGTTTTTAGATATAATTATTTTAATTTGGTCTGTTATTTCAAATCCACTGGATTTTCTCAAGTTTTGTATTCTATTTACAAGTTCACGTGCAATACCTTCTTTCTTTAAGTCATCAGTAAGTGTAACATCAAGAGCTACAGTAACTTTTCCCTCATTAGCTACTAACCAGCCGGGAATGTCTTCACTAAAAACATCTACTTCATTTACAGATATTTCAGCTTCTCCTGAAGGTAATAAAAGAGTAACAACTCCTTTTTCTTCTAACTCGACAATTGTCTTCTGATCCATAGTAGCAACAGCTTGAGCAACTTCTTTCATTTGTTTACCAAATTTAGGCCCTAGCTTTTTAAAGTCTGCTTTCACTCGTTTTACCAAAATACCCGATGCATCATCAACAAACTCCATCTCCTTAACATTAACCTCACTTAGAATTAAGCTTTTTACAGCCTCTATTCTACGCTTTTGTTCCTCATTTAACACAGGAATCATTATACGTTGTAATGGTTGTCGAACTTTAATATTTACTTTTCTACGAAGAGCCAATACCATAGAACTCACTTGTTGAGCCAATAACATACGAGCTTCTAAGTCTTTATCTATTATCTCTTCATTCACTTTGGGGAATAGAGCTAAATGAACCGACTCTTCTGAATCTCTCTTGGTTACACTATTCAAATCCAAATAAAGTTGATCTGCATAGAATGGAGCAATAGGTGCCATTAACTTGGCAATAGTCTCCAAGCAAGTATATAAAGTTTGATAAGCCGATAGTTTATCTTGGGTAAATCCACCACCCCAGAAACGCTTTCTGTTTAATCGGACATACCAGTTTGATAAATGATCATTAACAAAATCTGATATTAAACGCCCTGCACGAGTAGGTTCATAATCGTTTAAACAAACATCTACCTCTTTTATTAATGTATTTAATAAAGACAGAATCCAACGATCAATTTCCGGTCGATCGTTTATAGCGATTTCTTCTTGACTATAATCAAACTCATCTACATTTGCATAAAGCACAAAAAATGAATAGGTATTATATAATGTACCAAAGAAACGTCTTCTAACTTCATCCACTCCTTCTAGGTCAAATTTCAGATTATCCCAAGGTGCAGAATTAGTAATCATATACCAACGAACTAAATCTGACCCATAAGTTTCAATGGTTTCAAATGGATCAACCGCATTTCCCCAACGCTTAGACATTTTATTGCCATTTTTATCCAAAACCAGTCCATTGGAAATCACAGCTTTGAATGCTTTACTATCAAAAATCATAGTCGCAATGGCATGTAAAGTAAAGAACCAACCTCTGGTTTGGTCTACCCCTTCAGCAATAAAATCGGCAGGGTAAACTGCACCACTATCTAGCTTTTCTTTATTTTCAAAAGGATAATGTATCTGAGCATAAGGCATTGCACCTGAGTCAAACCAAACATCTATCAGATCAGCCTCACGTACCATGGGTTTTCCACTCTCAGCAACTAAAATGATATCATCAACAAAAGGACGATGCAAATCAATCTTTTCGTAGTTTTCTGTACTGTAATCACCCGGAGTAAATCCATTTTTCTTTAATGGATTTTCTTCCATCAATCCTGCTTCAACCGATTTCTCTATTTGATTATATAAATCTTCAACAGATTCAATACATAGTTCTTCTTTCTTATCTTCTGTTCTCCAAATTGGAAGAGGAGTTCCCCAATAACGAGAACGACTTAAGTTCCAATCGTTTAAATTTTCCAGCCATTTACCAAAACGACCGGTACCCGTTGATGTTGGTTTCCACTGTATCTCAGTGTTCAATCGCATCATATCCTCTTTACAAGCAGTTGAACGGACAAACCAACTATCTAAAGGATAATACAGAATGGGTTTATCAGTGCGCCAACAATGAGGATAACTATGTGTTTGCTTCTCAATTTTGAAAGCCTGATTATTCATTTTCAACATTAAGCTTAATGATAAATCGAGCGTTTCATCTTTGCTGGTCAAACTATCATCGTATTCGTTCTTCACGAAACGACCTGCATATTCTTTATATAAATCAACATTAACTCGTTCTTTAACGAACTCTGTATCCAATTGATCTATCGGATATAACTTTCCTGTTAAATCAACCATTGGACGTAACTCTCCATTAAGATCAATCAATTGTAATGGAGGTACACCTGCATCTTTAGCCACCTTAGCATCGTCCGCACCAAAAGTAGGTGCAATATGAACAATACCTGTACCATCTTCAGTGGAAACGAAGTCACCATCAATCACTCTGAAAGCACCTTCTCCGGGATTCACCCAAGGTATAAGTTGTTCATACTCCATACCAACAAAATCAGTACCTTTGTATTTTTTTATAACTTCATAGGGTACTATCTGACTTCCTTTTTCATATGCATCCAGCGACAATCCTTTTGCTTTTGGATGAAAAAGACTATCTAGTAAAGCTTCAGCCAATACAACAGTGATTGGTTTTTCGGTATAAGTGTTATATGTTTTAACTACTACATAATCAATATTCGGTCCAACACAAAGAGCAGTATTAGAAGGTAATGTCCAAGGTGTTGTGGTCCAAGCTAAAAAGAAAGCTTCCCCCCACTCTGTCATTTCTTCCTTAGGTGTTTTTATCTTAAACTGTGCAATTACAGTAGTATCTTGAACATCACGATATGAACCGGGTTGATTCAACTCGTGTGAGCTTAAGCCTGTACCTGCAGCTGGAGAATAAGGTTGTATAGTATAGCCTTTGTATAAGTATCCTTTTTGATAAAACTGTTTTAACAACCACCAAAGTGTTTCAATGTATCGATTATCATAAGTGATGTATGGATCGGTCATATCGACCCAATACCCTATCTTATGCGTTAAATCTTCCCACTCTTTGGTGTATTTCATTACAGCTTTACGACAAGCAGCATTATAATCAGCAACTGAAATGGTTTTTCCAATATCTTCCTTTGTAATGCCCAATTCTTTTTCAACACCTAACTCCACAGGAAGTCCGTGTGTATCCCATCCGGCTTTACGCATTACTTGAAAACCCTTCATAGTTTTATAACGACAAAAAACATCTTTAATAGCACGAGCCATCACGTGGTGAATACCCGGCATACCATTAGCTGAGGGAGGTCCCTCATAAAAAACAAATGAAGGACAACCTTCACGTTGTGTTGTGCTTTTTGTAAAGACATCAAGCTCATCCCATCTTTTCAGTATTTTTTTGTTTACATCCGATAGGTTGAGTTGATTATACTCGTTAAACTTTTCACTCATTTTCTTTATTTTTTATCGTATTACTCAAGAAATTATACCTGAGAAACCACCAAAATTCTAACTAAATAATTTAAGGTGCAAATTTACAAAAACATTTGCTTACTACATAAAAAACAAACAAATTAAAAAAAATTATGGGAAATCTTATAAATTCTATAAGTAAAACATCGCTTTTAGTATTCCTTATATTCCAACTGACTCCTTTTTATTAGAGAATCATTTTTAGATTAAAATAAAACACCTTTTCATTCAACATTAATACTCTTTCAGAACTTCATACCCTTGACTTCTTCCAAGGTAAACTTCACTATTTTACTTCAGCATATTCGGAGTCTATACTTTCTCCACAAATAAAATAAAGCCTTGATTAGAAAAAAAGAAACTACACTGAAATAGATAAAGAAAGGGACAAAGGAAGGGATTAAACTAAGGTCCTAGACCTAACACTCGTCGGTCTAGGACTGAAGGGTGCTCGGTCCTAGACCGAAGGGGTGTTTCTCCTAGACCGACCAACGGCAAGAAAAATCATTGTTTAGAGCCTCTATGATCACTTCCTATTTAGAAATCCAAACAGGAAACTTTATCTACAAACATCTCTGAATTTAAAGAAAAAGAAACCTAAAAGAATACACTGTAATAAATCTGCTATAAATGAGCATTTCAAGATCAAATTTGAAACTAAAGCTAAATACAAACATTGTTAGGTTCTATTAAGAACACTTATTCCTTTAAGCCCCAATTGGTCATTAGAGATTCTCTAGCCTTAATCAATCTTATAAATTACTAGTTTTCAACTATTTTAAAATGGTATTCTCTAATGACGATCATTAGAGAAGGCTACTTGTATCACACAGAATATTAGGTAGGTATAAACGCAACCACGAAAATATAAATCCTAACGACCGATTTGGGTTAAAAACACTAAGGGTTGAACACTTGTTAATGTTCAACCCTTAGTTTAAGATCTATTAGAAAATTTATGTCTGTTTTCCCTCAGAACTTTAGGCCTTTACTCAACAATACCCCAAGTTTCCGATGGAGTATTCCCCATAGTAAACTCTAAAACACCTCCATTGGCAATATCCTCAAATGGAATGAAATATTCCTTATAATCTTGTCCATTCAGTTTTACTCCTTGAATATATATGTTTTCTTTACTGTTGTTCAGTGCTTTAATAGTAAACGTTTTATTATCTTTTACTTTAATAACTGCTTCATCTATAATAGGACTACCAAAAACATACTTTCCTCCAGCTGGTTCTACTTGATACATACCTAATGCAGAGAGAATATACCATGCAGACATTTGTCCAACATCTTCATTTCCAGAAATACCTTCCGGTGTATCATGATATAAGGTATAAAGAGTTTCTCTAACTTTCTCAGCAGTTTTCCATGGTTGCCCTACAAAAGGATACATATAAAGCACGTGATGACTTGGTTCATTTCCATGTGCATATTGACCAATTAAACCACTAATATCGGGAGAAGCATCTTCACCTAAATCACCTTCAACAATGAAAAGTGAATCTAGTTTCTCTATGAATTTATCTTTGCCACCAAAAGTCTCAGCTAATCCGGCTATATCGTGTGGCACTAACCAAGTATATTGCCAAGCATTACCCTCTGTATAATCATTAGCTCTATGAACCGACTTGAATGGATCAAAATCAGATCTAAATTCTCCTTTAGCATCCAAACCACGTACAAAACCGGTTGATTTATCAAAATAATATTTGTACGTTTTACTGCGATCTAAGAAATATTCATAGTCCTCTGTTTCACCCATCTCTTTAGCCACTTGAGCTAATGCCCAATCGTCAATGGCGTACTCCATTGCATAAGACAAAGCTTCATCATGTTTTTCATAAGGAATATATTTATATTCTTTATAAGAATCAAGTCCTCTTTCATCTCCCATCATAGATGCCTTCATTGCCTCATAAGCCAGTTTTTTATCAAAACCCGTATAGCCTTTTAGAATTGCATCAGCAACAACAGGCACACCGGAATTACCTACCATACAATCGGTTTCACATCCCACTAAATGCCATACAGGTAGTCTACCTTGTTGTTTATAAATAGTCAACATGGTATTTATCATATCTCCCATTTTCTCAGGATGTATAATAGTCATTAAAGGATGTGCCGCACGATAGGTATCCCAAAGTGAAAAAGTGGTATAATTAACAAATCCTTCTCCTTTATGCATTTCATTATCCGCACCGTAATAATCTCCATTCACATCACAGAAAAGAGACGGAGCTATCATAGTGTGATAAAGTCCGGTATAAAATATACGTTTAATTGATTCATCACTAGTTGTGATTTGAATTTTATTCAACTCTTCATTCCATAAGTTGTCAGCATTAGCAATAGTTTGATTAAAATCCCATAAAGGAAGTTCTGTATCCATATTTAGTTTAGCATTTTCAATACTGGTAGGAGAAAGAGCCACTTTCACATATAACTCTTCTTTATCTTCCATTTGAAACAATGCTTGACCATATACGCCCTTGGCTTTTAACTCTTTCAATGACTGTACATTTTCATCGCTTTCAGAAAGCAAAAAGTCTGTCATAGGTTTTGAGAAGACAGCTGTAAAAAATATTTTCTGATTGTCTGCCCAGCCTTTAGAGTATCTATAACCGGAAACAGTAGTATCATTTTCACAGATTAAATAAGTCTCTTCGGGATCATCCCAATTCAACTTAGTCTTCAGGTCAATAATAACTTTTGCCTCTTCAGTCTTTGGGAAAACATATTTATGGAAACCTACACGTTCAGTTGCGGTAAGTTCAACATCAATATCATAGCGATCTAAATGAACTGAATAGTAACCAGGTCTGGCTGTTTCTTTATCTCGAGTAAAAAGAGAGTACATACCCGACTCGGAGTCTTCAGGAACACCTTTTCCTAGCTTAACATTACCAACAACCGGCATAAAACCGATATCTAATAAATCGCCAATACCTGTTCCACTTAAATGCATATGTGTAAAAGCCCAAATTGTAGAGTCAGAAATATGATATCCTGAAACCCAATCCCATCCTTCAGAGATATTGGTTGCTCCTAATTGGACTAATCCAAAAGGGACATTGGCTCCTAAGAAAACATGACCGTGTTCTCCTGTGCCAATATAGGGATCAACATACTGTGTTAAATTTTGGTCTTCAATTACTACAGGATTACTAGTGCAAGAGTATACTCCTCCTATCAATAGACACAATAATCCAATTATTAAATTTCTCATATTAGGTATTTGTTTGTATTTATATTTACAAATTAAAGATTAGAAAAATCAAACAGCGACGGCTTAATATTCTTCATTACTTTTCTTAATAAGTACAAATATAAAGTTATTTTTATTCAATAGCCTAATCTCATGCAATCATAATATTTTAAAGAAGAATACTATTCTCGTAATTAACAAAGACAAATGCTATCTTTTATTGATCTTCTTCCACAGTTTAGGCTGTGAAGTTTTTAAATCATTAGAAAATGAATAAGGAAAATCCGACTCTTTTGTTCCTCTAGTTTTATTTGGTTCATTCGACATCTTAAAGGCTATTTTCGCTCCATTCATTAACTGTTTATGCGTTAAATAATTCTTTGTATAAGTTTCTCCATCAACAGTCATTTCATCTATATATCTATTCTCCTGATTGTTTTTATCGGCTGTAATTACAATAGAATTACCATTTTCCAAATCTAAAGTCACTTTCTTAAAAAGTGGAGAACCCACAATATATTCATCCGTTCCAGGTGCTACAGTGTATAATCCTAAAGCAGAGAAAACGTACCATGCAGAAGTTTGTCCATTATCTTCATCACCACAATAGCCGTCGGGAGCAGAAGTATATAACCTATCCATTACTTCACGAACCCAATATTGTGCTTTCCAAGGTTCTCCTGAGTAATTATAAAGATAAATCATATGTTGCACCGGCTGATTGCCATGGGCATAATTGCCCATATTCATAATTTGCATTTCACGAATTTCATGAATAACAAATCCGTAATAACTTTCATCAAATAATGGAGGTACATTAAATACAGAATCCATCATTACATTGAATTCTTCTTTTCCTCCCATTAAATCAATTAAACCTTGTGGGTCGTGAAAAACAGACCAAGTGTAATGCCAACTATTTCCTTCAGTAAAGGCATCACCCCATTTCAAAGGATTAAAAGGAGATTGAAAGCTTCCATCTTTATTTCTTCCTCTCATCAATTTGTGTTCTTTGTCAAAAAGATTCCGATAATTCATTGCTCGAATGGCATACTTCTCTATCTCTTTATCTTTTTTGCCTAAAGCTTTACCTAATTGATAGATAGTCCAGTCGTCGTAGGCATACTCAAGTGTACGAGCTGCATTTTCATTAATATCTACATCGTAGGGTATGTATCCCAACGTATTGTAATACTCGTGACCCAATCTTCCGGTAGCACTTACCGTTGGATGAACATTGTGCGCTCCGGTTTCCACAGCATCCCAAAGCGTTTCAATGTCATAACCACGAAGTCCTTTCAAATAAGCATCTGCAACGACAGAAGCAGAATTATTACCCACCATAACCGACCGATGTCCGGGACTAGCCCACTCGGGTAAAAAACCACTCTCTTTATATGCATTTACTAACCCCTCTTGCATCTTAACATTCATTGAGGGAAACACTAAGTTAAGAAAAGGGAATAAACAACGGAAAGTATCCCAAAAGCCGGTATCAGTAAACATATAACCGGGAAGTACTTTACCGTTATAAGGGCTGTAATGAACTACATCTCCTTTAGCATCAATTTCATAAAAACTACGAGGAAAAAGAACCGAACGATAAAAACAAGAATAGAAAGTTCTTAAATTATCAATGTTGTCATCTTCAACTTTTATCTTTCCTAATACATTGTTCCATTCTTCTCTTCCTTGTTGTTTAATTTCATTAAAAGAAAAATCACCAAGCTCTTTCAAATTTAAGAAAGCTTGCTCTTCGCTTATAAACGATGAAGCTACACGAGCATGAACTTGCTCGCCCTTCTTTGTGGAAAATCCAATAATTCCACCTGAATGATTAGAAGTAGCCTCTAATGTTTTTTCACTTATCACCCCATCTGCAACCGATGCTGTATAAGTAAAAGGTTTGTCAAATTGAACAACAAAATAATTTTTGAAGTTTTCAGGAACTCCACCACTATTTTTCGTTGTATATCCCACTATCTTTTGTTCATCAGGTAAAATTCTGATGTAAGACCCCTTATCAAAAGCATCAACAACAATATAAGAATTCTCTCTTTCAGGAAAAGTAAATCTAAAAAAGGCAGCTCTTGATGTTGGAGAAATCTCCGTAATCACATCATGATCTGCCAAATAAACTTTATAATAATAAGGGGTTGCAGTTTCAGCCTTATGCGAGAACCAGCTAGCACGCTCATCCTCATCAAAAGTCAGCTTTTGAGTAACCGGCATAATGGAAAACTGCCCATAATCGTTCATCCATGGACTGGGTTGATGAGTTTGTTTAAACCCTCTAATTTTATCTGCATCGTAAGTGTAAGTCCACCCATCGCCCATTTTCCCTGCCTGAGGGGTCCAAAAGTTCATACCCCAAGGCAAAGCTACAGCAGGATAAGTATTCCCTGTAGACAATTCATGTTTAGATTGTGTTCCTACTAATATACTAACATAGTCCACCGGAGTGGGCTGAGCTGAAGCTTTTATAGTAATTGTACTTAATCCAAAAATAAAACTAAATAACAATAAGTGTTTTTTGAATCTAGGTTTAGGTTTCATATTATAATTTCTTTAATCATAAATAATTAAATAGATAAAAATACCTTGTAAGAAGATTTGTGCGTAAGATAGAAAATTTAGAGCCAGAATAGAAATCCAGCTCTAAATTTTTCAAGTAAATACTTCTTATTTTTTATTATTTATAAACATAAACCTCTGTGAGTCTAAGAACTCGATCATATCTATCAAACAATTCAAATTTGATGTAACGAGCAGTTAAAGGGCTCAAGAATTCGGCATAATTACTATAAGCAAGAGCAGTTGCAATTTCTCCTTGAAACACCCACTCTTTTTTATCTAAAGATGTTGATATTTTCATTCTCCGAGGAGCACCAACACCAAAAGTACTATCATAATAATAATCTATACCTACACCCTTAATGGCCTCTTCTTTAGACATATCAATAATAAATGGATATTGATCTGATGTACGACTCAAACTTCCTGTTCTATATCCTCCTCTGCCATCAATTAAAACTTTTGGATTAGTAGGAGAAGAGAAAAGTAACTCCACAGACCACTTATTCTTATTAGGTACTTGTTGCCATTCAGGTTTAAATCTATCAAGATAACTAATATTTCTTAATACTTTTCGAACAATTAAATCTACAGTCGATCTATCTTCATCAATTGAGAAATATTGATCTTCAAGCTCAATTGAAAAAGAAAAAGTATATTCATCTAATTCTGATTGAAGTAAAAACTCTTTATCAAACTTCCATTCTAAATCTTCTGAAACTTTTTGTCCTTTAGGTATTACAATCTCATCAACAAAAGTCACTTTATCTAAAGCTTCATCATCAGACCCTGTAAGAATTAACTTGATTTTCAGATCATTAATTGCTGGTTTATCTAATTGAATTGTAAACGGATAAATAATAGGACTGTCATCTAGATATTCTCCATTAATAAGATAAGGTTTCTCAATAATTGTTTTACTTGTTTTACCCGGAACAATAAAACATGATGAAGAAAAAGCTTCTTTTTGAATTATAACTTTTGACTCTAAAGGTTCTGATGAAACTTTATAACCTTTAGCTACAGCTCTAACTCCTAATTCATAAGTTTCTTCAGCATAATTAGTTTGAGCAAAACTAAAGTCATCAGCTAAAAAAGAAACATCGACTAATGCATCGCTAGCCCCTTTGGGTAAAACATATTCTGTCTTACTAATACTTATCAACTCTTCTGGTATATTCTTCGATATTAACTCATAAGAAATCATAATATCTTCAGGTGAAGCATCGAAACGAAACACATACGTTCTACTTACTTGCCCATCCAGTTCCATTTCTCCTTCAGCATTATATATAGCCTTCAAAGTCACCTCTGAGTTTCCCTCCGCATCTGTAATTAATAAAGCAGATTGATTTTCAGGATAAGTTAGTAAATTCAGTTCTTCACTCTCTTCACAACTACTGAATACAAGTAAAGAACATACTACTAACACAAAAAACAATTTATTCTGTTTCATATTTTCTTCTTAAATATATTAATTTTCAATAGGTAAATCTTCTATATAGCTGTAAGGCTTGAGATCATTCTTCTTGTAATAAGTTGTAATTGGCTTTAAGGGAGAACCATATAAAACCTCAACTCCAGTTAGACGAGGAACAGCAAGGTTAAATAAAGTAGGTTTTAAGTCAAAACCCATATGCCATCCATATCCATCATTTATTAAATTTTGAGCTTGAGCTTTATATAAACTCCCTCCAGTTTTCTTATTATATTCAGCAGCTAATCCGGCACACTCTTTCTTTGTCAAGCCACCAACAGGACGTACAATACCAACATAGTTAGGAACTGCAATGTCTATCCAGTTTTTAATATCTACACCGTCTACATTATCAACTCCATACATACTACCATATGCAAAAACAGTTACCAATTTATCTGGCATAGCCTTTTTAGTTTCATAACATAAGCGTGCTCCAGCATTTAAACTCTTTGTAGTAAGAGCAGGATTACTTAAATCTGGTGCCTTAGAATATTCATCATCGTAGTTTATACCATCCAAATTATACGCTTTACAATATTGAGCTACTTCACGTGCAAAATCTTTAGCTCCTTGTTTGGATAATTGAGCTAAACCAGTAAAATCATGATTTCCAAGTAAACCTAATAACACTTTAACTCCACGTTTACGCAAGGGTTGAATAAAAATCTCATTATTATCTAACAAATATTGAACATTAGGATTACACTGTACTCTAGGACGTCCGGCTGCTGCATCGTAATTAATATTAGCAGCAAATAATACAACTACATCCCAAATCAGTTTTCCATTTTCTAGCTCAAAACATAACGTATTTAATGGGTTTGTGCTGTTAACCTCAAAAAACACATACCCTCTTACAACATCCTCTCCTTTATAAACATCAGATGCATTTTGCATATCTTTCACAAGATAAATACAATGTTTAGCTTCACCCTCAATAGAAATATCACTACTAAAATCGCTAATTACTAGTGGAAGTACATACGTTTTACCTTCACTTAAGTTTTCTGCAGCCTCAATAGTCATAGCAACTTCTCCCGTTTTATTATCACTATTAATTGTAAGAGCCCCTCCATTCTCAAATTTAACGTAATTTTCAGGGTATAACTCAAAGTCTGTGTTATGTTTTAGATTATATTCTTTCAAATATTCTGCATCTACTTTTACCTTTGCCTCAGTAGTTGAGGAAGGTACTTTAGTTAAACCCATTTTTACTTTAGTTGTATAAGTTTTGGTATACAACTCTACAATATTTGAGACTTTGTTTGTTTTAGCATCACGTAAATAAGCATTATTCTCATAGATATGATTATACTCATCTTCATCTATTTTTCTCCCTATATCTAAATCATCAGCACAAGATGTAAATAGAGAAAAACCGCCTATTAGAACAGCTAAAACAAAACTGTATGATTTGTATTTTATTTTCATAATATAATTCTTAAATTAAGATTAAACTCTTTATTTTATTGCGGGAATTTCTACATTTACCCAAGTAAGCTCCGCGCTGGCTTCTTCAGGAACTGCTATAATATCATTTCCGTTTCCTGAGTGATCCTTAATTTCAATACCCGTTCCTTCATTAAACTTCCAATAAGCAATTAACCCTGGATTTGTTGGGTTAATCTGATAAGGGTTGTTTGCAATTTCTTCAGCAGTTCTTTGTATACCCCAAATACGAAGTTCAGAGATTTCTCCAGGAAGCCAACGAGAATCATCAAAAGAACGACCGATATAGCAATTTGTTGTTAAAGAAAGGGCTGAGCTAGCAGCTTTATCTCCATAAACAAGTACCCCATCTTTGTAAAACAAACGTTCACCTGTTGTGGAATCATAAACCACAGCAATATGAATCCACTCATCAACAGCTAAACCCGGAACTCTATTAGGACCAGGGAAATTTCCACCTGGTGCAACTATTTGAACTTGGTCTCTTGGTCTATCAGAATCACCTACACGGACTAAGAACTTATTCTCTATACCAAATATCGAACTCAAGGCATTATCTCGTCCAGCAACCCAATCTTTACTTCGGAGTAAAGCCTCAACAGTAATTACAGGTACTGAAGAAACATTACTTTTCCATTTAATTGGAAATTGAATTTTCCGAATATTTGCCACAACATTTATGAGTGCAGCACCCTTAAAAATATAATATACCGTACGTTTATTCTCTAATATACCCAGTTCTGTTGCATTAATAATTGTAATGGGAAGAACATAACGTCTTGAATCATCTAATTTATCTGTATTTTTAAAGTTTATAATTATGTTATCACCGGAGGTATCACCTGCTTTTATTATAACATTTTTAACAGGCATATCATAATAATCTGACTCTAATAATGAGGCATTATCTCCATAAATCAAATTATATGAAGCAGTTAAATAAGGTGCAGCATCAAACATTATTTTAACATCCTTTATTGCAGGTTTATTTATCCGATAAGAAATTTCCCGAGAAGTTTCAGGAACTGCAGGTTGAATCAATAAGTCATCAGTGACAGGAGCAGAAGTCACATAAAGTTTATTGTGAAAGTGATGTTCATTAATAACATCTGCATCCTTACATCCACTTGTAGTAAATATAAGTCCAATTAATAAAGTATATAAATATCTATAGTATTTCATAGTCATTCTTATTTGTTAGGATTCATAACGCAAATAGCATCACGTACAGATTTATAAGTATTATTATAATAATCATTATGGATATTCATAATAAAAATACCCCTTCGATTAAAATCCACAGATTCTTGTACAACCCATTGGGAAGCACCTAAGTATGCTAAAGTTTTACCACCATCAGCAGATACTGTGTTCCAGTAGCCAAAAATCTGTTCTCTATCATCTTTCTGAGGAAGTTGTACGCAAGCCATAAATCGATCTGTAGGTACTGGATTTGTTTTTACTTCATGTTCGCCTTCTATTCCATCCTTTGCTTCTTTTATTGCATCTTCACCCGCTTGAATAGCTAAATAAGCATACAGAGTAAGTTCATCCATATTAGTAGAAAGAGCGGTTTTGATTATTAGAAAATCATACTTGTTTAACATATCCATATTTTCCGGAACTAAATATTGAATATTACCATAAAAGACAAGGTTTTTATTTTGATGAGATTCTTTCCAACTCATCACTTTTCCAAAAAAACTTTGCTGTCTTGCATTATATAAAGCTAATGCCTCTTCTGTAAGACTAACTAATGAACGACCGGTATAATCAACTAAAATCCCATCAAATCCAAATTGATCGCAGAGAGCTAACATCTCATCTGTAGATTCATTAATGAAAACAAGTGCTTCTTCTTCTGTTAATTCGGGATTATTTTTTTGTTTCTCATTCCACTGAGTCTCAAAAAAATCATAACTTATCATATAAATTGTTTTAGTCCCTTTGTCTTTTCTTATTTTCACCATCTCCTCTTGATATTCTGGATGTAAATCTTTAGGGTTATTCAAACATATATAATCCACACTATCAGGTATAGCAGTCAAACGTTCTGCTTGTTTGACCGGAAATGTTAAAGAATTATCAAAAGAAACAATAAGAACAGAATGTTTTCCTGTTTTATATGTTCTTAAATTCTCCAAATAGTCTGCATAAAGCTGAGTGTTTTGCTCTTCAAAAGTAGGATTCTTTAGATCCAAACTTTCTGATTCAGTCCAATCATCACAAGAGTTTAGCATTGACACTAAAACAAATGCAAGAACTGCCAAGAAACAATATTTAATATTTTTATTCATAGATCTAATCATTAAGGTTATTATTTTTTTGCGGCCCACCATAAGTCAGTAGCCATATTATCGGGGCCATTCAAGTATTTAGCTACAGCTTCACTAACATTATCGGCATTGGAATTATACTCATCAAGAGGATAAGGCATACGACGTGCTCCTTTCTTAGAATCAACAACTCCACCACTTTTATTACCCGCATCTGTAGCTGGCATCAAACGTGGATACCCAGTACGACGATAATCAGCCCATGCTTCATTTCCTAACTGCCAATTAGCAATCCATTTTTGCACAATGATTCGTTCTTGCTTAACTTCTTTTGTAGCCTTATCATCCCACTTTATTGTTATAGAAGATAAAACACTAGTATGATGATTATCATTACCTGGATCATTATAAGAGGTAGGCACACTAGAATCGTCTTCAAGGTATTCTTCAGCACCACTAACATCCCATTGTTCAAAAGATAAGCGAATGCCTTCGTTATAGAAAGATTCTGCACTTCCTCCCATATTATAACCAAACACAGCTACTCCTTCAGCACGCAAAAACGCAACTTCAGATGCATTTAACCAATAAATTGGGGAAGTTGGAGTAATATTTACACCAGAATATCTATGTCCTTTAGCAGCTAAATCAGGGATAATAATTCCACGACGAAGCCCTACATAATCATAACCTACCCATTCAGACTTTGTAAAGAACTTCTCACGACGATTATCTTTATATCCATTCATATAGCAAATGATATCAGCGGCAGCATGTGTATCTCCACCAGTTGTACAAGCTGTACCATCTGCATGAGTTGCTTGATTATATCGAGTAGCTACAAAAATAGGATTTTCCAAAGTTTTAAAATAATTCCAAGATGCGTTGTCTATATTACTTTCTATTAATCCTCCATTTTCAGACTTAACAGCCTCCTCAGCCATCTCTTTCGATAATGTGGGATTTGCATAAGCAATACGGATTGCTAAACGCAACTTCAAAGAATTAGCAAACTTAATCCATTGGTTAATATTTCCACCATATATATAGTCAGCTGATGGTACTAATTTTGCATTTGGATCTGCATTCAAAACGTCAAGAGCATCATTAAGTTCTTCAAAGAATGTTTTATACACAGTTTCTTGAGAATCATAAGGTATATTCTGATCTGAGCTAGACTCAAGTTGAGTATAGGGTATAGGTCCAAACGTATCAGTTACACGATGCATTGTTGCAACTTTAATAATTTTAGCAAGTGCATAAGGTACCGGATTCTCCGTGTTTTGTGAAACAACATCCACAACAGCTAGATTTGATGTTAATATAGGGATAATTCTATCACTTTTTAGGAATACCCTACTCCAGTCGTCTTTAGGATTATAATTTGAGATTGTATTTGCCCAACCAGCATTCGAGTCTGCATAATATCCGCCCATTGGTCCACCCAATAAACAGTCTGTAAACTGAGCCGTATTCACATCCGGAGACACAACACATCCTGCTAAATTATTCATTGCTGATCCGAGAGCATAATCATCTGCAATTAAATCTCCTGGCTCCTTAGGATGACTATTTACATTTTCAAAATTTGCTGTACAAGCTGCAAATGTAACAGTAATAGTACTTATTATTAATTTATTTAATATCTTTCTCATATCAATAGTTATTAGAATTTAATGCTCAAGTTAAAACCAATATTCCTTAAAGAAGGTATCATAAAATAGTCTATTCCTTGATAGAAGCTATCAGTAGTTGCTACAGACTCTGGATCGAAAGGAGCCTTGTTATACAGCATCCATAAATTGCGTCCAATCAAGGATATTTTCACTTCACAAACATTATCAAGCATTTTTTTAGGGAAAGTATATCCAATAGAAGCTTCTTGTAATCTAACATTAGTTGCTGAATAAGTATAATATTGAGGAACTGCTGTTCCACCAGCAACAACTTCATACCAACTTTCAGTATTCACACGATCCATTCCATTTACAGAAACATATCCCATATCGCGTGCGTCAGCAGAAGCTTTAGATACTCCAAACTCATCTAGTTGTGCTTGTGTACGAGAGAATACAACTCCACCTAAACGTGCAGAAACCATAAACCCTAAATTAAAATTCTTCCAAGAAAAATTATTTGTCCAAGCCAGGTTTCCTTTGGGAGACACACTACCTAATTTTATATAATTATTAATATTTTGAATAGATTCAGTGTGAACTCCATTCTCTTCGTCAATATAAATTGCACCATTAGCATCTCTCCTTAAATCCATTATAGAATAAAGGTCTCCCATATCACCTCCTTCTTTTAATATGAATCGAGTACTACCTAAACCACCAATATTCATATAATCAATATTAATAGTTTCACCGGTTGCATCATTATATACATTTTTAGCTAATTCAAGAATCTTATTTCTATTCATAGAATAGGTAAAACCACTAAACCAAGTAAAATCCTTCCAAGTGTTTTTATAGCTTAAAGCTAGTTCTAGACCACTATTTCTCACACTACCTGTTTGCAAATAAGCGTCTGAATATTTAATCCCTCCATCAATTACAAATACTTGATCTTGAGTTTTAGCATTATAATAAGTAACATCTAACTCAAAGTTTTTCAAGAAACGTGCATTTAAACCAACTTCAAAAGACTTTGTTCTTTCTGGTTTCAAATCATCTTTAGGTTTAGAGGTTAAAACTGTCCACGAACTTGATTCAGGATTCCATTTAGGTCGTGGATTAGCAATGTATCTACTAAAAGCACTACCAACGGATGCATAAGAAGCACGTAGTTTAAGAAAGGATAAATAATTTCTATTTAAGTTAGGCATCATTTCAGACAAAACAATTGAACCTCCTACAGATGGATAAAAGAAAGATTTATATTTAGAGTTTGGACCAGCTAGTTGTGAAGCCCAATCATTACGCCCTGTAACTGTTAAGTAATAGGTACTTCTATATCCTAACTCAGCAGAAGCATAGAGAGATTGAGTTTGTTCACGCCATCCATCTTCTAAAAATTTTGTTTTATTTTGACTTAGATTCTGAACAATAAACGCATTGGCTAAACCTACCTGTTCACCAGGAAATGTTTCGGATCCATCTGCAATAGGTCCCCGAACATTCAACTCGTCGTATCTAAAGTCTGTATAAGATCCACCAAAGTTTACTTGTAAGTTCCAATTCTCTCCGAAGTTTTTATTTACACTTGCCAAGAAATCAGCATAAAGTTGTTTGTCTTTAGACTTAACAATTCCATACAAACCTCTATCAGAACCACCTGTTAATTGAGTGTTTGTAGTAGCAAAGAATTTTTCAGTATAATCATTATTTGAATTATCCAAGCGTACACGACCAGAAAGAGTCAACCAATCTAAAATTTGATAACTCAAGTTTGCTCCCAACATATATCTATCTTTTCTATTCTCACGCAAGTTACGATAGTTTATCCAGTAAGGATTTTGCATCGTCATACCCGCATCACCTACTGCCCATTTTTGGGTATAAAGCTTACGAACAGGACTATACTCTTCATACGTTTTAGCTTCCTCCCAGTCATTACCTCTAGGATATAAATAAGCACCAACTAACGGATTGTTATATATACCTTGATTTGTTGTATTTCGATCTCCTTGTAAAATGTAACTAGCATTAACATCTAATGTCATTTTATCATCGAGAAATGACGTTGTATTCCGTATAGCAAAATTATAGCGCTCATATTTATTATTAGGTATAATCCCTTTGGAGTTTACAGCTGCTGCAGAAGCATAAGTTTGATTCTTGTCTGTACCTGTAGAGAAAGAAACACTTTCTGTTGTGACTATACCTGTTTGGAAATAATCATCTTGGGGTTTATAGCCAAAATATCTAGCCTCTGTTAAATGAGGTCCCCAACTGTGAGCTGGACTGCCACCTAAAACTCCTCCTTTTCCTGTTCCATAGCGTGTTTGGAATCGAGGCATAACTAAAGGAGATCCTAACTCTAAGCTACTATTTACAGTAATACTAACTTTTCCTTCTTTTCCTTTTTTAGTATTAATAATAATAGCACCATTAGCTGCATCTGAACCATAAAGGGCAGCTGCAGCTGCACCAGTTAATATGGACATAGACTCAATATCATCCGGGTTTATATCAGCAATTGGATCTGTAGCTCCTTGGGAATCAAACTCTACACCTCCACCAGATCCTTTTGGTCTTGAAAAAACAGGAACACCATCAATTACATAAAGTGCATTGGAAGATTGCATAATAGATTTTGTACCACGCATAGTTACCTTAGAAACCCCTCCAATACCAGATGATGAAGCGTTTATATTAACACCAGCAACTTTTCCACTTAATGCATTTATAAAGTTTGCATCTTTATTGGCAGTAATAGTACTTGCATCTACTTGTTGTACATTGTAACTTAAAGCTTTTTCCGAACGTTTAATACCTAAAGCTGTAACAACAACAGTTTCTAATTGTTGTGCATCTGAAAACATCTGAACATTAATAGTAGTATTACTATCTACAGTGAATTCTTGATTTTCATAGCCTACATAAGAAAAGATCAAAACATCACCTGTATTAGCAGAAATCATATAGTTTCCATTTAGATTAGTTATAACACCAGTAGTAGTACCTTTAACTTGAACAGTAGCACCAATTAGTGGTTCGCCTGCTTCATCAGTAACTGTACCCGATATTTCTTTACTCTGTGTTACAATGTTAGTTTGTTGTGTCTTGGCAGAAAGTATAATGTGGCTTCCTATTATTTCATAACTAACATTCGAATTCTTAAATACATCATTCAGTATTTTTGAAACATCTGTATCATTCATTGATACAGATGTTTCTTTTTTTACATCTATTTCTACTTCTTTTTTTACATCTATTTGATCATTATAGACAAAAAGATAGTCTGTTTGCTTTTCTATTTCCGCAATAATTTTGCTTATTGGAGTTGTTATTTTACTTAAATGAACTTTTGCATTTTGAGAAAATAATTCTCCCGCATGTAAAGAAAAAGAACAGAAGAATAATAGAACAACTATTATCTTAACCGCTCTATTTTTTAAATTAGTTAGAGATGTATTGCATCTCATAAGTAAGTTGTTTTTCATAGATTTTCATATTGTTTTAATTCATACAACACTCAAAGTCATATTGGTTTTTCAAGTGATAAATACAATAATGTACATTGATTTTTTTCATAGATTTTGTTTTTTCATAGATTTAAATGTTTAGTTTTGATTCATAGTAATACTAATAACAACCATTATAGGCTGCTAGAACTCATATTTCAAGACAATGAAAAATTGATTAGTAAGTATTCTTACTTGATATAAATAATCTCATTTTCAGTATCTCTTGATTTATTGAACGGGATACTTTTTTGTAATATAGATAGGGCATAATCAACGCCATCAACAATTCTAAACTTTCCAGTATAGCTAAACTCTTGAACCTCCTTATTTTCAACAATAATTTCAATTCCATAAATACGTTCAAAGTCTTTCATCATTGATTCGAAGCTGATATTTTGATAAACTAATAAACCTTCTTTCCACTTATAAGTTTCGTAATTTCTAACTCTACTAACTTCCAGTCTACCATTATTAAATAAAACTTGACTATTAGGTTTTATTCTTACTTTCTCTGAGCTGTTTTTAAGAGAAACTTCAACTTCTCCATTAATTAAGGTAGTTTCAAATTTCTCACTATCATTATAAGCACAAACATTGAATTCGGTACCTAACACCCTTACCACTCCTTTTGCTGTTTCTACCTCAAAAGGTAAAGACTCATCTCGTTTTACTTGAAAATAAGCTTCTCCATCTAAAACAACATGGCGTTTCTTATGATTAAACAAGGAGTTGTATTTAATACTTGTTTGTGCATTAAGCCAAACCTTAGTGCCATCAGGTAAATCCATACTAATATATTGACCTGATGGTACATTTACTGTCTGCATTTTATTTTGCAGATTTTCATATATTAAATGTTTAGTTATAAAAACAGCAAGGAGAAGCATTGCTGCTACACTTGAAATTCGAATAAGAGTTCTTCTAATTTTTTTCTTTTGAGTGTTGATCTTCATTTGATATGCAGAAGTAGCACGTTCAGTATCATGTAATAGAAGAATATCAAAAAGAACCCTTTCTTGATCCATTCTTTTTTTATTCTCATCAGAAGATTCTACCCACTTCTTTATAGAAAGGATATCTTGTTCGGTACAGTTACCTGAGAAGTAATTATATAGTTTTTCTTGTGTTATCATAATTTAAAGCTATTCAATATTTCAACCCCCTATAATAACAACAATTAAGAGTAGACTATCCCTAGTATAAAAGCATGTTTTTTATTAAAACATATACTCCAAAGGGTAAATAGTCTTTCAGCATTACCCTTAACAACCTAAGGGACTGAGAGATATGATATTCCACACCTTTAGTGGAAATATTTAATTTTTCTGCTATTTCTTTATGAGAAAGATGTTCTAGTCTACTGAGAACAAAAACCTCTCTAGTTTTTTTAGGGAGTTTCTCTATTGCATTATTTAATATAGACTGAATTTCTTTTGAAAACAGAGCTTCTGGATCGCAAGCTTGTAGATGATTTATACGAGTAGCTAAATCCCACTCTATGGCTTCTTTTATATTAGCTACAATATTTCGGTTTAGCGATTCGCGTTTTAAGTAGTTAATGCTTAAGTTTTTAATAATGGTTAATATATAAGCCGGTCGATTCACGTCAACAGATATTTCACCCCTTTTTTCCCAAAATATAGAAAATGCCTCAGCAGCAATCTCTTCACCTACATACGAATCTCTAACATAAGAAACAGCAAACCGTAGAAAAGGCTGATAGTGTTGATTAAATAATTGATTAAACTCTTTTAAAGAAATCATCCTTCTTTTATGTAATTAAACTACCTCTAAAAAATAGAATTTTAAAAATAGAAACTCACTAAAGTTACAAGGATATAACAACAAACAATCAAAATTGCTAAGTTTTTTAAAATTTAACTATATAATAATAACTTATTATTTGTCATTTTATTCTACATATCCTCCATAGAATAATTAACTAATAAATTCATAATCAACATTATACAATTATATTATACTTTGAAAAATATTTCATTAAAATCTTTTTCAAAATTTCAATAAATATATAGGAAACCCACAAAAAGTTCCATAATTTTATATTTTTTAGCAAGAAAAAGAAAGTTTATTACATAAATTACTTATAAAAAACAGTCAAATACTTCTCTCTTAGACTGAATAAAAAGCAAAACAAACACTATTCCAAGTAATAAAAACACAACTTATTTTCAGGAAGATTATTTTCAACTCATAGGACTATTTATCGCCCCAAAGTATATTTTAGTTTTTTATAAAAAAAGATAAACACAAATAAAAGTACTTCAAATAATATGAAGTTATATATGTGTTCAGCAATGAAACAAAGCTAGAAAATTAAAAATATTATAACAAAAGATAGGATATAATTAACAAGCCAAAGATAGCATAATAGCTAAGAATAATATTCAATCTGTTTTTCTTAAAAAGAATGGTAGACAACAAAAGTAAAATAGTAAAAATAGATGCTATAACAATTAAGTTGTAGTGTTTATTAAGTGGATCTATTGCATATAAATAGATAAACAACAAGGTAGGAAAGATAACGCCTATACGCAAAAATATCCTTTTTTTATTCATAGCAAACTATCTCCAGTTACTAATACTTTTATAAATATAATAGGCAGAAAAGCCAAAGAATGGGACAAAGATTATGACTAACATAAAAACAAGTTTAAATTGTTTTGATTTATCTGTCAGTCTTAAATCAGCAATGGCTATTACATCGAGAAGTATAACAAGAAGAAAAATAGCTCCAACTAAAAGTAACAATGATTTATCAAACATCATCCGTATGAATCTTAAGTTTATTTTTAATTCTCTACGTGAAGATACCGATTTAATTTTAACTACAACATAAAAAACAACTATTGAGTAAGAATAAATTCTATTTTCTAATACTAGAAAAATGAAGAGTGAAAATGAAAAAGAGCTTTATATCTTGATCAAGATATAAAGCTCTTAAACTACACACAATTATAAATGATGGAAATTAGCTTCAATTAAAATACAACACAATAAACATCAAGTCAACAAAAAAAGATTACATTCCCCAATTAATCTGTAGTAAGCAGAAAATAAAAGAGAACAAAGCTATAAGCCAAAGAACAATTAACGTAATTTTAATTCCTCTAGCCATGTTTTTCCATTGAAAAACATGTTGAAACACCATATAAAACAAAGAAAACACCGGCAGTCCAATTACAATCAAACCACTAAGACTACTAATAAAAATAGGTATAGTCTGTGTAGCAAAGAATGGATCTTCAAAAGAGGGAAACACTGAAAACAGAGCAACTCCTCCCCCAATAAAAGTGGAGATACCTATGGCAACTAAAATCAAAAACACAATAAAGAGGGCAAATAAAATAGGAATACCAATACAAAAGGCTACGAAAAATAATCCAATCTTCAATAGCAGACCTAACACACCCACTACCCCATCAAAAAAACGCTGGAAACCAGTTCTTGTTTT
>CAZOVL010000008.1:21721-49991 GCA_964583185.1 uncultured Bacteroides sp. | reverse complement strand
TACAGAGATTCCAATATCGGCTTGACGTAATGCAGGAGCATCGTTGATTCCATCAGGCTGTCCAATATAATGCAGATCTTTGTTCAAGGATCATATTTTATAAATCAAAAAAAAATATCAGCCAAATGGTCGAGTACTTAAAACACCCATAAAAACTTGACCTTACGTTTTTATAAAAAACTTTTATCGGACAACAAAAATTTGAAGGTATTGGATAACTAGAAAAGAACAAATAGAGATACACAACTAGTCTTATATCTAAAATTGAAAACTTTATGTTTAGAATCTAAATCCCTCCAAAAGATAAAAATATATTTTTGTACTGTTTGACTATATTAAAAGATACAAATATGAAAACTAATTCAAGTTCTTTACAGTGGTTATTTCTCTTGCTCTGTTTTATTCCAATAAAAAACATGGCTCAACAGCCTATTATCCAGACAAAATACACAGCTGATCCAGCACCAATGGTATATAACGATACTGTATTCCTATATACTACCCATGATGAAGATGACGCTCAAGGATTTAAAATGTTGGATTGGTTACTTTACACCTCTACTGATATGGTTAATTGGACTGATCATGGTGCTGTCGCATCACTCAAAAGCTTTAAATGGGTGACACGTGATAATGGTGCTTGGGCTCAACAATGTGTTGAGCGAAATGGAAAATTCTATATGTATTGCCCCATTCACGGACAAGGAATCGGGGTTTTGGTTTCCGATTCACCTTATGGACCTTTTAAAGACCCAATTGACAAACCTCTAGTCTGGCAAAAAGAACATTGGGACGACATAGATCCTACTGTTTTTATTGATGATGACGGACAAGCATATATGTACTGGGGAAATCCCAACGTATATTATGTAAAGCTCAACAATGACATGATCTCATACTCAGGAGAAATAGTCAAACTTGAAAAGAAACCAGAGCATTACCAAGAAGGTCCTTGGGTATATAAACGAAAAGGACATTATTATATGGCTTTTGCATCTACTTGCTGTCCAGAAGGTCTAGGGTATGCCATGAGTGATAAAGCAACAGGTCCTTGGACAACTCAGGGATATATAATGAAACCGACTCACCGATCTAGAGGAAATCATCCAGGTATTATTGACTACAAAGGAGAATCTTATGTTTTTGGATTAAACTATGATATTATGCATATTGAAACTTTCAAACATCACGAACGTAGATCAACATCTGTTGCAAAAATCCATTACAATCCTGATGGAACCATTCAAGAAATTCCTTATTGGTCAGAAACAGTATTAGAACAGATTGAACCTTTCAATCCATATCGTCGCGTAGAAGCAGAGACCATAGCTTGGGGATATGGACTTAAAACAGAAAAAATGCCTGAAGGAAGAATATGTGTCACACACATTGATAACAATGAGTCTTTATGTATTCGTGGAGTTGACTTCGGTAAAGGTGCTACTTCATTCTCTATTCTCGCTGCTTGTAATGCAGATGATGGATACATTGAAATACGATTAGGAAGTACAACAGGAACACTTATTGGTACAGTACCAATAACTCGTTCTGGTGCAATGGATAAATACAAACTTATGTCATGCCCTATTACTGATGCAAAAGGAATACACGATCTTTACTTTTGTTTCAAAAGTACTGCTCAGAAAAACAATTTGTTTCACCTTGATTATTGGGAATTTAAACAATGAAAAAGCTATACATTCTCATACTTATTATATTGTATTTTAAACCATTACAAGCACAAGTTCCACCATATAAAGACCCTGAGCGTAGTGCTATGGAACGAGCGGCAGATCTTCTCTCTCGACTGACTTTAGAAGAAAAAGTAGGTTTAATGGGTGATCACTCTAAAGAGGTCCCACGTTTAGGAGTAAAAAAGTTTGCTTGGTGGAGTGAGGCTCTACATGGAGTAACTAACCAAGATGGAGTTACCGTCTTTCCTGAACCCATTGGAATGGCTGCATCATTTAATGAGGAACTATTGTATCAAGTTTTCGATGCTGTTTCTGATGAAGCACGAGCACGTTTTCACTTTCGCGAACAAAAAGGTGAAGAACAAAGAAAAGATAATGGTTTATCTGTTTGGACCCCAAATGTGAACATTTTTCGTGACCCTCGTTGGGGACGTGGTCAAGAGACATATGGAGAAGATCCATATCTCACCTCACGTATGGGGATTTCAGTAGTAAATGGACTACAAGGGCCACAGGATGCAAAATACAAAAAGTTACTTGCTTGTGCTAAACATTATGCCATACACTCTGGACCAGAATGGAGCCGACACACCTTAAACCTAAATAATCTAGATAATCGCCATATATGGGAAACATATATGCCTGCATTTAAAGCTCTTGTTCAAGAGGCAGATGTAAGTCAGGTTATGTGTGCCTACCATCGTCAAGATGATGATCCATGTTGTGGAAGTAATCATCTCTTACAGAGAATTTTACGTGAAGAGTGGGGATTTGAACGTGTTGTTGTCTCCGATTGTGGAGCTATTGCCGACTTTTATACCTCTCATAAAGTTTCTTCAGACGCACTACATGCAGCTGTAAAAGGGGTACTTGCAGGTACTGATGTTGAATGTGGTTATGGTTATGCTTATCATGAACTAGTCGAAGCCGTTTCCCGAGGATTGATTAAAGAATCAGATATTGATAAAAGTGTACTTCGACTACTAACTGAACGCTTTCGTTTAGGTGATTTTGATAATAATACGATTGTGCCGTGGGCTAATCTTCCTGACTCTATCATAAACTGTCAAAAACATCAAGAATTAGCTCTTGAAATGGCACGTCAATCCATGACTTTGCTTCAGAATCAAGCAAACATTTTACCTCTCTCTAAAAACAAAAAAATAGCTGTTATTGGACCCAATGCAGACGATGCAAGGCTTATGTGGGGTAATTACAACGGAACTCCTGTTAAAACCACTACAGTACTAGAAGGTATAAGATCTGTTGCTGAAGAAGAAGTCTTTTATGATAAAGGTTGTGATTTAGTTGATGATATGATTTTGGATTCTTATATTCACAACTGTCATATAGATGGTCTATCAGGCATAAAAGCAACTTATTGGAACAACAAAGAACATATGGGTAGTCCTGTTACAAGTGTATATTATGATAAAGCCATACGACTATCCACTACAGGGCAACACCCTTTTGCTTCAGGTGTACAATTACAGAATTTTTCTTGTATATTTGAGACTGTTCTAACTCCTTCCACATCAGGGGAAATTGTTTTTAGACTACAATCTATAGGTGATTGCGAATTATGGGTAAATGACGAATCTCTTTCTGATTACAGTTCTTGGCGTTTTGTAACTAAACGTATTCCCTTTCAAGTAGAAAAGGGGAAAAAGTATCATATAAAAATTAGTTTTAAACAAAACTATGATTTTGCTAATGCCAATCTAAATTTCAATGTAGGTAAAGAAACACCTGTTAATTATGATGAATTAATAAACAAACTCAAAGGAATAAATACCATTATTTTTGTTGGTGGCATATCTGGAGAGTTAGAAGGAGAAGAAATGCCCATTGAACTACCTGGGTTTAAAGGAGGCGACCGAACAGATATAGAATTGCCAGCATCACAAAGAAATTGCATCAAAGCACTTAAAAATGCTGGGAAGAAGGTAATTTTGGTAAATTGTTCTGGTTCAGCAATTGGACTAGTTCCTGAGTCTGAAAACTGTGAAGCAATTTTACAAGCATGGTATGGAGGACAATCTGGTGGACGTGCTATTGCTGAAGTACTTTTTGGTGATTACAATCCTTCAGGGAAATTACCCATAACATTTTATAAAAACATTAATCAATTACCCGATTTCGAAGATTACAATATGAAAGGACGCACCTATCGATACATGAAGGAAAGCCCTTTATTTCCATTCGGACATGGTCTAAGTTATACAACGTTCCATATTGGAAAAGCCAAGACAAATAAAGATGAAATTAAAGTAGGTGATAAAACAACCTTGACTATCCCTGTTCGAAATACAGGTAAACAACAAGGAACCGAGATTTTACAAGTATATGTAAAAAAACTAAATGATGAAGGACCGATAAAAACTCTTAGATCTTTCGCAAGAATTGAATTGCCTCCAAAAACCTCCAAAAATGTAACTTTAGATCTAGAGTCCTCTTTCTTCGAATGGTATAATACAGAAACTCATACAATGAGTGTAGTTGCTGGAGAGTACGAAATTTACTATGGTACAAGCTCAGAAGATAACGATTTACAAAAACTCACGATTAAACTTCTTTAGTCTCAATAAATTAAAAGAACATATGATAAATATCATTTTTAAACACTCAATACTCCTACTTTTGTTTAGTATATCATGTTCTCAGATTTCCTGTACACCAAACAACTATAAAAACACGGGAAAAGGGATAGAACTTAATTTGAGCAGTGGAAAACTCACTATTTCCCCTCTAAGTTCTAATTCTGTTCGTGTTAAACTCAGTCAAAAACCACCGGTACACTCTTTAGACGAGCTTATTTATACAGAGAGCATAGATATCCCCTCGTATAGAGTAAAAGAAACAAAAGAAGATATCACTCTAACGCTAGAACACATATCCGTTACCTTTAATAAAGAAGTAGAGAACCTAACCTTTAAAGACCAGAATGGATCTGTGTTACTGCAAGAAAAACCTAATGGACGTATTATGCAAAGTTCAACTATACAAGAAGAGCCAACCTATCTTGTAGAACAACAATTTATATCTCCTAAGGATGAATACATTTATGGTACAGGCCAATTTCAAGATGGTTATCTAAATATACGTGGACTTACACGCCGTCTAACACAAGTAAACACACAAATATCTATTCCTTTCATCCTATCCAATAAGGGATACGGTTTACTTTGGAATAATTATGGTTTGACAGAATTTAATCCAACAGACGAATCCGCCGAATTATTTCTCTCCCAAAATAAAAATGAAAAAATGACTGTTAATGCCACTAGTACTAGTGGAAATAAGCAAGAGGAAAGAGAAATACACGCTTTTACAACTACCATTGATATAATCGAAGGTGGAGATTATTCATTTATGCTAGATGTAGGACAACGAATGGCTCGTAAACATTATCTTTCTATAAACGGGAAAAACATTATCAACGTAAATAATATTTGGCTTCCTCCTACTACTTCAGTAATAGTAGAAATGAAGAAAGGAAAACATGAAATTGAAGTTCAAGGAGATAAAAAAGATAAACCCATACTCTACTGGCGAAAAATAACAAATGAAACAACATTCCGTTCACCTGTTGCACAAGCATTGGATTATACTGTATTTGCAGGAACAGGTGATGAAGTAATTAGTTCCTATCGAAAATTAACCGGACCAGCACCTATGATGCCTTTGTGGAGCTTAGGTTATATCCATTGTAGAGAACGTTATAATACACAACAAGAACTACTTGCTAATGCCTCTGAATTTCGCCAACGGAAATTACCCATTGATGTTATTGTTCAAGATTGGCAATATTGGGGAAAATATGGTTGGAATGCTATGCAATTTGATGAAGAACGATATCCTGATCCAGCAGGAATGGTTCGACAACTTCACAGTATGAATATGCGATTAATGCTTTCCGTCTGGGCCAAGATAGATCCAAAATCGGAAGTTGGCATACAAATGGCTAAGAAAGGTTATTATATTCCTGATACAGAGTGGATAGACTTTTTTAATCCAGAAGCAGCTAACTTTTACTGGTCTAATTTTAGTGATAAATTACTGAAACCATATCGGATAGATGCATGGTGGCAAGATGCAACAGAACCGGAAAACGATGATTTGAAAAATCGTCTTATTAACAATAAGACAATACCTGGAGAACTCTTACGAAATGTATATCCCATGTATGTAAACAAAACTGTTTATGAAGGCTTACGAAAAGATGATAGCAATAGACGAGTACTAATTTTAACTCGCAGCGGTTTTTCAGGTATTCAACGCTACTCTGCTGCCACATGGTCTGGCGATGTAGGTCATGATTGGGAAACACTACGTCGCCAAATTGCTGGGGGATTAAGTCAAATGGCAACTGGACTTCCATGGTGGACATATGATGTAGGAGGGTTTTTCCGTCCTTTCGACCAATACACAAATACTGAGTACCACGAACAATTTATTCGTTGGCTACAAGCAGCTACTTTTTTCCCCTTACTGCGTGTACATGGATATATGAGTCAATCGGAACCATGGAGATATGGAAAAAATGTAGAACATATTACATCCCAGTATCTTAACTTACGTTACAGAATGCTTCCATATATTTATTCCCAAGCTGCATCTGTTTCTTTTGAAGGATTAACACTGATGCGTCCATTGGTTATGGATTTTCCTACTGATCATCAAGCACTTGAGCAACGTCACGAATTTATGTTCGGCCCTTCTCTGCTAGTTGCCCCTGTTACTGAAGGAAAAGTAAAGCAATGGGAAGTATATCTTCCACAACAAACTAATGGTTGGATTGATTTTTGGAATGGTAAAAAATATGCTGGTGGACAATATGTAAATGTTGATGTTGACTTAGAGAAAATACCATTATTTGTAAAAGCAGGATCAATACTTCCTCTAGGTCCTGAAAAACAATATGCCTCAGAGGAGACAGATCAACCTTGGGAAATACGTATTTACCCTGGAGCTTCCTCTACATTTACAATTTATGAGGATGAAGGCGATAATTACAATTATGAAAACGGCAAATACAGTATGTACAACTTGACTTGGAATGATGCAGAAAGGACACTCGAAATAAGTGATCGAAAAGGATCTTTTAATGGAATGAAAGATGAAAGGAAATTCAACATCATTATTGTAGAGCCACATAAGGGAGTTGGATTCAAATCTTCAGATTCTCCATGGAAAACGGTAACTTATTCTGGACGTTTACTAAAAGTGAGATAAAAAACCACTATTCAAATAATTGTACGACCAATTAATCAAACATATGTTAGCTAAAACAACATCAATTATTCATACTATACTCGTTGCATATAGTTTAGTAGCACTAAGTTCGTGTTCATTTTCAACAAAAGAAACCATATCTCCCGATGGAAAGATTTCTGTCTCTGTTTACATTGATTCTATCTCCAATACGGACTATGGCCAGGCTTTTTTCTCGGTTAGTTATAAAGATAAAAATTCTAAAAAGACCTTATTCTCCAAAATACAACTTGGAATCTCTACAGATCAACAGTTTTTTAGTAAAAACCTACGCTTGCTTTCTGTTTCGCCTTCCACTAGTATACACGAAGACTATAAGATGATAACCGGGAAACGGAGTCATTGTATTAATCAAGGAAATGAAAGAACCTATTTATTTGAAAATGAACAAAAACAAACTTTTCAAGTTGTTTTTAGAACTTATAATGATGGGGTTGTTTTTCGCTATATATTGTCCGCATCAGGTAATGAAACTGAATATGTAACAACAGAACATACTACTTATTCCATTCCAGATGGAGTAAACAGATGGATGCAACCATATACAAATGATTATGAAGGTTTTTTTCCTTTATCTACAGACACATTCAATGAAAAGAACACATCCCATCTATGGGGATATCCTGCGTTGATTGAGCCTCAAGATTCACTTTTTGTATTGATTACTGAGGCTGATATCCGACGAGGACATAGTGGATCCCGTCTATATAGTGGTAATCTTTCCGACCAGTATCAAGTTCATACACCTGATGAGAAAATTGCTTTTAATAAAATATATATATCACCTTGGCGAACACTAATTATAGGTTCTTTAGCTAATATTGTTGAATCAACTTTGGTTACGGATGTCTCTGAACCTTGTAAAATATCGAATACAGAATGGATCGTTCCAGGGCTGTCAGCATGGATCTATTGGGCAAACAATCATGGCTCAAAAGATTTCCAACGTGTAAAGGAATACATTGACCTAGCCCAAAATATGGGATGGAAATATAATTTAATAGATTGGGAATGGGATGTTATGGAAAATGGAGGAACTGTTCAGGATGCAATTCAATACTCTCAACAAAAAGGGATAAAACCTATGCTATGGTATAATTCCGGAACTAGCTGGATTGGCCCGGGTGCTCCAGGCCCATTAGATCGTCTTATTACTAAAGAAAACAGAGAAAAAGAATATGCACAACTTAAAGAAATGGGAGTAGTTGGAATAAAAATTGATTTTTTTGCTGTTGATGGTGCAAAAATGATGAACTATTATATTGATCTTCTAGAAGATGCAGCTAAGTATGAGCTGATGATTAACTTTCATGGTGCTACTCTCCCTCGAGGTTGGCAACGAACATATCCTAATCTTATGACAGTAGAAGCTGTATATGGTGCTGAATGGTACAATAATCGACCGATATTGACAAAACGTGCTGCTTCACATAATGCAACTTTACCTTTCACCCGGAATGTTGTTGGATCCATGGATTATACTCCAGGCACCTTTTCTGATTCACAACACCCGCATATCACTTCTAATGGACACGAACTAGCTCTTCCTGTTGTTTTTGAATCAGCTTTACAACATATGCCCGATCGTCCTGAAGTATACTACTCACTCCCAGAAGAAGTCAAGCACTTCCTTTCTGCCCTACCTTCAGCTTGGGACGAGACAAAGCTATTATCTGGTTATCCAGAAGTAGAGGTAATTATAGCCCGACGTAAAGATAACGTTTGGTACATTGGGGGGCTCAATGGAACAGACGAACCACGGACATTAAATTTCTCATTAGACTTCCTTACAGAATCTTCAATAATAGATAAACTTATTAAAGATGGAGATAATGATAAGAGCTTCAATATTGAGAATAACATAAAATTAACAGATAACAAAAAGAACATATCTGTCGACTGTCTACCTAGAGGTGGATTTGTTGCTATAATAAAATAAAGTTTAGTTATTAATTATCTATTAAGACTTTTTTGAATCTATACTTATATAGTTTTCTATATATTCACACTAGTCAATATGTGCTGAATAAAAAACAGACTGATGCATAAAGCCTATCGCAATCGTCTCTTAACCTATTGTCTACTACTCTTTAATAAATTGATTAGTAAGACCCGCTGGGTAGTAGAACCCACTTTTGGAAGTATAAAGAAATGGTTTGAGGGAGATAAATCTCTCTATATGGGATTAGATAAAACCCATACTCAACATGTTTTACAGGCCATCGCCTATAACTTAAAACGAGATCCAGGGATAATTGTGTCCAACTCGCTCAAAAACGCTTAAAAAGGAGAGAATAGTCATCCTTAAAGAGGCTCTAAGTGGAATTCAAATGGTTTTTAATTGAAAAAATGAAGAAAACTACTAAAAAATTAAAAGAAACAAAGGAATTATCATCCCTAATGAAAATAAACCTATTTTTCAAAGCTCTCAATATATAAATGCACTTATAGGACAGACTTTTTATACAAGAAAATCTTTCATTTCCACTTGTGTTGGATGAATGAGTTTATATTAGTACTTTAGAAAATAAAGTGTTAATATGTGAATATGAAACTATGAAAAAAATACTTGTAATATGGATATTCTTTCTTTCTATTTTCAATTTATATCCTGCTAGTTTAAAATTTTACGATATAAATACCATTCATGGCATTTCCATGAGGGAAACATTCTCAATATGTAAAGATAAGAGTGGCTTTATATGGTCCTCTTCTAAAACAGGAATTCTACGAGTTACAGGAGATAGTTATCATATTTATCGACTTCCTTATAAAACGACTGATATTACCTTTGTAAAACTTATATATGGACACTCACAGCTAATAGCATATACTAATAACGGCCAATTATTCAGTTATAATGAACTATACGACAGATTTGACTTTCTTGTTGATATGCGAGAACAATTACACAATCCTTATATCACTCTTAACAATATAGTTGTTAATTCTTCTTGTGGATCACTTTGGATAGGATCTTCAGATGGGCTATATACATATAGCGACAATAAGTTAGATGTTGTTAAGAATAAACCCTACTCTGTTGATTATATATCTTTTTTAAATGAGGCACTGTTGTTTTATGCAGATTATAACACCCTTGAAATATTAGACCTTGAAACATCTAAGTCAACACTTATTTATGAAACCCAAAAGGGACAGTTTATTCAGGTTTCTAGCTGTTACTTTGACAAAAAAAACCAGACATTATGGATTGGAACATTTTCTCATGGATTATATATATACGATTTCAAGACTCATTTTTTTTCAGAACTCAAAATTAAAGGATTTCCACATCAACCAATCCTAGCAATAGAAAGCAAAAATGATAATAGGTTATTAATTGGAGTTGATGGTCAAGGAATTTGGGAATTAGACAGAAAAACCAAAACAGTTTTAGACATATACAAAGAAGATATCAATGACAATTTCTCACTTCGAGGAGACGGAGTTTATGATATTTTTTGTGATGATAATAAAGTATGGGTGGCTACTTATACGGGTGGACTCTCTTTTTTTGAAGAGAACACACCTCTAGTAAAACAAATTAACCATCAGATAAACAATCCAAATTCTCTTGGCAATAACGATGTACATCAGATATTTGAAGATTACAACGGCAATATCTGGTTCACTACCAACAATGGAATAAGTCGATGGAACCTCTCAACCAATCAATGGAAAACATATTATCAGAACAAGCAGGAACAAGCCAAAGTCTTTTTAACAATTTGTGATGATGGAGATGGAAACATTTGGCTAGGCACATACTCTTCAGGTATTTACATTATAGATCCAGCTACAGGAGATTTACTGAAACACTATTCGGGAGAAAAAAAAGAAACAAGTGCACCCAGTAAGTTTATTTTTGATTTGTTTAAAGATAGTGAAGAAGACATTTGGATTGGAGGAGTAGATAATGTAATGTGTTATCTCTCAAAAGAAAAACAATTTAAATCCTATCCTATAAAACCAGTCAATTCATTCTATGAACTTTTCCCTGGACAAATTTTGGGAACCTACTCACATGGATTAGCTTTGATACATAAGTACTCAGGAGATATTGAAATTCTTATTGACAGCTGTTTGGCTCATGATGTCATAGCTATTGACAATGATATTTGGATAGCTACCTCGGGTAATGGACTAATTCAATACAACCTTGTAAACAAATCAAAAAAATGGTTTACTACCGATTCCGGATTACCTTCAAATTACCTTAATAGCTTGATATATACAGATGGTTATTTATGGATAGGAACAGAAAATGGATTGTGTCAACTCAACATATCCGATTATAGCATACAAACTTATTCTTCTCTTTTATCTCTTTCAAAATCCGCTTTTAATATTAATTCTTGTATACAGTTAAAGAATGGCAATTTAATTTGGGGAACGAATAATGGTGCTTTAATGTTTACTCCTGAAAAACTTCATCAAACAGAGCATAAAGGACGAATTTACCTTCAGGATATCATTGTTTCGGGACGATCAATACGAGATAATCCTACTCTAATCAAAGATATTCCCATTAACAATCAGCAACACATAAAATTGGATCACACCCAAAACAATCTATCTCTGGAATTATTATCTTTGGAGACTCTTTCGAAAGATGTTAAATACATATGGAAACTAGAAGGGTTAGACACCAAATGGAGTCAACCATCAATGTTACCTGTTATCAATTATGCCAATCTTCCAAGTGGTAATTTCCACCTAGTAATTAGAATGTACGACAGTTCGCTTTCACGAGTTATAGATGAACGCTCACTGTCTATACTCATTACTCCTCCACTCTGGAAAACTTGGTGGTTTTTTCTATTAACTTCAATAATCATTATAGGTATTTTCGTTTATTTCTTTAGAACTTATTTGACACGGCTAAAACAAAAACACACTAAAGACAAAATTCGTTTTTTTACGAATATGGCACATGATATACGTACTTCACTAACATTAATCAATGCACCAATAGAACAATTAAATAATGCACCCGAATTATCAGAGAAATCGCGTTATTTTCTAAATCTGGCAACGGAACAATCACTAAGATTGAGTTCAGTGGCCACTCAATTGCTGGATTTTGAAAAGGTAGACAGCAAACGAGGACAATTGTTTCTTATAATGACAGATGTGGTTGAGTTATTATCCAAACGATACCAAGTATATACTTTAGCAGCAAAAAAGAAAAACTTAGAACTAGAATTTTCCTCAAATGTCGACTCATATGTCACAGCTTTGGATGAATTAAAAATTGAAAAAATAATCGATAATCTACTATCAAATGCAATTAAATATTCTCATCAAGGAGGAAGGATTGAAATACGATTAGTATGTGATAAAGAAAAATGGAATCTTGAGGTAAAAGATTACGGGTTGGGCATTTCTACTCATGCCAAAAAAAAATTATTCAAAGACTTTTACCGAGGAGATAATAAGGCTAACTCAAAAATTGTAGGATCAGGTATTGGGCTTCTTTTGGTTAAAGGTTATGTAGAAATGCACAATGGTAATATTTCCTTCAACAGTGAAGAGAATATAGGCTCCTCTTTTCAAGTGACTATTCCTTTCAATACAATCAAAGATTTTATAGAAGAGAAGAAGATTGAAACACAAGAACAAAAGAACAAAAAAACAAAAAAGAAAGAACAAAACAAAACCTCAAGCATACTGATAGTCGAGGATAATACTGAACTGCAACGGTTTCTAGAAAAAACATTAGAGGATAAATTCAGAGTTTATACTGCGAACAATGGAAGTGAAGCATGGTTACTACTGCAAAAAGAGATGGTAGATTTAGTTATTTCCGATATCATGATGCCGCAGATGGATGGTTTTGAACTATGTAGTCTCATCAAATCAACATTTGAAACTTCTCATATTCCAATCATTTTGCTAACTTCTATTTCTCAAAAAGCCACACAATTAGAAGGACTAGGACTTGGGGCGGATGATTATATCACTAAACCTTTTGATATTAGTATTTTGCTACAACGCATATTTTCTATTATTAAAAATAGGAATATAATTAAAGAAAGAGCATTAAAATTAATGAATCAAATTGGAAAAAACGAATTGGTTTTCACCAATAAATTAGATGATCAATTCATTAAAAAAGCACTAGATGTTGTACATATAAACATTTCAGACTCTACGTTTGGCAAAGATAAATTCGCCTCACAAATGAATGTTAGTCCTTCACTGTTATATCAAAAAATAAAAGCGTTAACTGATCAATCTCCCCTGGACTTCATTCGTTTCATTCGTTTCAATCATGCCATGGAATTACTACAATCGCAAGAGTATACTATCACTGAGGTAAGTGAAATGTGTGGATTTTCTAGTCTTAGCTATTTTAGTACATCCTTTAGTAAGCATTTTGGAAAACCACCAACTGCAATTTCAAAAATCTAGAATAAATCATTATATATAAAGAAGTCTTTATTATCGAATGAATGATTTCAAAAGTTTCTTAATGAAAAGATAAATAATTAGTTTGTAGCAGAGAGGTGAGGTCTCACCTCTCTGCTACAAACTAATTATTTATCTCCAGGTCTCTGTCTGCAACAAGGTTCCATTATTCTTTTTTAATTCTTCGGTAGCTATAGGCAACAAATACATTTGGGAAGTAAAGACTTTCTCCAATAGTTTTTCTTCTTTATATGTCTTTACCCCACTCGCAACATCTTTGGTAATAGTCATACCATAAATTGGACGGTTTTCTATCTCCATAGCTAGATTCCATCTTCTCAGATCAAAATAACGATGCTCTTCAAAAGCAAATTCAATACGTCGCTCATTATATAATCGTTCACGCAGTTTTTCACCTGTAACAGTAACCGGAATATTAGGCATACCTACTCGATCACGAATTAAATTTATATATTTTCGACATTCACCCTCATCACCTAATTCAAGTTGAGCTTCAGCATAATTTAGATAAATTTCGCCTAAGCGAAAGAATATCCAAGGCATAGTATATGTTGTTTGCCAACTCAATGGAGTTCCCTCGTCTGGCATAAACTTTCTAAGTACATAATTTGTCAATGGATTGTCTCCACTTTGTCTATAATTATCATATCCCCAGCTTTTTCCATCCGAAGCTACCCACATTTCAAAAAAGTCACCATGATAAGTTGATTCATCATGAATTATTGTCGCATCTAACCGAGGATCTCTATCTTTATAAGGGTTTTGTGGATTATAACCCGATAAGGGATTTATAGTTTTTTTCCCACTTTCCCAAATAAAAGGTGGCTCACCATTAATCATATCATAATCATCTACTAAATTCTGTGATGGTCCGTTACTCGCCCACCATCCCCCATAAGCTCCATACCGACGATTAAGATTATCCATAGGTACATTATGACCATTTGTTTCAGTAAAATTACGAGCAAAAATAATCTCTTTATTTACTGAACCACTCGGTTGATTAAAACATTTCACATAATCCGGATGTAAATCATACTGTGTATAGGTTTCTAAAAACGTTTTTGCAGCATTAGAGGCTTTTTCCCATTTAGTAATATTCTTTTCTTTATTAAATAACGGAGAAGCTGCATATAAATACACTCTGGATAAAAGTGCTTGACAGGCTGCTTGCGTAGCTCTCCCAAAGTTAGTATCTGTAGTTACGTATGCTGAGGGAAGATCGGGCATTGCATCCGAAATGTTTTTTTCTATAAATGCTACACAATCATCAAAAGAATCACTTGTAAAAGTAATGTTTGTATTTAGTTCATAGGATTTTTCAACAATTGGGACACCTCCGAATCGTGCTATTAGCATGAAATAAATATTAGCACGTAGAAATTTAGCTTCAGCAATAAGTCTTTCTTTATTCTCAATCTCAATCGTAAGTTCATTCATTTTTTCAAGAAATATGTTTATTTTTCTAATATTCTGAAAAGCCGAGTTCCAAATGTACATATTCCCTCCACCGGTCCAATCTGTATCACTTATACTAGTTACATTGTCAGGAGTAATTAATCCATATGGTATGATTCCAGCCCCCCAATTAATAGAACAATAAGCTTCATCTGTCATTTTCGATTGCATATTGATACGAAATCCATGTAGTAAACTATTGTATAAGTTTGTATGGTAGGCTTTGATAAGCCCTGCATCTGTCCAAACCGCCACATCAGAAATACGATCTTTCGGAGATATATCGAGTAAGTCATCGTTACAAGAAGCAAAGGACACTATAATCAGTAATGTTATTATTATTTTTTTCATGATTTCTACTTTTTAGAACTTAACATTTAATCCAATATTAAACACTCGCTGTTGTGGGTAATAAAGAGAATAACCATTAATTTCAGGGTCAGTCCATTTAATTTCCTTGGCCCAAGTCAACACATTAAATCCACTAAGATATACACGCAAATCACCTAATTTTAGCCTTGATGCTAAAGTTTTAGGTAACGTATACCCTATCTCCAATGTCTTCAAACGGATAAATGTAGCATCATAAAGGAAAAAGGTTGTATTACCTGGTTGAAAAGCATCAGCTCTTGGCATAGTTCCATTGGGATTATTCACAGACCATCGGTTGGCCGCACGATCAACAAAAGCATTTTTTGGATCAGACTCTCCTAAACGCGCAAATTCATTATCATAATTGTATGCACCTGTTTGACCTTGAAAGAAAAGAGTAAGATCTACATCTTTATACTTAAAATACCCCGTTAAACCAAAAACAAACCGAGGGGTTGATGTATAATCAAATCTATATTGATCTTTAGAATCTATGATATTGTCACCATTCAAATCTACAATTTTAATATCTCCCACTTGGGTACCACTAGCATGCGGGTAATTATCTAATTCTTCCTGAGTACGGAATATACCATCAGCTTTATAATATAGATTTGCACCAACAGGTCGTCCTGTTTTATTTTGATAGACTTCTGAATTAGGTGTTTCGTCCATATAATTTATTTTATTTTTTGCGTAGGATATATTACCCTCAATATTATAAAATAAATCTCTCACTGTATTATGGTGAGATAACTTCAATTCAAAACCTTTATTTTCAACTTCACCAATATTTTCATCAGGAAGTGCAGAAAAGCCAAGAGTATTAGGAATTGAAAGATTCCGTGCAGCAAGAATATCTGTCCTTTTTTCTTTAAATAATGTCAACTCCATTCCTAACAATCCATTCCAAAGAGAAGCATCAAATCCAATATCGTACTTTGTACTCTTCTCCCAAGTAATGTTCGAGTTAGGCATTGTATTTGCATAAATACCAGAAGCATCTGAGGTTCCAAAAACATAATTTCCTCCAAAAGAGTACGACTGTAAATATTGATATGCATTAACTCTATCATTCCCTGTTTGTCCTGCAGAAATTCTTAACTTCAATTGATCAATAAATGTAATGTTGTCTTTTATAAAAGACTCTTCGGATATACGCCACCCTAAGGAACCGGCAGGAAAGAATCCGTATCGTTTATTGGAAGGAAAATTCTGTGAGCCATCATAACGGAATAATAGTTCAACTAAATATTTAGATTGATAATCATAGTTTATACGACCAAAAAAATTGTTACGAGCGGTGGTTCTTGCTGATCCACCATTATTTTTATCTTCGGCAGCAGAACTACCTACATTAATCTGATCAATAGATGAACTTATAAAGTTTTTCCGATAAGCCATAGCATAAGAATAAGTATTCTTTTGTTGTTCCTGACCTATCATAGCTCCAATATGATGATCTCCAAACTTTCTATCATACATCAACCTGAAATTATATAACATTGTGGTCCATCTACTATATGTATCAGTCAGCTCAACAGTAGAAGCACCGGTTCCTTGTTTTTTAAGATATTCTTCGGTCACCGTATCATAATCATAATAATAGTATGGTAAGTTAAATAGCTTTTCTAATTGATTATTTAAATCGTAGTTAAATGTAGTTTCGAACTTCAATCCTTCAACCCATGGAATTTTATATGTAGCCGTGAATGTGGAATAAATTGGGGTTTTCTTATAGCTTCTATATCCACGCTGATCTAATAACAAAGGGTTTTCCCCTAATCTTCCCCCAGCAATTAATCCGTTTGGATATTTAGCTACAAGGGTGGGGCTAGACTGTAGAATATTAGTAAAATTAATCCAAGTTTCTACTGTTGTATACTTTTGGTGATTAATAATTGCACTGATATTTGCTCCTAAAGTCAAGTTCTTTGTTAAATTTACAGTTACATTTGTACGGAAATTATACTGATTATTTTTTACCGGTTGATTGTGGAATGCTTCTCCTTGAGTTAATGCACCAAATGAAAGCAAATAGCGCATTTTATCATTGCCACCACTAGCCTGAAAATTAGTTCGGGTTTGTAATGAAAAAGATTTCATTGTTTCATCCAACCAATTCGTATTGGGATATAAAACAGGATCTGAACCATCACGAAATTTACTAATCACCTCATCTGAATAAATTGGTGTATAAGTATCCGGGCGTCCCTTACGATACCAGTCCCCCTCATTATAAACTTCTGCAAAAGTTCCCGAATCAAGCATTTTAGGTTTCTTTGTAGGCGAAGAAAAAGCAGTATTGAAACTAAATGAAAAATTAGTTTTTCCCACTTCTCCTTTTTTAGTTGTAATTAATATAACTCCATTAGCTGCACGTGCTCCATAAATAGCAGCAGAAGCATCTTTCAATACAGAAATACTTTCTATATCTTCTGGATTCATACGGCTCATATTATCACGCTCAACCCCATCAATGATAATTAAAGGTGAGGTATCACCAAGTGTCCCAAATCCACGGACTAAAATTGTAGGATCATCTCTACCTGGTTCTCCAGAACGTTGGTTCACAATTAAGCCTGGAAGTTTTCCAGAAAGAGAACTACTAACATTAGGTGAAGGACTTTTTTGAATATCGTCACCTTTTACACTGACTACTGAACCTGTCAAAGTTTCCTTTTTTTGAGTCCCATATCCAACTACAACGACTTCATCTAGTAATCCTGTATCTTCTTTTAACTGAATGGATAAAAAAGACTTACTTTCAACTTTAACCTCTTGAGTTACATACCCAACATAAGAAACGACCAATGTTGCTTCTGAAGATACTGAAAGAGTGAAGTTTCCTTCCAGATCTGTAATTGTACCATTTGTAGTACCTTTTACAGTTACATTTGCTCCAATAATTGGCTCTGAGTCTGTTTCTGAAACAACCTTTCCATTAATACTGTTTTGCCCAAAAGCCATTTGTGAAAACAGAAAAAAGGAAAATAACACTAATACATGTTTTTTCATACGTGTTAAATTTTAATTAAATTAAGACATAATCAAAAGTAACAGTATGTATTTAAGCTGACTTTAGTTCTAAAACAATCTATTTTTGATTTTAAACATAAACTGAAATAGTTCTTTTTTATTCGTTATAATTCAATTATAAATACAAAAAACACTAACCTTATAATCAGTTTTAATTATCTTTAAAATAAATTTGTTAACAGTCTATTCCAATGAAAAGAATACTAATACTATTCTTCCTTGCAGTAACCAGCTTGGCCATATCGCAATCGAAGTTTTACAACATAAATGAAATACATGGAATAAGTTTAAGAGAAACATATTCCATATGTAAAGATGATAATGGATTTATTTGGGCATCGGCCAAAACAGGCATTATCAGGATTACTGAAAACGATTATCGCATTTACCAACTACCACTAGAAGCAACAAATGTTCATACAATCAAACTTGAATATTATAATTCAACACTAATAGCCTTTACAAATAATGGACAGTTCTTCGTATATGACAAACTCTTTGATTGTTTTACCTTGATGATAAATATGATTGATGTGCTTGAAAATCATTTTATAAGTGTTAACTCTGTAGTTTTCGAGAATACGAACTCCATTTGGGTAGGTACATCTTTCGGCTTATACCGAATTGACAATAATTCACTTCAACAGATTCATTCAGAGAACATTCAAATATCATATATCTCAGCATACAATGAGAACTACCTATTTATTGCCACGTTTGATGGCATAGGATTGTTTGACAAACAAAGTTGCAAAATAGACTACTTATATACATATACGATACGCGATGAAATGAGTGTTTCAATGTTTTTATATGACGAAGATACACGCAAACTTTGGGTAGGAACCATATCGAACGGGCTATTCTATTACGATATGACAAGTAAAAGCCTATTATCATATACACAAATAACATTACCTAAGCAACCTATTCTTGCTTTAAAAAAAGATATAGATGATACTATTTTAATAGGGTTCGATGGACAAGGAATGTGGCAAATTTCATCTGACGGCAACGAACTTATCAATATTTATCGTAATAATATAAATGATTCCTCTTCGTTGCAAGGTAATGGTGTTTACGACATATTTTGCGACGACAACAAAGTATGGGTTACTACCTTTACAGGTGGTGTTTCATGGATAGACAGACAAACTTCTTCGGTCCATCACATTACCCATAATTCAAACAATCATAACTCACTAATAAACAATGATGTAAACAATATCATAGAGGATCAAAAATCCAACATCTGGATGGCTACAAACAATGGAATAAGCCGCTGGAATGTTGCTAATAATAAATGGTATACTTATATCAGCGATAAACAAGATCAATCAAAAGTATTTTTAGCACTTTGCGAAGATTCTAACGGAAATATGTGGGCAGGAACCTATTCATCAGGGGTATATGTATTAGATGGAGACACAGGAAAAATATTGTATCATTACTTTAATGACATAAAGTTTGTTAGTGATATATACAAAGATACACAAGGTAACATATGGATTGGAGGACCTAATTTCGTTGTTGTTTATTTAGAAAAAGAAAAAAGGTTCCAATCATACGGACATTTCCCATTATGTACATTTCAGGAACTTTCATCCGACATAATGCTCCTAGGCTGCACCTATGGACTGATTGCACTTGACAAACATACAGGTACAACTGAAATGCTTGTACACAACTACCTAATAAAAGATATTCTTGTCCTGAAAAATGATATTTGGATTGCAACTTCTGGTGAAGGGATAATTCAATATAACTGTAACACAAAATCAATAAATAAATACAAAACTGAATCAGGAATCATTTCAAATTATGTAAATAGTATCCTATATACAGAAGATTATTTATGGCTTGGCACAGAGAATGGGCTATGCCAGTTTAGTCTAAATGAAAAACTAGCATTTACATATCCTCTTTCACTTTCCACTATCTCTTTTAATCAAAATTCCTGTTGGAAACTAAATAGTGGGAAATTAATATTCGGAACTAATAAAGGATGTATCATATTTGACCCTAAATCACTTCAGAAAACTAAAAACCAAGGACAACTTTTTTTTCAGGATATTCGTATTTCCGGACAATCTATTCGTGAAAATAAAAATATCCTAAAAAACATTCCTGTTAATGAGCAGAATAATTTAATATTAAAATATAATCAGAATAATTTTGCACTTGAATTTCTTCCCATCGGAAGAAATATTACTGGAAGTAAATTCTCATGGAAGCTCAAAGGCTTCGATAACAATTGGTCTCATCCATCGCCCCTTCAGTACATATCCTATTTCAATCTACCTACAGGAAATTATGAGTTCAAGGTACGAATGTATGATAACTCTCTCTCACAAATTATCGATGAACGTACATTATCTGTACAAATAATGCCTCCTTTTTGGGCTACATTGTGGTTTCGACTGATCTTTATTTGGTTTATAATCATGGTTCTCATTTATCTGTTAAGAACTTGGTCAAATCATTTAAAACAACGACATATAAAAGATAAAATATATTTCTTCATCAATATGGCACACGATATTCGTACTTCACTCACGTTGATTAGTGCTCCAATAGAGCAATTAAATAAAGACAGCGAACTATCTGAAAAATCACGCTATTATCTAAACCTAGCCACCGAGCAATCATCACATTTATCTTCCGTTGTTACACAATTGTTGGATTTTGAGAAAGTAGATGCAGGTAAAGGACAGTTATTTCTTGTTATGACAGATATAGTAAAACTAGTATCTCAACGTCGATTGATGTTCGAAACAAATGCAAGCAAGAAAAACATAAAAATAACATACTCATCAAATCAAGAATCGTATATAACTGGCATTGATGTGCTGAAAATTGAAAAGGTTATAGACAATTTAATCTCTAATGCTATTAAATATTCACATCATAATAGTAATATTGAGGTCTCATTATTGTGCAAAGACGACTTATGGAACTTGGAAGTAAAAGACTACGGAATGGGAATTTCCGAAAATGCAAAGAGTAAATTATTCAAAGAATTTTATCGTGGAGACAATGTGGAAAACTCACGGATAGTAGGCTCAGGTATTGGTTTATTGCTTGTGAAAAGCTATGTTTCTATGCACGGAGGAAGGGTGTTTCTGGAAAGCAAAGAAAATCTGGGTTCCACGTTTAACATACGTATCCCATACATTGAAGTGAAAGAGTCTATTACTCAAACTAATTTTTCAAAAATCAGGTATGAGTTTATTTCGGAAAACCAGATAGAAAATCAAAAACCAAGGATTCAAGAAGAAGAAAAAAAACAAAAGAAAAACATTCATCTGCTAATAGTTGAAGACAACATAGATTTACAAAGTTTTTTGGTCCACTCTCTTAAAGATTGGTATTATGTAAATAGAGCCAACGATGGAAAAGAAGCATGGGATATGATTCAGAGAAAAAATCCCGATATAGTAATATCGGATATCAGAATGCCGAATATGGATGGTCTCGAGTTATGTAAATTATTAAAATCCACATTCGAAACTTCACATATCCCCATTATTCTTCTAACTTCTCTTTCGGAAAAAACAAAACAACTCGAAGGTCTGGGACTTGGAGCTGATGATTATATCACAAAACCATTTGACTTAGGCATTTTGACCGAACGTATTAATTCGATACTAGAAAATCGTAAAATCGTTATACAGAAAACCTTAAAGCTTATAAATATAGCTAACGAACAGGAAGATATTTTCACAAATGAATTAAATGATCAATTTGTAAAAAAGGCATTTGATATAATTAATATGAATATTTCGAATATTGAATTTGGAAAAACTAAATTTGCCTCTGCTATGAACGTTAGTCCATCTTTACTTTATGTTAAGATAAAATCATTAACCGGACAATCACCTATCGAATTAATTAAAACAATACGGTTCAATAAGTCCTTAGAACTACTAAAAACAAAAAAATACACTATTACAGAAATTAGCGAAATGTGTGGTTTTTCCAGTGCTAATTATTTTACTACAGCGTTTAAGAAACATTTTGGTAAACCTCCAACAGAAATTCTGAACTGAAGTAGGGTATAGTTATATTAGATACTAAGAGACCATTGCACGACACCCTCTAATAACAACCGTTAAACGCCTAATTAACAGAAGATTTACTTACCATATTTAGTCGCTATTTTATTCGGTAGAGTATATCAAAGGAAGATTAAGTAGATACAGAAAAATATAAGAAACGTCAATTTTCATAGCTTTTTTCTGAAAGATTGAGAAATAAGCTAGTTTATCAATATCAAAAGAGCCTGTATTAATTATTGTTATCTCTCCAAGAATAATCAAAATATCAGTTAAAAATAACATTCAGCATTTTGACACCCCCTCAACTATACAAATTCACTCGGGTATACCATGCGTTTTACTGGATTTTAGATAAAATAGTTTCGTTGTTATATATATCAGCAGAATTGTAGCATTTATCTGGTCGTTTGATTTGTATCGACTACTATATTTCCTCCTGAAAAACACACTAGATGTCCATCCTGGCTCACCCCTTCTATAACAACATTATAGTTCGTATTATAATCTGCTGTATAAAAGTCGAGTTGTGTCACACCCGTACTGTCCACTTGCACATTCGGATTCCAGTAAAGAGTGGAACGTAAATCGGGCTTTTGTCTTTTTCTCTCCTTTTTTGTTTCATAAACAGGAGAATAAAACTCCACTGTTTGCTGATAGCCCAAAGGCATTATTACTTGTATATTGTTATTTATCTTATTCTTGGGTACGTAAAATCCTCTTTTTGTATTGATTACTATCGCGCCATTCGAAGCCATTACACCGTAAATGGGCCCGATAGAAGCTGCAGGTGAGACAAATACATCTTTTATATCTTCTACGTCCAAATTGCTGTAATCATAGTTCTCTTCGGGCACGTTGTCTATCAACACCATAATCTTTCCACCCCGGTATAGTACTTCGTTTCCACTGACGGTAATCCCCGGCAAGCGTCGCAAAAGATCAAAGACAGTAATGAAGTGTCCGTTTTTCACATCTTCTTCCGTCAGGACTTTGGATGTCGTGAACGAATAAAAGGGTGAATCCGTTTTTACGATTTTCTTTCTTTTAGCCATTACTACTACTTCTGCCAGATTATACATACGCATACCGTTTTCAATCGTATATTTATCGTTCATTTTAGACAGGTAATTGTCTTCAATTGGTGGTTTGTTAGCAAAATCAGTTGTGATTTTAGGACTGTTGAGTACAGGAGGAAAAGGTTCTAAAGGATCAATCTCCAGAAAAGCCCTTTTCGATTTTTTTTTGGTTACCGCCTGTATTATATACTGAGTTCCTTCGGGGCATTCCAGATTATTAAATACAAATCGCCCTTTTTTATCGGGTTGGGTATAGGATGTTCTTATTACAGAATCTTTGAGGGCAAGCAAAGATATTCCTCCTTCTTTCAAAGCTGAGAATAAACCTTCGGCTTTTCCGGTGATCCGCCCATCCGACTCAACAGGATAGGTTAAATCGCGTGTAATATTTCCTTTCAGCATTTCGGGGATGTTGTATCTTCTCCAGCCCTGCGTCATCATTAATACATCTAATGCCAATGCTGATTTCCGGTTGTCTTTTTGCAAATAACTCATCGGCGATTCTATATGTCCTTTGAGCTCCGACGTCAACAAGAGAGTGGCGATAATATTTGAGACAGTATCAGCCAGCACATCTCTTTTATCAACAACCGCCAATGCAAAATTTCCGGTTAGCAAATGTTGGTTCTCATCTACAACCCGTATAGTCAGATTTACCTTTTGGCGTGTGCCGTATTGAGATTTATCTAGTTTTATTTCCGCACTACCAAAGGTGCTACTTTGTGATGAAAAAACGAGCCTTTCGCTCCATATATTCCGGTCTTGATCAATCAACAAAAAGTGAACGATGCCCGCCGGAAAAAAATCCGTTTCAAAAGTTAAATACCTTTGACTATCATCCCAAGATTTCTCATATAGAACAGCTCCTCGGATATGGACAATCAGTTGTAAGTGTCTAGGCAATTCATAATCCGGCGATTTCGCCAAAGAAACCCGCAAAAATTTATTATTCCCTGTAATCTTTAATGACACCGAATTATTAGAAGCATCTGGTAAATCAAATCGTTTTGAAACATTCTTTCCGTTAGTGCATATCGCATAATATTTTCTTCCAGGTGTATAATACATTCTGAACTTCCCCATTCCTAAATGTGCACTTTCAAAGGAGCCGCATTCATTGTCCAAATCATCAACAATCCGACCTTTAATATCCTCCGACAGGCCATCAGGGTTTATGGCTTTAAAAGCTATATTCACATCGCAGGAGTACGGTACGCATCCTCCTTCCGGGAAAAACGAGACATCGAAGGTGTTTTTAACAGCAGGAATGATAAAATAGCGAGTGTGTATTTTACCGTCATAAATAGTTTGCAGTATAAATGTTTTGTTCCAGCCGGGTTCTTTCTGTTTAAAAGTATAGCGAGCTATGTTATTTTCAAAAGTTAGCGGATACCCCGCGTTAGTCCTCTTTCCATAGGGAAAAATGAGGCATTGTTCGGGAGTAATAGGTTTACCCTCCGGCTTGCCTATGAACCAGATCTCCGCCTTTATGTCATTCCCTTCTTCATTGAATTTTATCTCAGGTGAAAGCGCTTCGGATACCGGATCTGCAACGTAAACCGGTTTGTGGGCAAAATATTCGACACCCTGATTCTGCATAAAACGGGTGTAAGCCCTTAGTAAATAATTCCCCTCCGGCAGGTCTTCGTCCAAACCTACATAGCCATGGAAACACCCTGTGCTGTCGGGCCTTATTTTTAACCGTTGCACAACTTCGTTCACAGGGTTGATGAGTTCCATGTAAATATAACGACTTGCATTTGCTTGTTTCAGAAAAAGGGCGTCAACTAAATGTGTACGAAACCAAATGGTATCTCCGGATATAAAAATAGTACTGTTGGTCTGAATGTGTATTTTTTCTTGTGGAAAATAGGACATCTGTTCAACAAAGAGTTTCTCTACGGAAGTCGGATCTATTGCCTGAGCGCAAATAGATCGACTCCCAATGATTATCATCATTAATAAGAAAAAGCTATATCTCAAGAAATACATAGTAAATTGGTTATTAGCTTTGTGTGTGTTTTTATAAACTCTGTGCCTTTGTGTCACTGTATTCATCACTTTATGAACGGTCAATTTAGAATGGTTAACATTTAATCGTCCGTAAGATAGATGTCTTTAATTATAACAGGGACTCCTCCGGTCGTCCAAAAACCTGCGATATAAATATGCGTGGGGTCGAGCTTCCGGCTGCCATCTGCTTTTTTCATATTGTGGATATCAACGACAATTTTCCGAGAGTTGCCAAAGTCGTACTGAGCAGCACCGGTCCAGTAAGAGTTTTCATCGAATAAACGGAACGAAACCCCTGCCTTGTTATCATTACCCAATTCCACTACTATTTTTTTATAATCCGAAATGTCAATTCCATTGTTGTAAATCCATCCCCCAAATCCCCATTGTCCGGTAACAAGGGTGTTTGTCGCCTCATCAAAAGTACCATCTTCCCAAATCGACGGATTGAAAACACCTGTGGCCAAGGGAAAAGTCGATGCTTTGACCATCAAAGATAATTCTTTGGTATCGCCCAATGGCCCTTTATAGGCTGCCGTGATGGTTGCCTCACCATTTTTAACGGCGGTTAATTTGCCATTACCGCCTATTTTAACAGCTGAAGTATTCGAACTTGTCAGGGTAGTTTTCGAAGTCACGATTTCGGTAACTCCGTCATCATAGGTGGCCTTTATAATGATATATCGGTTAGAACCGGTAAGAATATTGAGTTTGTTGGCTTGTAGGCCTTCTACCGATAGTTTTTTTACCGCACTTTTGGTCACCCACCCCTGAGCGTAATCCTTTAACCAATGGTATACAGGCCATGGACATGCTTCGGGGTCGTTCAAAAAAGTATAGGCACCCGGTGTACCGGGAATATTCCGAAATTCGGCCAGTCGAGCACAATCGGTAAAGATCAGCCAGCTGACGTTACCCGAATTATCGGTGATATATTTAAAGTTGGCGCCAAATCCCGGTCCGCCTACCGTACCTGTATGGGCTTTTCCCCAGCTAGCATTGTATTTTGCAGGAGCCCAGTCCATCTCGGTAATAATAATGGGGGCGAAGTCCGCCACAGGTTTCACCTGACTGTCCCAACCTTGCTGGAAAGGTTCGTAGCCTCCGGTGCTGGATCCTCCATCTTCGTTCTCACCATCGCTGTTCATCCAGCCCGGATAAAGATGTACAGCATAACCAATATTATCACCTATCACCGGATTATGGGTAAAGCCGCTGAACGACGATTGATACCCCAATCCAGGCACCCATATTATATTATCCGTGTATTTCCTAATTTCGTCAACAATACTCTGACAGAATATCTTCATGTTGTCGAAATGTCCTTGTCCGTTACCTGCGTATGTGCCGTCGGGTCCCAAAATATCAATAGGCTCATTGGCCAATTCGAACATGATGTGGGGATTGCTGTTTATCTTGGGATGCCTTGATACGATTCCCCAGACCTGTATAAGGTAGTCGTTATAATCATCTCCCACCACAATATTGTGAGGGCATACACCCGGCGGACGCATTACTACATATAGGCCTTTGGATATCATATATTCAGCCATCGGGATAAAAACTTCATCCAAATACTTTCTGAAACGGCCTTCGTTAAAGCATTCATGTCCCTCGTAGCGACCCGAACATCCCGTTGTTGTACTCCAGTACGGATCCATATGAAGCCGACAGAAATCAAATTCCCAACCGGCAGATAACATCTTATCGATAAGCCCTTGATTGTAATTCAGACATGCTCGCACGTCGTAGTTGTTCCAAAAATTGTTGTTAAAGAACGGGCTATAGGTTTGCGCGAAACCATGCAAGTTGACAATTTTTCCGGTCTCGTCTTTCAAATAGCGTCCTTCGATGTGCAATTTTTTCATGGGCCATTCCTGCTGCTTCTCCTGTAGGCTTAAATATTTATTCGCATAGCGTTTACCCAATTCCCGGTATCCCTGAGCATCGAAATGAAACTCGTCTTTTCCGGTACATCCCATAGCAGACACAATATATGCGTTATCAATCACATCGGGCAACTTAGCAATGACTCCATTCATGCCCCAACAAAGTCCTCCCCGATCTTCATACAGCATTTCACCTGCCAATAGGGGAACCGTGTCCGCTCCAAGGGTTAAATCCGAGAGTAGGCTTTCGTATATTTTCTTTACTTTATCGGGCCAATCCTGCTGCATATTGTTGGTTTCGCCCTGATGTAGTAATATACCTTTAATTACTCCCGACTCTTGTGCTTTTTTACACATTTCCACCATTTTGGCATAGGGATTGCCGCCATATATATTCATCAGTCCTTTTTGCCAGGCATCGGTGTTTTCATAATAGTTACTATAATTATCTTTGTCGAAAGCATCTATTCCGGCACCTCCCATGGCCACCATTATTACACCAACTTTTACTTCTTTAGAAAGTTCAGCTACCAATGTCCTGCCGAAATAATCCACCGGGGTAAGGCCGGTATTCCATCTACATAACGGGGGAGTAGCTTTGTACCATTCGCCGACAGTTCTTTCCCGTTTCTCCTCATCATCTGGAGCCACAGTCATTACCTGAAACCGATCGTTTATAGATTCTCTATCTATGTTTTCAATCTGCGCTCCACCTTCCATATTAGACTGTCCAAAGCACAGAAAAACGTGAAAATTCGGATCAACTGCACCCACATCAACAACTGGTGGCGACTCGGGTTTTTCTTCTTCAATAGGGTTGTCTTGACAATTGGTAAAAATCAGCAAAACGGCTAGGAAGCACCCCATTTTTCTTATATAATTCATAGTTAACTTTAAAATTTACGAATACAATTCATAATACAAAAGAGAAAAAGAATGAATACAGGGATGTCAAAATCTAA
>CAZOVL010000008.1:0-21621 GCA_964583185.1 uncultured Bacteroides sp. | reverse complement strand
TACAATTCATAATACAAAAGAGAAAAAGAATGAATACAGGGATGTCAAAATCTAAGATATACCGAATCCATTATAAAAAAACAGTAAACAATCAGGTTTTAGGTTGTTCATTCTCAAGATAGCTTAGCTTTTATTTGCTAAAATTTTTGTCACCCCTCTTTATCATTAAACCTTAGAACCTGCAACAAATACCCTGAGAAAAATGTGTGCAGACTCTTAAGCTATAGAATCAGTAAGTTTTTTTCTTTTTTCGCTGTTCTTCATCATTCTGGCGTTCTTTGTAAAGGAACCCTTTTATTCATTTCTTAACACCGCTTTCCATAAAGGTGTGCGATAGGTCATACAACTCCGGTTCGGGATAATCGGTCCCTTGGCAGTCTAATCCGGAATTTCGAAAAACTCCTAGAGCGTTAAGCCCAGCAAATTATCCGTATTTACCGTGATGTTGAAATAGTAATCCGAGAGTAGTCTGTCGTTCCTCTGTCCCACTCAAGTGGGCCATACGCACCATATTGCCGTCGACTATCACACTTAAATTCCTCACAGTTTATAGATTTCCACGTCTTCCATACCTCCAACCTCCCCTATTTCGACATCCATATAATATTAGGCTGGAATAGTGGTTCATCAAGTTGAATTTTATCAATGCTACAGTTTCCTACTCAGCCATTTCGTGCACTATAGTCGATTTCACATACACTGGATAAGTGCCGTAAACGTCTCCCTTTTTCATCGTTACTTTGGATTGGGAAAACTTATATAAGCCAGTCGACAGGTTCTGATTAAGCATATCAGCTGGCCCTCTATTTTCCATACATTTAATTCAAAAACAACTTTTTGTAGTCCTTCAAAATTATACACTAATAAACATCAATATTATTCCATACGCTATTTTCATCATATACCTTCCTCTGTATTAACTATATTGTGTAAACCAAGAAAAAAGGTTTAGTGAATAAGCGTTTGGACTTCAAGTCCAGAAAAAATCAACTTTATAAGTTCACTAATTCCATTCTTATCTTTCTTATAATTATCAAAAATCACCAATACACATAGAAAAATAAGTTATTGAGATTCTTCACTAATGGTTAAAAAAACAGTTTACTCTTATTTGAACCACAGATCATGATAGATCACACTTCACAAGACAATCCACCACTAATCGGCGGTTCAAATTAGAGAACTATTGCAAATGACTTATAGACATAAGAGCCTTGTTTGTATACTCTTTACCTATGTTCTTCCATCCAGTCATTTATCAGACGCTGCTCTTCATCATTCTTTCGTTCCAAATATAAAAATCCTTTAACAATATAATCTGTTCCATCATCTGTAAAATTATACCACAGTTTGTATACCTCCATATCAGGATAGTAAGTACCTCCTCCTTCTGTAATTTCAAAGTTCTCCCAAGTTTGCATAGAAAGAGAATTATCCTCATTTACACTAATTTTAAAACAATATCCAGGACGATAATCAGTAGAGCCTTTTGTATACTCATTCTTCTGATGGTATATACGCACAGTATTACCGTCATCTACTGCCTGTAAATTACGAGGCATCTTGTAGATTACCGAATCATTAGGATTAGTAGCGTTTTTGATAACCCCATCCATATAGTATAATCCTGAATATTCATTTTTACGGTTGAAACGCATCAGAACCACTGTATCCTGTTCGGCCAGTTCGAATGCTGTGGTGGATTTGAGCCTAAGGGCAATCATATAAAGTGAATCAACATGTAATGTTTCCGGTCTAACATAGATAGGATAAGTGCCATAAACCTCCCCTTTTTTCACTACCGTCTCATCATTGGGGAAATTGTAAATACTAGTATCCAGATTGCGATAGAGTACATCGTTGGTACCTAACTCGCGAGTATTATAGTCATCAATAGCCTGTGGGTATTCTTCAATCACAACAGACACATCATAGGGAGTAGGTAACGATCCACTAATAGCCACAGAGGCATATACAGTATCTTGCACGTAACCAAGTGCAAGGTCACGGTCAATAATCAATGATTTGGATCCAACCAAGTAAACGGTTTCTGGATATAAATTCTGTTCCATAGGTGCCTTATCTTCACAAGCAGTAAGCAAGACTAGGAAAGATAATGCGAATATTACTACTTTTCTCATCGTATTCTTTTTTAATTTAGTCATAAATTTATTTTACCATCCAGGATTCTGTACCAATTTACCGTTCTTTTGTAACACTGTTCTTTCAATAGGCCAGAAATACATTTTATTAGTAAAAACACGTTTCATACATTTCTCAGTATTCCACACACGAGTGGTGTAGAATTGCTGACGTTGTGATTCGGGGGCATCTACATCAAGTCCAATAATGGGCTTATTATAGGCATCATAAGCATCCTTCCAACGACGCAAATCCCAGTAACGTTGATTCTCAAAGGCAAATTCTTTCCGTCTTTCATTTTTAATCAATTGTTTCATTGTTTCATAATCTGAAGCTTCGGTAGTCGTAATGCCCGGCTGTCCGGCACGGAATCGTATTTGATTGAAGTAGCTTACCATTTGTGTTACATCTCGCTCTACAGTGACATCCGAATCTTCGTCCTTGTAAGAGCCTTCCATTTCGTTCATTGCCTCTACATAACCTAATAGTGCTTCAGCATAGCGAAACAGAGGAAAAGTTTTAGCTTTGACAGTACCTTCCCAATTAATAACATCTTCCTGATGTACATATTTTTTACAAGTATAGCCTGTCCGGTTACGCTCATCTACATTGGTTAAGTTCGTTGCGTTACCATTCTTGTAATACACGACATCACAATTCTTGATAGAGGCGTCACTACCCCTAAAGGATGTACCCGGCCAGATACAATGATTAAATCCAATGGAAGCATAATAACGTGGTTCTCTGTTATCATCACGAAAAGCCCTAGAGGCTGATAGCTGATAATCATTGGAGAAAGTCATACCTGCACCTACCGCTTCCCATGATTTTTCAGCCTCTGTAGCTTCTTCATAACTCCGGCCATCTGCCATATTATATATATCCACCATATCTTGTGTTACACTCAATGTAGCGTTACCAAAGAGTTTAGCCGGGAATACGATGCGATAATCACGGTTGGTAGCATTGGGTGTTGATCCATTGTTAAATTGGTAATATACATATTCTTTTATAGTGTAAGGCTGATAGGTACCATCGAAAAGAGTTTTGTATGATTTGTAAGGATCAATATTACCGGCCCCGTTAGGAAAATTTGCATCAGACACGGTAGAAGGAAGAGGCAAAGTTCCTGTGCCTCGTGAATTCACAATCTTTTCTACAGTATGTAATTTATATGCATCCATATCAATGAGGCGCTTAAATGTAGCGGCAGCTTTAGCCCACTTCGTTTTACTTTCTTCTTGGGATATAAAATTCTCCCCCATTGAGTTTTTCCAAGTGGCATAGTAAGTATTACCATTAAATAGCGGACTAGCTGCATATAATTGCATTCGTGCCTTGAAAGCCAAAGCAGCACCCTTAGTGGGTAAATACTGTTGGGACTCTATTCTGTCTTGTGGCATCAGCCGTGCAGCTTCTTCAAAATCGGCACATATTTTAGCTACACATTCATCATAGGTATTTCGCTCGAATGAGACACTCCCTACATTCATATCAGTCTCAAACGGTGTATCTGGTAAAATTGGTACAGGGCCATACATTCTAACCAAGTAAAAGTAAAAGTAAGCACGCAAGAAATAGGCACGTCCTCGAAAATCTCGGGTCTCCATCTCAGTTAACTCCTTATTTTTATGAATATTAGCCAGAATGATATTTGCTTTTCGTATACCTTTATAACACCTTGGCCAAGGATTAAAGGTAGAATTCGTTTCAGTTACCTCATCATACAGTATACGATTACCGTTGAGAATATGGGCAATAATGAACTCGTCTGCAGCTGAACCACTAGGCGATGTAGCCGCCCAATCCCAATTACTTCCAGTAAGTATAGATTCATCTATTAACAACTCGGCCGCTCCATTAATGTACTGCTCAGTTCGAGATTTTGAAAGAAAAATAGAGTCCATTGTAGTCTGATCATACACATATTGTTCAATGTCCAGATATTCATTACATGAATTAAAAACTAAAATCAGGGATACAAAGAAAAGTAAAATAGCATTGTACAGTACCTCCGACACCTTCTTCATATTTAAATATTTATTTGTTCTCATTATTTTAGGGTATTAGAATGTAAGATTTAACTGTAAAGTGTAAACTCGCTGTATAGGATATTTGGTTCCATTGTACATCGCCTGCCCAGGATCCAGCATTTTTTCTTTAGAAAAAACGGCTAGATTTTCACCAATAAGGCTAATTACCATATTCTGTAATCCGAATTGCCTAAAAAACCGATTCTGTAGTGAATAGGAAATATGTACATTTTTAAGTCTTAAGTAACTACCATCTTGTAACCAGAAGGTAGAAGTAACACTATTATTCCAGCTTCCTCCATACATTAAGCGAGGATATTTAGCATTTGGGTTTTCAGTAGCAGGATTTCCTGAAATTTCAGAAGAAATCCAACGATTATCAGGGTTAGCAAAGTCAGTGATAACGTTACCAGTTTCTCTACCTGAAAAAGGATTATACATACTCCCTCCTTTAAAGTATTTAACACCGGATACCCCTTCAAACAGTATACTTACATTTAAGCTTTTCCAGTTAAATTCCATTCCTAATCCGTACTGTATCTGGGGTGTCCACGAATATTGCAAAGGAATTACATCATCTCCATTGACTACGCCATCGCCATTCACGTCTTTATATTTTATATCTCCGGGCAGGTAACTTCCAAACTCCTGACGGGGACTGTTTCGAATATCTTCTTCATCTTTGAATAAGCCTAATGCAACCATTCCCCTATTAATTCCACTCTGATAACCTACTGCCGATTGGTAAGGATAACGTTTGATGTCTTCTTCGAATTCCAATATCTCGTTTCGTGACTGTGTATAATTCGCTCGTATTGTAAAATACTTATCCCGATCACCTATAGGCTGAGTATACGAAATATGCCCATCAATTCCCCAACTTTTCATTTTACCTACATTAGCCCAAGGTAAGGTAACCAAACCCATTTCTTCGGGTACACTAGAACGTTGTTGATAAATACCCGATCGAATATCCTTAAAGAAATCTACGGTCATATCAAATCGTTCCTGAAAGAAACGGGCATCAATACCAAAATTGTATTTTTCGGCCTTTTCCCACCTCAAATTACTAGATCCCACTTGTGTTTCAGTAATACCAGTACCATTTTGCCACTGACCCGATCCTGTATTCTCAATAAGAGTAAGGTAGGGAAAACGTACCGAATCATCCCACGTCAAACGGTCGTTACCTACTATACCATATGAAACCCTAAACTTTAAGTAATCTAGAAAAGGAACCACCTTCTGCACAAAATCGTATTGTGTGGGTGACCATCCAATGGATACAGCTGGGAACCAACCAAATTTCTTCCCTTTTTCGAAAGCCTCAGAACCTGTATATCCCATATTAAATTCAGCCATATAAGTATCAGCATACGAATAGGTAAAGCGACTGGAATAACTATTATAACGTTTAGGAATAGCAGTTAAAAGAGTAGTAAATTTAGAATCTTCATAATCACTCCAGTAAGCATGTAGCAACCCACCCACACGATGTAATTGATTAAATACTCGCTCGTAATTAACACGTCCCTCAAAATAATATTTGCGATTAACTCCTCTAACATTTGAATAATAGGGTTCAACACTTTCCTGTACTTTAGTTAGTAGCAACGTACCGTCAAAGCGGTCTCTTCCTTCAGCATAATAAATAGCAGGTGATTTTTCCCTATTTTGCACCATAAAATTATAACTATCCAGGTTGAAAAGTCCCATAATGGAAAGCCCTTCGGTAATCATACCTAAATCCTGATGAATTTGAGCAGTTATTTTGTTATTGTTTTCGTATCTCTTTCGGTAACCGGTATGGTTGAGTAGCACATACGGACTGACACTCGATTTGGAACTACCAAACCCGGGTGCCTCACCGGTAGAGTAAAGAATAGGTACAGTAACGGGAGTTAAATTAGCCTGGGCTTCCCACAGAATATCACTATTGTCACCATAACCCGGAAAGTTCTGATTGATTATAATACTTTCCTCGTTTAACGACAAAGTAGTAGTGGAGGTCAAATTCACATCAACATTTGCCCGGAAGTTAAACTTGTTATAATTCACATTAGTATTGTATTGATTCACCCCCTTATCCTGTTTAAAAATCGCTTCTTTGTTTAGATAACCAACACTGATATAATATCGAGCTATTTCAGCTCCTCCTGAAGCACTCATAAAGTACTGTTGATTCCATGAATAATCTTTAAGAATCACATCTCTCCAGTTGACATCGGGATGCATATCCGGATCAAGATGATTGGCATATAATTCCAAGTCTACATCCGAATATAATGGCAGAGATCCTCGTGACACTAAAGCTTCGTTAGCTAAAGCTGCATACTCTGCAGCACGAACGTACTTGGGTTGTCTAGGTGAATACGATATACCGGCATTGGCTTTTACATTAACGCTCAACTTTCCAGCTTTTCCTTTTTTTGTAGTTACCAGTACTACTCCATTTGCACCTCTCACCCCATAAACCGCAGTAGAAGAGGCATCTTTCAGAATGGAAAAACTCTCAATATCTTCAGGGTCAAGCATATTCAGATTGCCTTCAATACCATCAATTAAAACCAACGCTCCTGCTCCTGCCCCAAAGGTGCTGATTCCACGAATCCAGAATTCGGAAAAATCGTTTCCTGGCTCACCACTACGATTCACAGAAATAATACCCGGAATACGTCCACCTAACATATTACTGATTGAAGTTGCAGGAGCTTTCAGTTGCTTGACCTCGATAGAAGTTACTGCTCCTGTTACGTTTATCTTTTTTTGTATCTTTCCCGAAGCAGTGACCACCACTTCATCCATCATACTTATTGTTTCCTGCAACACTATGCGCATACGTTCGTTGGTTTTTTGTAATTTCTCCTCGTGTTCTTCATAACCTACGTATGAAAACACAAGTGTCTGCCCAACTTGTATACCTGTTAGTTTAAATCGTCCGTCAGCATCAGTTATTCCTCCCTTTGAAGAATTTTCTTTTACCCTGATTGTTACACCAATCAAAGGTTCTCCTTTTTCGTCCATCACTGCACCACCTGCTGTGAGTTCAGGTTGGGCACAAACTGTTCCCATTTGAGCTGCTATCCAAAATACTAGCAGCGAGATTAGATGTTTTACCTTCATTATATTATGTATGTATTTACCAATTTATATGAAATGAATTATTCTATAGTGAGTTTCCTAATTACCTGATCACCGTCCCATTCCCCGGGTCCTACAAAGAAATTATCCTCTGAATCTACAGCAATAGAAAAAGGTTTATTAAAATAAGCATCAAGCGGATATCCATTCACCTTACCCGGCTGGCCGGGGTGACCCGCTACCAGTGAAACAAGGTCACCCACAATTTTGATGATACAATGTCCTCCAGAACAAACAACATATATTTCGCCCTCAGTATTTACCGCCATCCCCATAGGCCCAAGCAATACAGCATCATTTAAGCGATGACCAAAAGCAGTTTCTCCGGAATTAAACCCGGCAAAACGCTCAATAGCCCATTCACCTTCTCCATTTTGGTATATCTTGAAAATACAATTTCCATCGCTGTATGACGAAAAGAAACAATCGTGGTATTTACTATACGTTAAATAACTATACCACGAACCTAAGGTCAGTCCGGAGTATATAGGATGGTCTTTACGTATAATTACCTTATATTCTTTCTGTTCTAAATCAGCCTGCACAAAATTGCCTTCGGAAAGTAAATAGACATAACGATCATCTTTACCAAAGGTTACTCCACCAATGATGTTTCCGGATACATCACTTTCAGGAATAATGATATCAGTGGATTTATGTGCCCACCCATCCTCACGTGAAGCGGTATACAGAATGCGATTTCCGGCACGAGAAATAAGAGCAACCATATCTTTAGAGTTAGACGCAGCTACCCCTCCCATAAATCCCATTCCGGTAGTTAGAGATACCATTTTATTATCATCTAGCGAAACAAAGCTGACTCTGTTCCCCCATCCTCCCTGAACAATGATGAGATTATCTCCTTTTTGTCCATTCACAGTAGCCATTCCTGTCACAGCATGTACTCGGGCTTCATCCAAACTTCCTTCTTTATAGTCTTTTTCATCGAATTTCCCCACAACTGTTTTCACCGATTGTGTTTGATAATACCTAAATACAATATTATCGGGCACAATACTATCATTACCTACAACAAGCGATACTTTATTATTACCGGGACCTTGTTTAGGTACTACACCAACCACACAATTTCCATCGGAGCTGATTAGAATAGCTTTTTTGTCTTCAAAATAAACCTTGATTTTCGAGATGTCTTCAGGGAAATTCCCTTTGATAACAAATGTTTGATCTATTCTGCCCCATAAGGGTAAAATCTCATCAAAAGTTATTGGTTTACCCGGATCATAATATGAACCCGTATCAGGCCATTTCTCTATTTCTTCTTTGCTATTACAAGCAAAAAATAACAGAGAGACTAAAAAAACAAAAGTTGATTTTTTCATTTAGTACAAGATTTTAATGTTTGTGAAATAACTCACAATGGTTAACATATGTTTTATTAGAAATAATGATTTTCATTTACATAAAATTAGGATAAGAGTTTTTACCTAAACTTATCTTTCAGACAAAAGATGTTTTATTTTAGACTTATCTATCAATTTGAGAGCAAATATGATGTAGGAATGTCTAAAACATAATAGTTTTTATCTGAAAACTAAAGTCTTATCAGAAGATCAATCTTATTTTTGTAATGATGAATTATCTTTAAAAATAATCAAAGAATGAAATCGAGACAACTATCGTTTATCTTAACATTAACATTATTTTTCAATGTTTATGTTATGGCACAAGACTATCAAAAAACCACCAATGGTATTAAACTCACTGCAAACTCTGTAGATGTAGAACTTAAATTTTATGATGCATCAACCCTAAGAGTAGTAAAGCATCCCACAGATTGGAAGTACACTAAAGAAAGCCTTTCGGTCATCAAGGAACCGGAAACGGTAAAACTCCAAATATCACAAAATGAGGACATCGTTAGCTTGAAAAGTAATTCTTTGGAGGTCACTCTGAATCTAAAATCAGGTAATATTTCTTTTTTTGATATAAATAATAATCTATTATTAAAAGAAAAAGATACCCCTCAATTTAACCCCTTCAATGATGCAGGAACAAAAACATTCAAAGTTTTTCAACCTTTTATTCTTGATTTAGATGAGGCAATATACGGATTAGGACAATTACAGAATGGTAAAATGATTCAGCGTAACCAGACAAAAAATTTAATTCAAGGAAATGTTGAAAATGTAGTTCCTTTTTTTCAGTCAAATAAAGGGTATGGTGTATTTTGGGATAACTACTCGCCTACTATATTCAAAGACAACCCACAAGAAACGTCTTTTACTTCAGAGGTTGGTGACTGTGTTGATTATTATTTCATGTATGGAAAAGACCCTGATGGAGTAATTGCTCATATGCGCAATCTTACAGGACAAGTACCTATGTTTCCATTATGGACTTATGGATACTGGCAAAGTAAAGAACGCTATAAAAGCCAAGAAGAGACAGTAGGTGTAGTACAAAAATACAGAGAACTAGGAGTTCCTATTGATGGAATAATTCAAGACTGGCAATATTGGGGTCATAATTATTTATGGAATGCCATGGATTTTCAAAACCCCCTATTTAATAATCCACAAAAAATGATAAACGACATTCATAATATGAATGGACATATAATCATTTCTATTTGGTCTTCTTTTGGTCCAGCAACTAAGCCTTATCGTGAATTGGACAAAAACAATATGTTATTCAACTTCTCAACCTGGCCACAATCAGGAGTAGATGGTTGGCCACCAAACAAGGAATATCCTTCAGGAGTTCGGGTATATGATGCATATAATCCCAAGGCACGCGATATATACTGGAAATACCTAAATGAGGGTATATTCAAATTTGGAATAGATGGATGGTGGATGGATTCAACTGAGCCCGACCATCTGGACTGGAAACCGGAAGACATGGATACACCAACACACCTTGGTTCTTTTCGAAAAGTTCGCAATGCGTATCCGTTAATGACTGTTGGTGGGGTATACGACCATCAACGCGCCATCAATTCAGACAAGCGTGTATTTATTCTTACACGTTCCGGATTTGCTGGTCAACAACGTTATGGTGCAAATGTATGGTCAGGAGATGTAGCCTCTTCTTGGGAATCTCTTCAAAATCAAATTCCTGCCGGATTAAATTTCTCCATCTGTGGTCTTCCACATTGGAATAGTGATATTGGAGGTTTTTTTGCAGGTGCTTACAATAAAAGCTGGAATGACGGGACTGGATCAAAAAACCCATTGTATCAAGAACTATATGTACGCTGGCTTCAGTTTGGAGCATTCAACCCAATGATGCGTTCACACGGTACAGATGTACCCCGCGAGATTTACAATTTTGGAAAAAAAGGGGATCCTATCTACGATGCGATTGAAAAAACCATCAAACTACGCTATTCTTTATTACCCTATATTTATTCTACTTCATGGGAAGTTAGCAATAAACAATCGAGTTTTATGCGTGCTTTAGTGATGGACTTTACTAATGACAAACAGGCACTAGATATAAAAGACGAATATATGTTTGGTAAAGCAATACTAGTTGCACCAATAGTTAATGCACAATATACTCCGGAAAAAATAAATAAAGTAAATGAAGAGGATGGATGGAATCAAACAAATGGAGAAAACAAAGACAATTATTCATCGGTAAACTTCAAGGAAACAAAATCCACAAAAGTTTATTTACCCAATGGAACTACTTGGTATGACTTTTACACAAATGAAAAACATAATGGAGGACAGGAAATCACTCAGAAAACTACAATCGACAGGATTCCGTTATATATTAAAGCAGGTAGTATTATTCCTATTGGACCGGATGTTCAATATGCAACAGAAAAGTCATGGGACAACCTCGATATACGCGTGTATACCGGAGCTGATGGATCTTTTATACTTTATGAAGATGAGTTTGACAACTACAATTATGAAAAAGGTGCTTACACTGAAATTCCTTTCATATGGAACGACGCTTCTCGCAAATTAACAATTGGTAAAAGAATAGGATCATATAACGGTATGTTGGCAGAAAGAAAATTCACAATCACTTTACAAGATGGAACAAATAAAACGATAATTTACAAAGGTAAAAAGATTTCCATTAAATTTTAGCCCATAAGAACACCTGGCTAATTATAGATTTTAGCTTTTGACTTGATTTAGAATAAAAACACCTTACCTTATACATCTATGGATTAAAGAACTTTTGTGTTTTCTTATTAATAAACCGATAAAATGAAAAAAACAATCTCTATATTGCTATTTTTAGTTTCTTTAAGTTCTACAAGCTTATTTGCTCAAGAGAAATTATACCGAAATGAATTTCCACTCAGTGATGTAAAAATAACAGACGAGAAATTCAAACATGCTACCGAATTAAATATTAAAGTATTACTTGAATATGACACCGATCGTTTACTAGCTCCACTAGTAAAAGAAGCTGGATTACCCCAAAAAGCTGAATATTTCCCTAACTGGGAAGGGTTGGATGGGCACATTATTGGTCATTACCTTAGTGCTCTAGCACTTCATTATGCCACCACACAAAACGAGCGATGCAAAGAGCGAATGGATTATATAGTATCTGAAATGAAACGATGTCAGGATGCTAATGGAGATGGTTATATTGGTGGGGTTCCCGATGGGAAAAAAATATGGAGTGAGATCAGAAAAGGTAATCCTATGATAGTGTGGAACTATTGGGTTCCATGGTATAATGTCCACAAGACATTCGCTGGTTTACGCGATGCATGGGTATACGGAGCAAACAAGCAGGCTAGAGATATGTTTTTGAAACTGTGTGACTGGGGAATTTCAGTAACAGCATCGCTAACTGCCGAACAAATGAAAAGTATGGTTGCTCAGGAATATGGAGGTATGAACGAAGTATATGCTGACGCCTACCTAATCACCGGTAACGAAAAATACCTGAAAACTGCCAAGCGCTTTGGAAGTGATTATTTATATGAAGAAACACACAAAAAAATAGATAATCTAAATAATAAACACGCCAACACACAAGTCCCTAAAGCCGTAGGATATCACAGAACAGGTGAGGTAAGCGGAGATAAAGATCAATTAACTGCTGGAGAGTTTTTCTGGGAAACAGTGGTTAATAACCGTACACTATCATTTGGAGGAAACAGCCGCAGAGAACACTTTCCTTCAGCTGAAGACTGTTTTAGCTATATGGAAGAGCGTGAAGGCCCCGAGTCGTGCAATACTTATAATATGCTAAAGCTTACAGCAAGTTTGTTTCGTCTAAATCCTTCAGCTAAATATACTGATTACTACGAACGGGCAATGTACAACCATATACTATCCACTCAACACCCCATACATGGTGGATATGTATATTTTACACCCGCTCGACCTGCTCATTATCGTGTATACTCTTCACCCAATAATGGGATGTGGTGTTGTGTAGGTACCGGAATGGAGAATCATGCAAAATATGGTGAACTCATATATACTCATACACACGATTCTCTCTATGTAAATCTATTTGTTGCGTCAGAACTTAACTGGAAAGAAAAAGGTATTCAAGTTATACAAAGTACTCAGTTCCCAAACGAAGAATCGATAAAACTAACTATTAATCCTCAGAAAAGTTCACAGTTTACAATGTTAATACGTTGTCCGTGGTGGATTAAATCAGGTAAAATGGAAGTCATTTGCAATGGAAAGAATTATGCAGAAAATGCACAGCCATCTTCTTATATAGCCATCAATAGAAAGTGGAAAAAAGGAGACATAGTAGAGATAAAAGTCCCTATGAAAACCACGATAGAACACCTACCGAACGAACCAAATTATATTTCCATTCTTCACGGACCAATATTACTCGGAGCTCGTATGGGTACAAACGATCTCAAGGGACTGGTAGCCGACGACCATCGTTGGGCACATATAGCACATGGTCCATTAGTATCATTGTTTGATACTCCCCCTCTTCTTGGAACTACAGAAGAAATCCAGAATAAACTGGAAAATATGAAACCGATATCGGGAAAACCTCTTAGCTTTACGGTTCCAGGACTATTTAACGATGACAAATACAAAAATCTAATCTTAGAGCCTTTTTACAATATTCACGATTCCCGGTATATGATATATTGGCTCTCTGCTACTGAAAAGGAATACAACCATATCATAGAAAGAAGAAAGGAAGACGAGCGCACAAAGCTCATATTGGATAGCCGTAGCATTGATATGGTAAACACAGGTGAACAACAACCTGAAGCTGACCACCTAATGAAACAGACTAACAGTCATTCAGGTGTCTATTTGGAAGAACCTTGGAGAAATGCAGTTTCCGAAGGATATTTTCAATATAATATGAAAACAAATGAAATGGAAAGTCTATCCCTGATGATACGCTATTGGGGAAAAGAGAAAGAAAAATGCATATTCGATATCTATATTGACAACCATTTTTTGATTACGGAAAACTTATTTAACAAATGGGATAAAAATGAATTTGTGAATGTAGAATATGAAATCCCAACGGTATTATTAAAAGGGAAAAAGTCTATAACGGTTAAATTTATACCTAAAAAAGATTATGAAACAGGGAGAATATTTTATGTGAGGTTATTAAAAGAATAAATGCTACAAATCAATAATATAATTTTCCTAGAACAAGGACTCATTTTATTAATTACCACTATAAGTTTTGCCATTGCAATCTAATTATTATTTTCAAAAAACTAGTTCAATGTAATAACTTCAACAAAATAAAAAGTTAAGTCTCTCTAAATAATATTTTGCACAAGACTTAACTTGGTATAATACTATTTGAATAAAACTGCTAACCATTTAGTAAATAATATTATAAATCATATAAATTGAATACAAATGAAACCATTCTTTATAGCTATATTAAGCTTTTTCTTTATTCCAATTTCTAATTCACAAAATGTAAAAGTTTCTAGCCCGGATGGACTATTGCAGTTAGAAGTAATTACGGAAAATGGCACCCCCCTTTATTCGGTTACTTATCAGAAAAAAACAATAATCGAAAAATCCCCACTGGGATTAATCACAAATGAAGGTGATTTTAGTTCCGGACTAGAATATGTTAGCCATAAAGAGGGAAAGATTGACAAACATTACTTGCAAGAAAAAATAAAACATTCTAAAGTTCATTATCAGGCGAATATATTAACTTGTACTTTTCAGGACAAGAAAAAAAGAGAGATAGCAATCAATTTCCAAGTAAGCAATAATGACATTGCTTTCCGTTATGAACTTCCTACTTGGTTTGAAAGAAGATCTTGTGTGATTGAAAAAGAAGTTACTGGATTCCGTTTTCCTACTGAAACAACCGCCTTTCTATCTTATATGATGGCTCCCATGGGAGCTTTTGCCCGAACATCTCCAAGTTATGAAAGTGGATATCAAACCGATGTGCCTATTGCTGAAACAACCGGAGAAAACGGATATGTTTTCCCCGGACTTTTCAAGATTGGAGATGATGGTTGGGTATTACTTTCTGAAACAGGAGTAAGAAGCCTATATTGTGGCTCTCATTTAAGTAAATACCACAATGGCCTTTATACCATAGAATACCCAATGAACAACGAAAATAACGGTTTTGGCAGTAGTGGAGCTCAACTTGGTCTTCCGGGAGTAACTCCGTGGCGTACAATCACAGTTGGTCATACTTTAAAACCCATAGTAGAGACAACTATTCCATTTGATGTAGTAGATCCACTATACGAAGCTTCACAAAATTACAAATATGGACGGGGAACATGGAGTTGGATTGTGTGGCAAGATGCTAGTATGAATTGGGATGATCAGATAAAATACATTGACTTTGCATCTCAAATGGGCTACGAATACATTTTGATAGATGCCCTTTGGGATACCAATATAGGCTATAACAGGATGGAGGAATTAATTAAATATGCCAATTCAAAAAAGGTAAATGTCTTTTTATGGTACAACTCTAATGGCTCATTCAACGATGCTCCACAAGGACCCCGAAACCGGATGAATACTTCAATTGCTCGAAAAGAAGAAATGAAATGGCTTAAAAAAGCGGGTGTTAAAGGACTAAAAATTGACTTCTTTGGTGGTGACAAACAAGAGACCATGCGTTTATACGAAGATATTCTTTCCGATGCCAACGACTATGGCTTAATGATTCTCTTCCATGGTTGTACTTTGCCACGTGGATGGGAGCGAATGTATCCTAATTATGTGGGCAGTGAAGCCGTACTTGCATCCGAAATGCTAATTTTCTCTGAGGGAGTGCGCAAACAGGAAGCATTTTTCTCAACCTTACACCCATTTATCCGTAACACAGTGGGTTCTATGGAATTTGGTGGTGTCTTTCTTAATAAATATCTAACAAAAAGTAATCAAGGAAATAACAAACGGCTTACCACTGATGCTTTTCAATTAGCTACAGCTGTTCTTTTCCAAAATCCGGTACAAATGTTTGCTCTTACACCTAACAATCTGAAAGATGTCCCCGATTTTGAAATAGAATTCATGAAGAAGATACCTACAACATGGGATGAAACACGATATATTGATGGTTATCCAGGAAAATATAGCGTTATAGCACGACGTCACAATGATACTTGGTATGTAGCAGGAACTAATGCCCAAGAAAAACCAATAAACCTGAAGCTGTCTCTTCCTATGTTTGCTGGGCAGAAAGTAAAAATGTATAACGATAGAAAAGAAGATAAAACATATCTTGATATTGTAAAAATACAAGATATGGGAGAAATCAGCATAACAATCCAACCAAATGGTGGATTTGTTCTAACAAATTAAGAAAACAGAAACGTTTGTTATCCAACTAGAAGTTTTTTATAAAAAAAGATCGGGTTTTCACTATATCTTGAAAACTCGATTTTTTTAGTATATATAGTTTTTGAAACCATAGAATATGATTTCATACAAAGAATTACATTTTTATCATACAAATGATATTTATACCAAGTATATCGTTTGATATCCTGTTATTTATATATAATGTTAACTCTAATTTGTAACATATACAAAACACTTTGATACACTATATTTTACACTCGTAACAAAAAGAAAGAAAACTGTAACACAGTTTTGACCTTTTCTGTTAAGTATTAATCTATGTTTGCAAGACTTTTATTGTTTAACACAGATTTAATATTTTAACACGTATGAGAATTAAATTATTATTTTTATTAACTTTTCTCTTCTGTAACTATTTCACAATATGGGGACAGAGCTTAAACATCAGTGGTAAAGTCACTTCAGCAATGGATAATGAACCCATTATTGGTGCTTCAGTCCTAGTGAAAGGCACTGTTAATGGAACCATTACCGATTTTGATGGTAATTTTCAACTTGATATGGAAGCCAACACTACATTGGTTATCTCATTTGTGGGGTATATCACTCAGGAAATTTCCATAAAAGACCAAACAACGCTTAATGTCGTATTGGATGAGGACAGTAAAGTGCTAGATGATGTTGTTGTTATTGGTTATGGTACCCAAAAGAAAGCTGATCTTTCATCTTCTATTGCTGTACTAGACACCAAACAGCTAGATAAAGTACCAGGTGGTCTATCTGCCGGCTTACAAAGTTCAGTTCCGGGTGTACAGGTAACAAATGGACGCATCCGTATTCGTGGTGTAGGATCAATTAACAATACAGATCCACTTTACGTAGTAGATGGTATGATTGGTGGTTCTGTTCCCGATGAAAGTAATATTGCTAGTATTCAAGTATTAAAAGATGCTGCATCATGTGCTATCTATGGAGCCCGTGGAGCGAACGGTGTAATCGTGATCACAACCAAAAGAGGTGTTTCCGGTGCAGTAAAAATAGACTATGATAGCTATGTGGGTTGGAAAAGCCTATCAAATGAAGTTGATATGCTTAATGGTCAAGATCTAGCAGAATTAATAAATGAAGCTATGTATAATGCGAACCCAAGTAGATCTGACTACCTCGAAGCCCTCTCCAACCCTTTAGCTATTGGTGAAGGATATAATATGCTGGACGAACTAAAACAAACAGGTTTTTATCAAAAACATAACCTTTCCGTTAGCGGTGGTTCAGATAAAGCAAATTTCCGTGTTAACACTACTTATTCTACTGATGAGCCCACTTTTATTCGTGAAAAATATAAAAACTATGGTATTCAGTTTATTTCAGACTATACAAAAGGAAATTTAAAGTTAGGTGAAACAATCTTAATCAGTCGCAATGACCACAATTGGAGTGACTCAAAGATTCTTGGGGCACAAAAATGGTCGTCTACATGTCCTATTTATGATCCAACCAGCTCAACGGGGTTTGCCGGTGCAGGTAATGGTACAGACTGTGGAAATCCAGTGGCCGAGTCTTATCTAAATTGGCATAAGGGAGAAGGAACCACCATAAATGGTAATATATGGGCTACTTATGAATTTATCCCCGGATTAAAATATAAATTCAATATGGGTATAGATATGTATCGTTATATGGAACAACACTATATTGCAGATTATATCATTCCCTACGAAACTCATAGTCCGGACGAATATTCAATGTCCAGTAATAAAACTAATCGTTACTTGTACGAAAACACTTTAACCTATGATAAGCTCTTGGGAAAGCATAGTATTAATGCTTTGTTGGGTGTCACTTCTGAGGAAACTAAAGGGTTAGGAATGAATGCTGGAGCACGTGCTATGCCAAGTCCTGACATACTAATCCTTGGATCCACTCAAGACAATTCATCAAAAATCATAGGATCTTCCATCCGCCGTTCTTCTATGTTCTCAATTTTAGGTCGTATAAACTATAGCTATGACAGCAAATATATGTTGACATTCAACTTTCGCCGAGATGGATCATCCAACTTCAGCAAGAATAATCGCTACGGTAATTTCCCCTCTGTGTCTGCAGCATGGCGCATCAGTCAAGAAAAATTCATGTCAAATTTAGATTGGCTTAGTGATTTGAAAATCCGTGGAAGTTGGGGTATGTTGGGTAACTCAAATATTAACCCTTATCAATACCAAAGTACTGTAAATTTCAATAGTATTTGGTATTATCTAAATGATAGCAAAGTAACGGGAGGACTACCTACAACTCCTTCTAATCCAGATGTGAAATGGGAGACATTATACTCTACGGACATCGGTCTAGACCTTGCTGTTTTGGATAATCGACTATCATTAACAATTGATTATTACTATAAGAAAACCAAAGATATGTTGATTGAAGTACCAATTTCTTATTCTACAGGTTATATGGGAGTTTTTCCTACACTGAATGCTGGTAGTATTGAGAACAAGGGATTCGAATTAGCTTTTACGTATCGCGATCATATCGGAAACTGGGATTACTCTGTCAATGGAAACCTCTCCACCGTAAAAAACAAAGTACTCGACTTGGGTAGTAACAATGCTATTTTTGCTTCCAACAGTGTAACCAAGACCGCTGTAGGTGGATCTATTGGACAATTCTATGGCTATGTAACTGATGGTTTATTTAAAAGTGATAAAGAAATAGATACCTATCGCAACTCAAAAGGCGAACCAATCCAACCCAATGCTGCTATCGGCGATATTCGCTTTAAGGACTTAAATGGTGATGGTGCACTTACAGATGATGATAAAACTTATATAGGCAGTCCAATCCCCGATTTCACATATGGTTTGAGTGCTGATGTGAGTTATCAGGGAAATTTCGGTACAGTCGATTTTTCTATGATTTGGCAAGGTTCGCAAGGAAATGACATTTTCAACTATAGTCGTGTAGATAATGAGGGAATGCACCACTATTATAATAATACCAAGAGAAGCTTAAACCGTTTCCGTGCTGAGGACTTAACTTTTGTCAATCCTGTTTCAGGTATCACAACTTTTTATCCCAAAAACACAGATTCTAATATGCCACGTGCCGTAATTGGTGACCCGAACCAAAATCGTCGCTTATCAGATCGCTATGTGGAAGACGGATCATATCTTCGCCTAAAAGCCATTACATTGGGTTATGCGTTCCCAAAAACACTATTGAACAAATATGGCATAGAAAACTTACGTTTATATATGGGAGCCAAAAACTTGTTCACATTCACTTCTTATAGTGGATATGATCCAGAAGTAGGAGATCAAAATCGTTATGGCACCAATTTAACTAGAGGTGTAGATGGCATGTCGCTCTGGGATCCTACTTTTCCTAATACACGTGAGTTTTATATTGGTTTACAGTTGACTTTTTAAATAGTAGCAAGACATGATTTCAAAAAAATATATATTATATACTTTTGTGGCATTTTTTTTCACTCCTTTCATTATTGGATGTATGCCCGAAATGGATTTAAATAATCCGGAACAACTTTCAGTTGACACTTATTATAAAACAGAAGCCCAACTTGAAGCAGCTATTATTCCAGCATATGAAGCTTTAATAGGACATAATCAAGGAGGATATGCTCGTGCTTTATATTATAATTTATTGGCTCCAGGTGATGATTTTGATAAGACTTTCAAGTGGTCAAACCTTTACCAAGACACCTATACGACACCTGCTAATGAAGGATTACTTAAGAGCACCTGGCAAGACTTGTTTAATGGTGTATTTGCAGCTAATCTTGCCATAGAGAAAATAACTGAATTTGAAGGAGAGATAAATTCTTCAAAAAAGGATAGATTATTAGGAGAAGCCTATTTCTTACGCGCACTGCATTATATGCATCTAGTACAGCTATTTGGCGAAACAGTTCCTTATTGGGATCATTCTATTACTGATGCTGCAGAATATTATCCTGGAAATGCAGAAAGTGGACAAATTTATGCCCTTATTATTTCTGATTTCAGCAAGGCTGCTGAGCTACTTCCACTACGTAGTATACTCTATGCAGATTCGGCTAACAAAGGACGTGCAACTAAGGGAACAGCTCAAGCATATTTAGCAAAAGCATATATGTATCGACCTATTCTTGAACGTGGACAGACTGCAGAGTTTAGTAAAGCTGCAGAAGAATTAAAAAAAGTGATAGATAGTGGTGAATATCGTTTAATGGATAATTTCCGAGAAAACTCTTTATGGGGTACAAAACACGAAAACAATGATGAATCAATATTTGAGATACAGATGTTCAACGGACCAGATTGGATGGGAGGAGACAAATCTGATTCCTGGAGATGGCAGGAAATCGGCGTCCCTGATGGAACAGGAGGTGCTTGGTGGAATTTAGCTCCTAATCAACGAACATTTGATGAATTTGAAGATGGAGATCCACGTAAGTTTATGACATTATGGTGTCCAAATGGAGCTCATTATACAGAAATTAATGGCAATGTTGCAGACTGGGATTACATGATAAATAATTTGTCGTCTGACAAGCATTTATACGGTACCCGTAAAGAATGTCCAGACTATCAGATAGCAGATATAGACAACGAAATTAATACTCGCCTGATGCGCTACTCTGATGTACTCTTGATGTATGCTGAATGTTTAAGTGAACTTGGTAACGACAACAAAGCATTAACAGATCCATCAGGTCCCAAATACTACATTCAACAAGTACGCGATCGTGCTAACAAAATAGTTCCATCTGAACAACCACATTTATGGTATCAACATAGTCCTGGATATATTCCTAACGTAGATGAACTACTCACAAGTGGAAAGGTAATTAATGGTATACCTATGAATAGCATTAAAAACATTATTGTTCACGAACGTTATGTAGAGCTATGTGGTGAATACTTACGTTATTTTGACGTGCTCCGTTGGGGTATGGCAGATGCCAGTTGGTTATCATCTATCCAAGCTTTGGGATGGTCAGAAAAATCAATGTATTATCCTTTCCCTGAAGAAGAATTAGCCAATAATCCTACACTGAAAGGAAATGCAATGAACTAATTGAATAATAGTTGTTTTAATAGGTAAAAAGAAAGGTATCTTCACTTTTCATTTATGGTAGCGAATTAACAAAGCTAGCCGTGAGAAGTTGAATTTTAAGTAAGATACACTGAGGCTGTTTGTTAGAGATATAGAAAGCTCAAACAAACAGCCTCAGCAATAATAACAGTTAGTAAAAATTGAATAGCATCCATTATAATAAATGAAGCACTACTATTTTTAAATAAGTCTCTACTCTTAGGATTTATATAAACTCTCGGCTAGTGAAAGGTTCACTTTAATTCCTAACTAATGCTTTCCATTTTTTCATTAAAACACAAGAAATCTTTCATCATTCTTTTAGTCAACTTGACTCAATACGATTCAACAAATGGTTTGAAACCATAGATAGCACAAAAATAACAAAATATAATTACATCTCCTCAAAGAAGGGAGACAGAAGAAAAAGAGAAAATACTATTCTCTACTTCAGAGAA
>CAZOVL010000007.1:10538-54515 GCA_964583185.1 uncultured Bacteroides sp. | reverse complement strand
TCGGTCTAGGACTGAAGGGTGTCCGGTCTAGGACCGAAGGGCGTTAGGTCTAGGACCGATATAAGCCTCCTCTTCTTCTTTGATTTTCAAGCCAACTGGAAAATAAAATAAACAACTAATTATCAACAACATACACAAGTCCACACAAGCTAATTTCCTCAACCTTAATCTAACGTTTATTCTTTTTCTATTTACGTACCGATTCGTCCTATTTTTCAAGCTATAAATACATTTTTTTTAATAATATCTTCCAACACCCAAATTCGCAAATAAGTAATAATGAAATCCTATTAAAACAAGAAACAAAACTATAGCTAAAACTCGAATCTTCATAGGTTCTTTTTGTTTTCCAAAAATGGCAATGGTAAGGAACAAAAAAGCAAAAAACAAACCAATTAGCTCAAAAAACAGAATCCATGCTTGTCCTACATAATCGTGACGTCCTCCTGAATATAGTTTAATCAACCAAACGTTTAATCCTATAAAAAAATAAATAAGTACTGACTTCCATAGGATAGGGATATTTGAAGAGAAAAAACAGATTAAAAAAGAGGTTACTGCAATTAGAAAAGGAGTTAAGTTCAGTCCCCAAGGAGAGAAAAAGTGACCAACTATTCCATTTGCCATAACTAAGACAGTAACTAAAACAAGTTGGACTTTATTCTCTTTAATAAAACTCAGATTTATCATATTCTACTCACTTAATCTTATAAATACAATTGCATACCATTCTTTTGCCCAATATAATATTCAAGTTTATTTCCATAGAATAACAAGAAGAAAAACTCAAATATGTCTGTTTATAAATAGAACTCTATACTCCTTTAATAAAAGCTGACACAGAAAAAGAATAAGAAAACAAAAAGAATTTTCTATTTATAATCAGTTTTCTTTCTTTGAGAAAACAATCATCTCGCTCATTTTGGATAATAGCTGAGCATAAGAATCTTTTAGCTTTGAATATTTTTCAGCAGGAAAAACGTAGTCTTTGAAATTATAGCTGAACTCTACCTGTATTGTTTCATCCGATATTTTCGAATTATAGGTAATTTGTAACACATCATTGTTTAACATCATATTTTCCGGAATAAAATCGAGCTGGTACCCTTCCGGAATATGAATGTTTGCAGCATAGCTTTCGCTTTTTAGTTCATTCATATCAACAGGAAGTGTTCGCTTGGATTGCTTAAAAATATTATTTCGCGAAAAAAGATTCAAAAAGGGATTTATAAAAATTTTATCTTTATTACTGTCTGCCTTTGTACGAAAAGAAAAGTTAAAACGGAAAGGCTTATTCAGCACTTCATAATCCGTTGTTTCAATTTCACCAACCACGTCAATATCATCACTTTCTTTAAGGTATTTAGCTAAGTCACTTTTATTGCCTAAATATTTTGATCGATATATATAGGCTGATTGCCCTACAGTTCCATATTGAGCATCCACTTCAACTTGCCCCTGATCTTTTATAACGATATCCAAATTTCTCTGCAAAAAAGAAATGGTTCTTTGCCGAACAAAAGTCCACTTGGGCTCTTTTTCAATAATTAAAGCATCCGTATTGGCACAACGTAAAGGAACCATTCGGTCGGATAACATAGGTTCTGTGGCATCTAAAAATAAAAAGGAATCATCAATAGACACTTGTGCTATTACGTAGTTAAAGTAGTACATAAATGGATAGGTCTTATTAATTTTCCCATGATCTCTGGTACTCAATATTATAGGAGCTACATTAAGTCCGGCTTCCTCTAACATTCCCACTAAAAAGAGATTTATCTCCGCAACATTCCCTCTTTTTAGCTTCAATAAATCGGATACTTTTTTTGATGTATATTTACCATAAAAACCGGTCCAATTAAAGTTATGCTTTACATAGTCAGAAATAATGGATATTTTTTCTTTGTCCGGTTTATCACTTAGACTTAACTGAGGTAGTATTTTTTTAGCTTCTTTCCTTGCACTATTTATATATTTCCCAAAACTAGGGTCTTTCTGCAAATCTTTAGCTAAATCCTCCCAGGTGGAAATATAGTCCCTTTTTCCACCCGTTGGAAAGTAGACTCTAGCCAATTGAAAGTTCAAGGAAATCATATAGTCTTTAGCCGCCGTAATAAACTCTTCATCTCTGAACGCCGGAATACGTTTCAATCTAAAAAGATGCTCCATCTCTTTATAAACTAAGTTTCCATATCGAATCTCCTGATTAATAACAGAAGAAGATTGTTCGTCAAATTTATTTATATTAGTTGCGGAAAAAACATACTCATAATAAGGAATAGCTCTATAGCTTAACCAACTTTCTACTACGGGAATTTTCTTTTGAAACCCCCACTCTCTCATATTGAAGAAAAAAGGTGTTTTTATGGTGTATTTAACTTCAATGACAGACCCGGCTTTAACATTTGGAAGAGTGAACTTTTTACTACTCCAGTTCTCATTGATTTTTTCGTCAAAAACATTTCCTCTGGGATTAAAATTTGTCTCAATTAACTTTCCATCCTCCAAATTATAGGTAATTCCTGTTAAATCCTCAAAACTTTCAATGGTTCTTATATCTGCTTTATACAAGGGCACTTCAAAAGTTGCATATTTCTCTCCGGCCTGAGACAAGATTTTTATTTTAGAATGAAATGTCATTTGAAGCAGAAATCCCACATTATCGGAGTAAATAAAACGATAATCTCCTTTCTCAAAAATCACTACAGCTTCAGCCTCATCATCGTCAGGATACTGAGTCATCTCCATTTCATATTGAGTAACTTTGTTTTCATTCATAGAATAATTTTCCTGGGAATAACTCCACAAAGAAATAGCAGAAGCTAAAAAGCACACCATTATTTTCTTCATAACACTTCAAAATAATAATTAGAAATTTCGTTATTTTTCACTTGAACAATAAAATTATAAAAGTCTTTATACTCTTCTAAGGTGAGTCTTTTTGCACTAATCAAAAGTTCTTTTTCAATAATCACAAATTCACCTTCTTGTGTATATTTCACAACATATAAGTCGCCATAAGGAGATTGTATTTCAAAATCAGTCGGCATTTGAGTAATTTTCATATCTAAAAACTTCATTCTTATTCGATATTTTTGATATATAGGATAATCCATTTGTAACTCTTGCGTACGTTGGTTTACATTTTCAAATTTTGGAAGATCTATCATCAAGGGATTTACTACCAAGTTATTGCCATACTTCTTATAGATACGATTAATCTTACTCTTTATTTTCAAACCAATGAATGCACTATCTCTTCCTTGTTTTAATACCTCATAACCAAGAATATCGAACGAGCCATCCAGCACAGTCTGTCTAACAAAATAATCCAACAGGTTCTTACTTGCCATTTCATCATAGGCATTCAACAACTCATAATTCTCACCTTGTTCATTAGTCTCTAAAAGTAAATCTGCATTGCCTTCTCCATCAATAATTAAATCGTAACACCTTGTGCTTAAAACATCATCGGGCTTCACACTAGGTATATCAATTAATCTACTCCCTACATCTTTAACTAATAGTGCCTTACGTCCTTGATTAGAACTGCCCACATATCCCATAGGGGTGTTTTTTGAAGTACATTCCAACAACAGGGTGTCTCCATTAATAGGTACAGATAAAATGACATGATTAAAGGCATTGTACGAAAAATCAGAGTCAATATCATACACTTTATCATCATTATATATAAGCGTAGGGTAAGATTCTACACCAATGTGTTTTAACATTGCACACATATAGTTGGTCAAAGCTTTACAATCGCCATACTTATTATTTACCACATACTCTGCTGTATGAGTCTGAAGTCCTCCAATTAATGTACTAACATTAACATATCGTGTGTTATCCTGTAAATACTGATATAGTATTTTAATTTGAGTTTGCTTATTCTTCTCATCCTTTATTAAATCGTCTATTTTCTCTTTTTCACTCTGTGGCAGCCCATCTCTACCTTTATTAAGCAGATAAATCCATTGTCCAAAGGATTCCCAATTTTCATTAATTCCCCGTATTCCAAAATAAAACTCAATGGGAGAAATAATTAATTGTGGTGCACTTCCCGTGTTTACTGAACGATAAGCTTCATTATAATAAACCGGATTGTGAGAATATGTATATTTATGAGATACTGTTTGACCCAGTGTATCCACACGATAATTATCCACATTTTTGACTTGCTGTTTTATTCTTCTTCCAATGGGATGTTCTATGGTAAGCTCTGCTCTCTTAATTGGTGTTTTATAATTAGAATAATCCAGATGAATAATGTTTGTATATCTATTCACCTCCCTTAGCTTGGTGTATTTTAGCAAGTAAGGATATTTGTGATGCTTAACAGTAAAGAACAGTTCTTTTCGATCTTCATAAAGAGAAATACCACTGATGTAACTTCGCTCCTGAATCTCTTTCTTATTTACTTTACGAATTAAATTACCATTTTCATCTTCTATAGAGATAGTACCAAAGAATACTTTCTCTCCTTTCTGAAAGTTAATCACATCGCCCGCATCGTAATCTCCCATCCTATTGTTTATTCTAATAACTACAGTATCCATATAAACAACACTATTATTTTTTAATTGGATATATGTAGCATTCTTTAAAATTTCACTTCTTGGCTGTTGCGCCTTTAGCACTGATGGAAAGAGCACAAAAAGAAGAAAAAGTATATGGTGTGTTTTCATAATTTATGTACATAGGGAATACCCTTTTTTAAAGATATAAATAATTGTTAAATAAACGAATCGTAAAACAAAAATTATGTAAACAGACAAAAAAACTCAATCTTGAAAATACAAAAGATTGAGTTTAATAGCTAAACAGAGAGATTAAAGCATAAGTGTAAAAAATTCAATAAATTATTCTTCCTTGTCTAATATATTAAGTACAGAAGTTTTAATTTCTTCATAGGTAGAATCATCATCAAAAATCAATCCATAGTTAATATGAGAATCATCTTTATTAGCACAAAGTATATATTTACCTTCTCCAAAAGCTACAGCAGCAGGTGAATATTCTGTTTGAATACTATACTCCATTTTCTCGTCATTATTAAAAACATAGAATATTAACTTATTATAGATAGTTTCACTTTTCCCCTCTTGGTACTTTTCAAAGACTCTAATTTGTTTGCCTTTACGCTCAAATTGATCTATACAAAACATATCTGACAGGCATTCATCTTGTATAAGCCCCTGTTTATGTGCCGAATACAAAACATCTTTCAATGGTGAAATTTTATCATACTCTTTAGTCTGATTATAGACCTGAATAAGCTTGGCATAAGTATGATAATCTGTAAAATCTATCTCAAGAAGTTCTTTATATGCTGTTTCTGCTTTATTATAATTTCCTGCTTTTTGTTCAAACAATCCAATATTAAATAGAATGGTAATATAGTTTTCATTTTCCTTAGAAGCATTTTCCCTACCCTTATAATATAATTCTAGTGCTTTATCGTCTCGATTCTGTTTGGAGTATATTTGAGCAATCATTATATAAGGAGTTCCACCTGCACTGTCATATTCTATTGCTTTATTATAGGCATCTATAGCTAAATCATCTTGATTAAGGTTATAATGAGAATATCCTAAACTAATATATGATTTAGAAATATTCTCTTTTTTAGTTTCCAAACTAATTGCTTTTTGAAAACAAGGAATAGCATCATCAAACCGATTCATATAGTTATATGTGGATGCTTTAATGAAATAAGCAGCTGGATTAGTAGGATCTTTTTCTATGGTTAAATCCATATACTTTAAACAATTATCATCATCTTCAAGCATATAGTATGAGAATCCAATGTAGTATATAGATCTAGCAGAATAGGTTTCAACATCTTTATTAGCATAATTATCAATGATAGTTTGATACTGTTCCAATGTTAATAACCCATCAATCTCTACATCAATGGAAGTTTGAGCAAATGCTCCTATTTTTATCACTAAAAGAAAAGCAACTAAAAAGAACTTTTTCATAGCCTAGCTATTTAAATTTACCTCTGAATATAGTAAATTACTTCCGGTTTCTACAGCTAATAAGCCTTTTTGAAGTATATTTATCTAAACCTATTTAATCATTGGATATGTCTTTATAACATCATAGAGAAATTCAAAAACATTGATATAGAAAAAAAAGAAATGGGTTGGTAAAATGAACAAACATAATATTTTTCATGGAGGTTGTTTATTAAAGTTAGGATGAAAAAAACATTACTTTATATTTTAATTTTATTCTTCTTGTTTATACAGCAGAGTTGCATAAACAAGAAGAATAAATATAGCTATCAAAACAAGGATAAAACAATAACCATAGAATTAGTACAACTATCAGATACAAACCACACTCTACGCCTATCGGTAAACGATAGTCTTCATTCAGAATGGAAACTGGATTATCCCGTTTTTCATATGGACTTTGGAGACATAGATAATAATGAATCTCCTGAAATACTAGTAGGAGTCATTAAAACTACACGTTTCGATCCTCATTTAAATAAACGCCTTTTTATATTCAAAATAACAGAAAATCTTTATATTAGACCTAAGTGGCTAGGTTCTAGATTGGGACAACCTTTAGAGGACTTCAAACTAATTATAGAAAATGGTTTATCCTTCATTAAAACCATTGAAAAAGAAAAAGATGGCACATACTTGGTTTGCAAATACAAATGGAGAGGATTTGGACTTGAATTCGTAGAGTATGTTGCAAGAAATATATCGCAAAAAAAGGCTGAGAGTTTATTAAATAATTAACCATTAAACTATGAGAAACCTATTGATATACCTATTAATAACCACTATGCTCTTTGCTTGTGGAGGTAAAAAACAACAGAAGCAATCAGAAAATGAAGAACAAGGAGAAGTTTCCCTAGTAATAGATTCAGGTTCTTATACATTAGGTGCCAATTTAGATATACTCAATGAAAAAAAGCTACCACAACTAATCAATTTTGATCAGAATATAGATCAAATGTCTTACCAGGAGCTTAAAATTTGGTTGTACTATGTCTATGCTATTCACGGTTTACACATTATGGAGGCTGATATTAATGGTTTTTTCACAGCCAATACCGATTGGTATCAACGGTTGGTTTGGGACTTATGGGAAAAAGATGAGATGCCTGAAGAATATAGTGACATAACACTTTCAGAAGAAGAACAGTTGTTTGTAGATAAAATAAAAAAACGAATGAATGAGCTTCAGAAAGAGAATTTTTCGCCACAAGGCATTCATCTGTTGGGAAATGTAAATAATATAGCTAACCTATTTCAGTACAAAAATACGGATGAGCAATTCTATAAAAAACTAGCTGAAAACAATTTTATTATATCTAGAGGAAAAAACATTCAGCTGTTTCATCTTTATGAGGAAAACGATTACAAACAACTACCCAACTTTATTACAACAGATCTTTATTTACAGGCTTTTCATATGTATTTTTCATATACTCTAAAAAGCATAGAACAGGAAAAGCTAATCCCCATACTTACAGATTTGTGTTTGAAAATGTACAATAAATCCAAAGCTTTAATCCATTCTAACGATAATGAAATTAAAAAACTAGCCGAATTCAATACTACATTTTATGCCATTCCATACTTTCTACTAACCCAAAAAGAGTTAGCTCTATCGGAAAGACAAAAAAAATTCTTTGATGTAGAAATAAGTAAGATAAATCAAGAGGAAGATGACTTTTCTGAGTTCCTGAACTGGACTGAAGTTTTTTTCTCTTATAGCTTATTTAAACCACGTGGACATTATACTCGCAATTCTGAGATGCAACAGTATTTTAAAGCGATGATGTGGCTACAAACGGCACCGTTTTGCTTGGATGAACGTGAAAAATTAAACCAATCTGTTTTTTCCGGCTATCTTTTGACGGATAAAGAATTATACAAATCCTACCAGTCTATATACGAGCCTATTGCTTTTTTAGTGGGACTTCCTGACAATCTCTCGTTTATGGATATTACAGATTTTATTCACGGTAAACAACAGATAAACAGCATTGAGGAAGCCTTTACTACAGAGAATATAAATAAGATTGAAGAAAATCTAAAAATACTAGCTAAAACAAGAAATAAAATTAAACCGGAGATAGAAATAAGCTGTGTTGATAAAATAAATTTTATGCCGCAACGGTATTTAATTGACAGTGATATTATTCAAAAAATGGTAGACGTTGGAGCCAATAGTGAACGGGCTTATCCTCGTGCTTTAGATATTTTCTCCACTTTTGGCGTAAAAAGTGCAGAAGATATATTGACAAAGACTTATAGAGATCAGGAGAAGTGGGAATTATTTACAACTCGATTGAATGAAAATAAAACAAAATTCCAACACTTCAACGATTGGAATAAATCGGTATATAACAAATGGATTAAGAGTCTCATTGAGCTACAAAAGACAGATAAACAATATCCGGAATTTATGCAAACAGCGGCCTGGTCTCTTAAAAACCTGAACACAGCTTTAGCTTCATGGGCTGAACTTAAGCACGATGCTATTTTATATGGAGAACAACCTATGGCAGCAGAGTGTGGAGGTGGTGGCCCTCCAACCCCGATAGTAAAAGGTTATGTTGAACCTAACCTAAAGTTCTGGAATGAATTGGCAGAATTATTGATTTTGACTAAAAATGTTTTAGCTAAGAATGGATTGTTAACAGAGGACTTGAAAGCTAAAAATGAACAACTGGCAGACTATGTTAAGTTTCTGATTCAGGTATCCAAGAAAGAGTTAGCCAATGAGGTTTTAGACGATAATGAGTATTTCACCATTGAGTATATGGGTAGCAGCATAGAGTATTTTACACTTTCTGTAATAGAACCCGGACTATATATGGATGAATGGTCACAAGTGAAAGGACCGGATAAATCCATTGCAGTAGTAGCAGATATATATACGCGTAATGTTCCGGAATGTAATAAGAATGGTATACTACACGTTGCAACAGGAAATGTCAATTCTATTTATGTTGTTGTCCCCATTGGAAAAGAACTATATTTAACTAAAGGTGCCACTTTTAGCTACTACGAGTTTGTAGAACCTCTAGGTACCCGACTTACCGATGAGGAGTGGCAAAAACGACTTGATGAGGGTAAAATTCCAAAGGAAGAAGAGTGGATGAAAGATATAATTATTGGAACAGAACCCGAAGTAGAAGAACGTGTTTTCTATAGTTCCGGATGCTAGTAAAGAACACATATATTTGTCTCTTTCTTTTCCTCTTTTCTTGCTTTTCGTGTAAGGAAAAAGCAGAATCTCTTTCAATCTGTTTTACAGGAGATGTCTTACTGGATAGAGGTGTGCGACAAGAGATAGAGAGGAATGGAAGTTTAGATTCCTTATTTGTTGGAGTACACACCTTGTTTAATCAATCGGACGCTGTAGTCATTAACTTGGAATGTCCTATAACAAACATATCATCACCGATAAACAAAAAATATATTTTTAGAGCCAACGCTGAGTGGGCTAAAGACTTAAAAAGAAATGGAATAACACATACAGCATTAGCCAACAATCACACCATAGATCAAGGAAGAGAGGGATTGATTGACACTTACAACAATCTATCTAATGCTGATATAATCACTATTGGTTATGGTGGAAATCAATTGCAGGCTTGTGAACCAACAATCGTAAAAAAGGGTAAAATAGAAGTTGTCTTATTCAATTCGGTATTAGTTCCTCTTGAAAATTGGGTATGTCTTGATGATGAACCGGGAATATGTCAGGCATCTTCGGATGAAATAAGCAAGAGAATCATAGATTTTAAGCAAACTAATCCTTCATCCTATGTTGTGGTGCTATTACATTGGGGAGCTGAATATCATCAAACATCAGATTTAATACAACGTAAAGGGGCTCGTAAGCTGATTGATAGTGGAGCAAATGCAATTATAGGGCATCATCCTCACGTCATCCAAGAAGAGGAGTTCTATAAAGGATGTCCTATATTTTACAGCTTAGGAAACTTTATCTTCGATCAAACCAAACCTCATACGGATGAAGCACTAGTTGTGAATCTTATTTTCAACAATAAAAAGATGGATATAGAGAAAAGAATAGCTAAGATAGAAAGATGCAAACCCACTTTTCAAAAACATCCAGATTAATGCGGATTAACAGTTCCATAATGATTGCCTATTGTTGGTTTTACTGATTTTCACTTAGTACAACGAGAGTTACATTTAACAACAACACAGAATCAAAGGTAAAGGCGATTAATACTATAGCTGTGGATATATTGACCAATTAGAAGAAAAAGAAAACAATACGATTTAGGTAAAAACAACTGTTAACTGGGCTATTTATATTGACTACTTTACAAACAAGAAAAGAAGATATTGTTGCAAATTATGTAACTTCAAGATATGAGACAAAAGACGGCAAAAACAAGAGTATCTTAAACGAATACTATTATTAAACGTAGAGGCATCATAAGTTAAAAGAATAAGAAGAGTTCTTCATCTTCCGAGTTAAATAAAATACAATGTGGTTGGTTTCTATTTATTCTAAAATATTAATATCTTTAAGATGAAACCCTCTTAGTATATCATCTAATATATAAAAAACAACACCATAGCATTATGAAATACACATTTAAGCTTTTATTCTTGTTATTATTCCTATGCTGTTTAACTGAAGTAAAAGCTGAAACTTGGAACGAACCTTGGCAAAAAGAAATAATTCAGCAGTCCAACCTATTCATACTTGGAGAGGTAACAGAAGTTGATGGACTAACAGCTAAAGTGAAAGTGCTAAAAAGAATTGGAGGTACCCAAACCAAAGAAGAAATTACGATTGATGGGTTTTTCCTCTTAACTTTAACAAGTAGTTCCGGACATGGGGTACATCTGTCTTTAGAAGTCGGGAATAATTATTATCTCTTTTTAAAAGAAAATGAGAATGGAAGTTATTCTCTTCCAACTCCAACCTCTGGATATGCTTACCTTGATAAAGAGATAGGTGTTGTTGCTACCTATAGGCACAGCTATCACCAAGCATTGATCTCACAAGAGATCTATGAAATGACCTTTGAAAACATATGGAGTTACTATAAAAAAGGTACATTTCAGAAGGATATTATTAATAACTATATTAACTCACAGCTAGACATAAAGCCTGCTAGCTTTGACAATGAAGATGAAATTAATATTTTCTTTAAACAGCATGTAGCACTAGAAACCGCTTATTTGCTTGATTTATCATTTGACGTTGAAAAAATCAAGAAATTTGTTCTTTGTGATAATTTTCACTTAAAAGTATCGGCTTTACAATTATTAGGAAACATAGATACAAATCCAAGCAAAGAACTGTTATTGTCATCTATTGAAAGTGAAGACTATACAAACTTTGAAAAAGTAATTGCAATATGGTCTTTAAAGAGACTAGGAGATAAAAATTATATTTCTATGCTTAAGAAAATGAAAGATAAATTATCTGATGAGGTGGATGGTTTTGGAGGTAACATAATGGACCCAAGGGTGGGAACTCACTTCCCTAGTCCTAAAGGAGCAGTGGAAAAGCTATAGTTTGGATAGATGAGGTAGCTTTTGAAAATTATAATAGGACTACCCTATAAAGTTGTAAGTTTTCAGACTTGGGCTAGAGTCTATTTTAGTCCCATCTTATGCAATAAATTCAATTATTAGTGTACGGTAAAACTTCCAATATAGTAGTTACATAATCCCAATAAATCCTCATCCCCTCTTTCGCTCGCACATATAAAAAAAGACAGCTTTGATATTCAAAGCTGTCTTTTTTTGTCGGGGTACCAGGATTCGAACCTGGGACCCCCTGCTCCCAAAGCAGGTGCGCTAACCGGACTGCGCTACACCCCGTACATTTCATTAGGTTTTATCCTTAAATGCGATGCAAATATAGAGACTTTCTTTATTCACTCCAAACTTTTTACGAATTAAATTTCAACTCTTTTTTCTCCTTCTTCATTACAAGCTGATTTACAATTCATTAAAATTACATTTTTAAATAAAAATCTTTTGTCAAGTTAGTATATTCAGGGGAATAAGAGTGTCTTTCTATTTCTACCAACAACTCTTTTTCTTCGACGACTTCTATTTTACTAAAAACAAATTCCAATAGAATGCGCTTAAAAGGAACTCCTATTCGAGTTTGTATATTCACCAGACGTTTCACATTTAATCCGGATTCCTGACATATTGTAATAAAGTAGTCCTTCTGACTAAATGGAAGAATAACTGAAAAGCTCCCTTGATTACTTAATAAAGTAACTACCTTATTAATAAGCTCTGCATACGTCATATGGTTATTATGCCTTGCTAGGGTTCGTTGTTTATCTGGAGAAATTAAATTATTAGTAAAGTAAGGTGGATTAGAAACAATACTATCAAATTTTTGATTTGGTTGGAAAGAGAGGAAATTACAATGTACCACTTCTACCCTATCTTTCCATGGAGAGTTTAATACATTTCTCCGAGCTTGAACTACCGCTTCCTCATCTACTTCTACAGCAGTGATATGTGCTTCTGCTGTTCGTTGAGCCATCATTAAAGCAATAAGTCCGGTTCCTGTTCCAACATCTAAGCACTTCTTTTTATTTGTTAAATCCACCCAAGCACCCAATAAAACCCCGTCAGTACCCACTTTCATTGCACATTGGTCTTGTTGAATTGTAAATTGTTTAAACTGAAAAAAGCTGTTACTCATACGACATTATGACTTTAATTTACTTCAAAGATAAGATTATATAATAACACCTTTTCTACTATTTAAGAAAAACAGCCCAAAGCAAGTTTTTTGTCGGTCTAGGACCGAAGGCCTCTCGGTCTAGGACTGAAGGGTGCTCGGTCTAGGACCGAAGGGCGGTCGGTCTAAGACCCTCTCAGAACGAAAGAAACAAGGGGTAATAAAACGATAGGAAAAAACTTAATAATCACTAATAGACTATTTTTTTTAGTCTTTGGCACTGAATTTGCAATTTAGTTAACGAGGTTTTTCATTCTTAATGAAGAATAGACTAACTTTGCAGCCGCTTATTAGGGCTGTCAGTATGACATAATAAAACTAAATAAACCAGGAGCAATAATTCATGGACAATAAAACAAAAAGATATTTTACAGACGACATAAATGATTATGAAGGGGATTCTTTATCATTCATTGCTGAATTTGAAGGAGAGCAACCCGATTCTACATCACTTTCAGATGTTACCATAGAGGAAACGATACCTATTTTACCTTTAAGGAATATGGTTCTTTTCCCCAATGTTTTTCTGCCCATTGCAGTGGGACGTCCCAGTTCACTACAACTGATCAAGGAATTGGAAAGAAAAAAAGGATTGGTTGCGGTACATTGTCAAAAAGAACAAAACGAAGACAACCCGGGATTTGAAGATTTATACCCCATTGGTACTGTAGGACGCATTGTTAAGGTGTTTCATATACCAGAGCAAGCTCCAACAGTTATTGTACAAGGACTTAGACGTGCTGAGCTAAAAGAGATAGTGAAAGAAGAGCCTTATTTAGTGGGCAAGGTAGATACACTTTTAGACAGAAAGCCAAGAAAGTCCGAAGAACAAGAGTATGATGCACTAATTGATTCTTGCAGGGAATTGACAGTTAGGTACATCAATCTTTCTCAATTACCCAAAGAAGCTCTTTTTGGATTGAATAACATTGATAATCCTCTTCATTTAATCAGCTTCATCTCTAACAATTTACCCATCAAAATAGCAGAGAAAATTGAGTTGCTAAGCAAAGATTCTTTGTTGGATAGAGCGAAATATTTATTGAAGATACTAACCACCGAAGTACAATTGGCAGAGATTAAAGCCACAGTACAAATGCGTGCTCGTGAAGATATAGACAAGCAGCAACGGGAGTATTTCCTTCAACAACAGATAAAAGCCATTCAAAGTGAACTGGGTAGTGGTTCTCAAGATAAAGAGATTGAGGAGTTACGCCTACAAGCTGAAAAGATGAAGTGGCCCGATGAGGTGAAACAAACTTTTGAGAAAGAGTTACAAAAACTAGAGCGTACACATACACAATCGCCTGAGTTCAGTACACAGTTAAACTTTCTTCAAACCATGCTTAGCTTACCTTGGGGTGTCTATACCAAAGATAATTTGGATTTAAGAAAAGCGGAACAAACACTGGATAAAGATCATTATGGATTGGAGAAGGTGAAAGAACGTATATTGGAACATTTAGCTGTCCTTAAACTCAAGGGGGATATGAAATCGCCTATTATTTGTTTATATGGCCCTCCCGGAGTTGGTAAAACTTCTTTAGGAAAATCAATAGCTAAAGCATTAAACCGTAAATACATTCGTATGTCGTTAGGTGGTGTTCACGACGAAGCCGAGATAAGAGGACACCGGAGAACATATATTGGAGCAATGCCAGGACGAATCATCAAAAGCTTGATTCGAGCAAAATCATCTAACCCTGTTTTTGTTTTAGATGAGATTGACAAGATAAACAGAGACCGACAAGGTGATCCATCTTCTGCATTATTAGAAGTGTTAGACCCGGAACAAAATACTGCTTTCCACGACAACTACTTGGATGTGGATTACGACTTATCCAAAGTGATGTTTATTGCAACTGCCAATAATCTAAACACAATACCGGCTCCGTTGTTAGATCGGATGGAGCTTATTGAAGTGAGTGGTTACATTACCGAGGAAAAAATAGAGATTGCACGTCGTCATTTAGTTCCCAAAGAATTGGAAGCTAATGGAATGAACAAAGGAGATGTCAAATTCTATAAGAACGCATTGGAAGGCATCATCGAATCGTACACAAGAGAAAGTGGAGTTCGTGAGTTAGAGAAAAAGATAAACAAGGTACTTCGTAAAATTGCTCGCGAATACGCCATTGATAATGAAATAAGTACTAAAACTGTTCGTAAAGACGACCTATACAACTATTTAGGTGCACCTGAATATACTAAAGAGGTATATCAAGGAAATCATCATGCAGGAGTAGTTACAGGTTTGGCCTGGACTGCTGTTGGAGGGGAAATTCTTTTTGTGGAAACTAGCTTGAGTCGCAGCAAGGGTGGTAAGTTAACTATTACCGGAAACTTGGGAGATGTGATGAAAGAATCTGCTTTGCTTGCTCTGGAATACATTAAAGCACACGCTGATATGTTAAATATTGATTACGAAGTATTCAACAACTGGAGTGTACACATACACGTACCCGAAGGAGCTATACCAAAAGATGGTCCATCGGCAGGTATTACAATGGCTACTTCATTAGCTTCTGCATTTACTCAACGTAAAGTTAAAGCTAACATTGCAATGACAGGTGAAATCACATTGAGAGGAAAAGTACTTCCTGTTGGAGGTATCAAAGAGAAAATTCTAGCAGCCAAACGTGCAGGTATCAAAGAGATTATTCTGTCTGCCGAAAACAAAAAAAACATAGACGAAATTCAGGAAATCTACCTAAAAGGTTTAACTTTCCACTATGTTGACAATGTGAAAGAGGTTTTCGACTTAGCCATAACAAAAGAAAAAGTGGCTAACCCTATTGATTTCACTCTTTCAGAGCAGACAAAAAACAAATAATGAAGTTTACTTTACAACATACTGACTCTAGAAGTAGTGCCAGAGCAGGTTTGCTAGAAACAGACCACGGGAACATAGAAACACCTATTTTTATGCCCGTGGGAACTGTAGGTAGCGTAAAAGGAGTACATCCTACGGAGTTAAAAGAGGATATAAAAGCTCAAATTATTTTAGGTAACACATATCACCTTTATTTACGTCCTGGAATGGAGGTATTGGAAGGTGCCGGAGGATTACATAAATTCAACAGTTTCGATGGTCCCATATTAACAGATAGTGGAGGCTTTCAGGTCTTTTCACTGTCGGCCATTCGCAAGTTAAGCGAAGAGGGTGCAGAGTTCAGGTCACACATTGATGGTAGTAAACACTTCTTTACACCCGAAAAGGTTATGGATTTAGAGCGTACCATTGGAGCCGACATTATGATGGCTTTTGATGAATGTGCACCAGCAAACTCCGACTATCAATATGCCAAAAACTCCATGGAACTTACGCATAGGTGGCTGGATAGATGCATCAACCGATTCAATACAACAGAACCCAAATATGGATATAATCAATCGTTGTTTCCCATTGTTCAAGGTTGTGTATTTCCGGATTTAAGAAAACAATCAGCCGAATTTATAGCGTCTAAAGGAGCCGACGGAAATGCCATAGGAGGACTAGCTGTAGGTGAACCTGCAGAGGTTATGTATGAAATGATTGATTTGGTAAATGCTATTCTACCTAAAGACAAACCCAGGTATTTAATGGGAGTTGGAACACCTGCCAACATTCTTGAGAGTATTGAATTAGGAGTAGATATGTTCGATTGTGTGATGCCTACTCGTAACGGACGCAATGGTATGCTATTCACAAAAGAAGGTATCCTCAACATGAAAAATAAAAAATGGGAGAAAGATTTTTCACCCATTGAAGAAAATGGAGCCTCTTTTGTTGATACATTATATAGTAAAGCGTATCTTAGACATCTTTTTCAGGCCAAGGAGTTACTTGCCGGTCAAATTGCTTCCATCCATAATTTAGCTTTTTATTTATGGTTAGTCAAAGAAGCAAGGAAACATATAATAGCCGGTGATTTTACCTCTTGGAAAGCAATGATGGTTCAAAAAGTGACTACACGATTATAATTTAGGCAGATGAGAGGTAATAAGTTCTTAACCAAATTAGACAGATACATCATAGGGAAGTTCCTAGGAACTTATATCTTTGCTATTGCTTTAATTATTTCTATTGCGGTGGTTTTTGACTTCAATGAAAAAATGGATCGCTTTATGAATAATGAAGCCCCTTGGAGTGCCATTGCTTTTGATTATTACCTCAACTTTATTCCTTACTTTGCCAACCTATTCAGTCCGTTATTTGTTTTTATCGCAGTTATTTTCTTTACGTCAAAATTAGCAGAGAACTCTGAGATTATAGCGATGTTTGCCAGTGGTATGAGTTTCAAGCGACTCTTAAAACCCTATATGATTTCAGCAGCTATAATTGCCGGAGCAACTTTCACATTGGGTGCTTACATCATACCTAAAGGAAGTGTAACCCGCCTGAATTTTGAGGATAAATATTACAAACCCCGAAAAACCAATAGGGCTAGAAATGTGCAATTAGAGGTAGACTCCGGTGTTATAGCATATATTGAGCGTTATGAAGATTACAGTAAAACAGGATATCGCTTCTCACTAGACAAATTTGTAGATAAGAAACTAGTGTCTCACTTAACAGCACGAAGCATCACTTACGACACAACCAAAGTTCATACCTGGACCATTAAAAACTATATGATTCGTGAGTTCGAAGGAATGCATGAAAACATCATTAAAGGTGAGAGTTTGGACTCTGTCATTGTAATGGAACCTGCCGACTTTCTTGTAATGAAGAATCAGCACGAAATGATGACTAGTCCGGAATTAAGTAAATATATCGACAAACAAAAACGAAGAGGATTTGGAAACATCAAAGAGTTCCAAATTGAGTATCATAAACGAGTAGCTATGTCGTTCGCCTCTTTTATCCTAACCATTATAGGCGTCTCTCTTTCTTCCAGAAAGACCAAAGGAGGTATGGGGCTTCATTTAGGTATTGGACTGGCTTTAAGTTTCTCTTACATTTTATTCCAGACCGTATCTTCCACATTTGCCGTTAATGGGAATATGCATCCTTTTATTGCTATGTGGGTGCCCAATATACTCTATGCATTTATAGCCTTCTATCTGTATCGTAAAGCTCCCAAATAATTGCAAAGTTTAAAAATAACATGGTGATTCTTCATATATGTTATAACTTTGTCCTTTCAGATAACTAAAATCCATTTTGAATGATTTATATGTCCAAAATGGCTAATAACATTAAACATAAAAACAATGACTGGTTATATTTCTGACGATAAAAGAAAAGTTACTACCCATCGTCTTTTCCAAATGAAAGAAAGAGGTGAAAAAATTTCCATGCTTACTTCTTATGATTATTCCATGGCACAAATTGTAGATAGTGCAGGTATGGACATAATTTTGGTGGGCGATTCAGCATCCAACGTAATGGCTGGTAACACAACTACCCTACCTATTACATTGGATCAAATGATTTATCACGCTCAATCTGTAGTGCGTGCTGCACAAAGGGCTATGGTAGTAGTAGATATGCCTTTTGGTAGCTATCAAGGAAACTCAAAAGAAGGTTTAGCCTCTGCCATTCGTATAATGAAAGAAAGTCATGCAGATGCCATTAAGATGGAAGGCGGAGAGGAAATCATTGAAACCATTGAACGTATACTCACAGCAGGTATTCCAATTATGGGTCACTTAGGCCTTATGCCTCAATCAATAAACAAATACGGAACTTACACGGTACGTGCAAAAGATGATGAAGAAGCAGAGAAGCTGATTAAAGATGCTAAACTATTGGAGAAAGCCGGTTGTTTTGCTCTTGTATTGGAAAAGATACCTGCTGAATTGGCTGAAAAGGTAGCAAAGGAAATTGCAATTCCGGTTATTGGAATTGGTGCCGGTGGAGGTGTTGATGGACAAGTACTCGTAATTCAAGATATGCTGGGTATGAACAAAGGATTTAATCCTCGTTTTTTGCGTCGCTACGCTGATTTACACTCAGTAATGACAGGTGCCATCCAACAGTATATTAAAGATGTAAAAACATCTGATTTTCCGAATGAACAAGAACAATACTAAACTTTATACTCTATGTTTATTAAGGTTTGTATAGCCAATTTATTGCTATATACCTCACTCTACACATTATTGCCGGTGTTGCCGGCAATAATGCATTCAATATCCAACTCTTCTTCCATTCAACACGCAGCTTTATTACTTTTTTATTTCTTGGGAGGAGTGTTACTTACAGGTCCTTTTCTCTCATATATTCAAGACCGATTTCAACATAAAAGTATAGCTGTATTTTCCTACCTTGGCTTGTCAGTAACCGCTCTACTTTTTACAGGTGTAAGCCACCAATGGTTTCCTCTTTTACTTATGGCTTATGGGGTATTTAGTACGCTATCAACAAGCATAGGAATAACTATTGCCATAGACATCTCCCCTTCAGAATTGAGAAACTTTGGAAATAAAACAATTACTTGGACGGGGAGCATAGGCTTTCTTCTAGGTATCATCCTCTGCTGCATTCTATTTCCAACACAAAGTAATTTCACTCTAATTTATGCCTCCGCATCCTTACCTTTAATAGGAATTTTATTTTTGCTTACTCTTAAGTTGCATTTTAGAGCACCTATGGGGTCTGGTTTGCTTCATTTAGATCGCTTTCTTCTACCTAGAGGTTGGCCGTTTATAATTAACTCAATCACGTTAGCCACTGTAATAAGCTGCACCATTGCGCTTTTTTATCATTTGGCTTCAACCACTACTCCTCCTGCTTTATACTTTATCTTTCTTATTAGTGGATATTTAAGTTCAGCTTTTGTAGTCTTTTCTTTTTTACAACGTATTTCTCGCAGAGTGTTTATTCAAGCTTTTGTAGGCATTCTTTGTATTGGCCTCTCCTATCCACTATTTGCCATTCCGGAATTCCCTTATTTACCCAATTATTTATTAGGATTAGGTATTGGCCTTATTGTGCCGGAATTCATTTCTCTCTTTGTTAAAGTATCAACGCATTGCCAAAGAGGAACAGCAAATACAAGCCAAAGTATATCTTGGGAAATAGGACTGACTTTAGGTCTGATAGCCTACTATTACATCCAGGAATCTGAAATGGAAACGCTTCAGTTTATATTGGGTACCGGAGGTTTTTCCATTTTATTCTTTTTATTTATTTCTTATCCTTACTTCAGGCGTTATCAAATCAGAAGATAAAAGAACCTTCTCATTCCTAATACGGGAATAGTATTACAGTAGATTTTACTCCTCTACTGCATTATTTCCATATATTGAAAAGACTAACCCCCAATAGAAATTAAAACCACAGAGAACCAATAGAAAAAGGTCGCTTAAGTATAAACCAAGCGACCTTTTCTATGTATATTAAAGTACAATATGGTACTTATTTATCTTGCATTTGTCGTTCCACATACTCCTTTTTAGGCAAGACTAAATTCAATACAAAATAGCCTAATACACCGGAAAGTATTGTTCCAACTAAAACACCAATCTTGGCTTGATTCAATAAGTCAGGAGCATCAGTAAAAGATAGGTTTGCTATGAACAGAGAAACAGTAAAACCAATACCACCCAATAATGCTGTACCGGCTAAACTCTTCCAAGTCATACCTGCGGGCATAGACACTACATTAGATTTGATGGCCAAGTAGGTAAAAGAGAAAATACCAATAAACTTACCTAATAACAACGCAATTGCAATACCATAGGCTACAGGACCAAACAAACTATCTATTGATCCACCCGATAGAACAATTCCTGCATTAGCGAAAGCAAACAGCGGAACAATAAAGTAGTTCACTGCACCGTGCATCTTATCTTCCAAGGCTTGCAGAGGTGAAATCACTTTATCGGAAGCCGATTCAATACTTTTCAACAAACTAATTTCGTGAGATGTAAGTATGCGGTACTCTTTTTTCTCAACCGGGAAATTAGAGATATTGTCTTTAATTCTATTGATGTATTTACCCACTTTAAGACTAGGTGTTGCCGGAATTAAGAAGGCAACTAAAACTCCTGCAAACGTAGCATTCACACCCGATTGCAAGAAGAAATACCAAACTACAAGTCCTAATGAACAATAGAACAATTTATTCTTAACCCCTCTCTTATTAGCCAAGAAAAGAAGAAAGAGAATGGCTAAAGCCATAGCCAAAAACTCTAAAGACAAATCAGAGCTATAAAATAAGGCAATAACTAAAATACCACCAATATCATCGACTATTGCAAAAGCAGTTAAAAAGATTTTCAAACTAATGGGAACCCGTTTACCAAACAGACTAAGCACACCTAAAGAAAAGGCGATATCAGTAGCCATGGGTATAGCTAATCCTGCTTCTGCAGGTGTTCCGTGAGCAAAAAGAAAGTAGACAGCTACCGGTATAACCATTCCTCCAATAGCAGCAATAATAGGTAATAAGGATTTGCGTAAAGAAGATAATTCTCCTACTAAAAGTTCCCTTTTAATCTCTAGACCTACAGAGAAGAAAAACAATACCATTAAGGCATTATTAATGAATTCCATCAATGTCAAAGGCTCACCATTCACACTGAATACATTGAAATCGCCTATTTGAAGTATCATAGGAAAATCCCATAAGGCCAGATATTGTTCACTCCAAGGCGAATTAGCAACTATAATAGCAAGTACTGCCACTATCATTAATAAAACACCTCCATTAATTCGGTGCTTTAAAAAGCTCAACATTGAGTAGTTGAGCTTTCCAATAAACGTGTTCATAATATTTTGTGTTTCAAAAATTAATCTAGTTTCAAGACGGCTAAAAACGCTTTTTGTGGTACTTCCACATTACCAATATGCTTCATACGTTTTTTTCCTTTCTTTTGTTTCTCCAACAGTTTTCGTTTTCTACTGATGTCACCCCCATAACACTTGGCTGTAACGTCTTTACGAACCGCACGGATAGTTTCTCTAGCTATAATCTTAGCTCCAATAGCTGCTTGAATTGCTATCTCAAATTGCTGACGGGGAATGAGGTCTTTAAGCTTTTCGCACATTCTTCTACCCAGAGCATACGCATTATCCACGTGAGTAAGAACAGACAAAGCATCCACTGATTCACCATTCAACATAATATCCAACTTAATCAACTTGGAAGGCTTATATTCGCTTAAATGATAGTCAAAAGAAGCATAACCTCTTGACACACTCTTCAACCTATCATAGAAATCAATTACAATTTCTCCAAGTGGCATTGTATATTGTAACTCCACACGGTTACCCGATAGGTAATGTTGCTTAACAATCTCTCCCCTTTTACCTAAACAAAGTGTCATTATGGGGCCAATATACTCTGTAGCTGTAATAATAGAAGCGTCAATATAGGGTTCTTCAATCCGATCAATTAATGTCGGATCGGGCATTTCACCCGGATTATGAATTTCTTTTACCTCTCCGTGTTTATCGTAGATATGATAAGGTACGTTAGGTACTGTAGTGATAACATTCATATCGAACTCTCTGTCCAAACGTTCCTGAACAATTTCCATATGAAGTAAACCCAAGAAACCACATCGAAAACCAAAACCTAAAGCAATGGACGATTCAGGTTGAAACGTAAGAGAGGCATCATTCAATTGCAATTTCTCTAACGACTGACGTAACGCTTCAAAATCTTCTGTTTCAATGGGATATACACCCGCAAACACCATCGGTTTAACTTCCTCAAAACCCGATATTCCTTTATCGGCAGGACGTTCAACGTGTGTAATGGTATCACCCACTTTCACCTCATTCGATGTTTTAATTCCAGAAATGATATATCCCACATTGCCGGCACGAAGCTCTTTACGTGGAGATAAATCCATTTTTAACACCCCTATTTCATCGGCTTCATATTCTTTGCCGGTATTGAAGAATTTCACCTTTTCACCGGAGCGTAAAACACCGTTTTCAATTTTGAAGTATGCAATTACTCCACGAAAAGGATTAAAAACAGAATCAAAAATCAAAGCTTGTAGTGGAGCCTCATCGTCTCCTTTTGGAAAAGGAACCCTTTTAATAACGGCCTCCAATATCTGCTCAATCCCCATTCCTGTTTTTCCCGAAGCACGGATTATATCCTCTCTATCGCAACCAATTAAATCAATAATTTCATCTTCTACCACTTCGGGCATAGCACTGGCCATATCACACTTATTCACAATGGGAATAATTTCCAAATCGTGTTCAATAGCCATATATAAATTTGAAATGGTTTGTGCCTGTATTCCTTGTGAAGCATCAACAATTAAAAGAGCTCCTTCACAAGCAGCAATGGAACGAGATACTTCGTAAGAAAAATCCACGTGCCCCGGAGTGTCAATTAGGTTTAGAACGTATTGTTCCCCCTCAAACTCATACTCCATTTGAATGGCGTGACTCTTAATGGTAATCCCTCTCTCTTTTTCCAAATCCATATTATCCAACATCTGTCCTCCCGTTATTTGAATGGTTTTAGTAAACTCCAATAAACGGTCGGCCAAAGTTGACTTACCATGGTCAATATGCGCTATAATACAAAAGTTACGTATATTTTTCCTCATATAATTCATTAAAAATCTAAGTGCACAAAGGTACAAAAAAATCACTAGGAAATAGTGTTTTTCGGGCATAACCTCTACCGAAAAAACACCTATTTAACTATAAAACTCTATGCATTCATTTATAAATAAAGCCTATTCAAAATTATCTGCTGCAATTTGTGCTGCTATAGCAACTATTTGCTTACAAGGACGTTTTTTATAATAGGTAGCTGTTCTCTCTTCGGGTTTAGTATCACCTAATTTAGGTTTCTCAATACCTAAAAGTTCGGCACAACGCAGAGCTCCATTTTGCTCCTTAAACTGTTTAGCTAAAGATTGAACCATTTTGTAATTTCTCTCTTTGCCTTGTCTATCTCCCGGAATTGAAGAACCTGTTTCAAGCGATGCAATCATAAATAAGCCACAAGCTGCACCACAGGTTTCACGCATTCTGCCTATTCCACCTCCAAATGAGGCTGCTAAAACCAAACCTTCTTCTTCAGAATAACCATAACGATCAGAAAAAGCAGCAAAAACAGACTGAGAACAGTTAAATCCTTTTTCAAATAATTCTACTGCACGACTCACACGTCTTTCTTTCTCTTCAGCCTTCATTTTTATTTTTTTGCAAAGATAAGAAGAACCGACTAATAATAAGAATTTTACGACCCTCTTCTTTCAAAATAATTCACATTGAATTCTAAAATTGTTATTCGTAAAAACTTAGATATCAAGACTGTTTCTGTATCTTTGTTATATATTTATTCTAACTAAACAAAACTAATAGTACAATGAAACCAGATACCATTAATTGGGGATTTATAGGTTGTGGTGAGGTAACAAGATATAAAAGTGGCCCCGCCTTTCAAAAAGTAGAAAACTCAAACGTTGTGGCTGTGATGAGCCGTGACTTAGAGAAAGCACAAAAATATGCCAAAGAACACGGCATAAAAAAATGGTATGATGATGCTCAATTGCTCATTCAAGATCCTGAGGTAAATGCCATATACATTGCAACACCTCCTTCTTCACACGCTACTTATGCCATAATGTCAATGAAAGCCGGAAAACCGGTTTACATTGAAAAGCCAATGGCTGTAACCTACGAAGAGTGTACACGCATCAATAGAATAGCCAAAGAGACTAATGTAAAGTGTTTTGTTGCTTATTATCGTAGATATCTACCCTATTTTATGAAAATAAAAGAGTTGATTGATAATGATGCAATAGGTAAAATTATTAACGTGCAGGTACGCTTTGCACAACCTCCCAGAAATTTGGATTATAACAAGGAGAATTTACCTTGGAGATTACAACCCGATATTGCAGGAGGGGGCTATTTTTATGATTTGGCACCTCACCAAATAGATTTGTTACAAGAATTATTTGGTTGTATTTTAAGTGCCAGTGGATACAAAAGTAACCAAGGAGGATTATATGCAGTTGAAGATACATTAAGTGCTTGTTTTCAATTTGAATCGGGTTTAGTGGGTAGTGGCTCCTGGTGCTTTGTAGCTCACGAATCGGCTAAAGAAGATCGCATTGAAATCATAGGAAACAAAGGTATGATTTGCTTCTCTGTTTTCTCTTTCGATCCCATTGCTCTGCATAACCAACAGGGGCGTACTGAAATAGTTGTTGAAAATCCTAAATATGTTCAACAGCCCTTAATTCAGGCTGTAGTAGATGACTTATTAGGCAAAGGTAAATGTTCTGCCGATGGAATTAGTGCTACCACCACCAACTGGGTGATGGATAATATACTAGGTAAACTTTAAGAAGATATCGCATATGAAAAAAAACGATTTTATGAGGAAAGCCATTGAGCTATCCAAAGAAAACATTAAAAACAACGGAGGTCCGTTTGGAGCGGTTATTGTTAAAGGGGGTGAGATTATTGCCACGGGAGTGAACCGCGTAACCGACTCGTGCGACCCAACTGCTCACGCAGAAGTTAGTGCCATTCGTGAAGCAACCCAAAAACTACAAACTTTTGATTTATCGGGATGTGAAATCTATAGCTCGTGCGAGCCTTGTCCAATGTGCTTAGGTGCAATTTATTGGGCACGCTTGGACAAACTTTATTATGGCAATACACAAGAAGACGCCAAAGAAATTGGTTTTGATGATTCATTCATTTACGATGAGCTGAAACTTGCTCCGGATGAACGACAATTACCTTCTGAAAAATTCTTGCGAGAAGAAGCCATTGAAGCATTTAAACAGTGGATGGAAACCGAAAATAAAACGGAATATTAAGAGCAATTCTCAGTAAGAAAAAAAGGGGTCTAAGACCCAAGGCCGGTCGGTCCTAGACCGAGGGGTGTTAGGTCCTAGACCGAAGGGCCTTCAGTCCTAGACCGACTGACACCCTTGTTTAACGTCCCCTAAGGCACCTTAAAAAAACTCGATTTCCAACCCCAAAAAGAGACAAAAAGTGACTATGCTTTCACACTAGAAAGCCTTCTGTTTTTTTGCTATTAAAAGGAGGAAGACTAGTCATTAGAAAACATCAAATAAACTACATTAAAATCAAAAAACCCCATCACCAAAACGGCTATGGGGTTTTTCTTTACACACAAAAAGTTATTATAGAAATTATTTGCAATAATCGCTATCTCGTTAAAATCTAAAGCCTAAAGTCATAACTACGTGACTCCTTGAGTTAGTAGCTTCAGCAGGAACTAGATATTTATTATCAAAGGCATAAAATTTTTCTTTATAATGATTAAACTGATATCCTAAGTCGGCATAAAAAGAACGCCCCCTATATCCCATACCCACAGTAAATCTATTAAGTGACTCTCCATTGGCATAGTCGGTATCGGTTTCAATACTATTGGTAGCTAAATCTTTAACCGATTCTTTTTTCAAACTGGCTGTGCTAAAATTATAGCCTACTCTAAAGGCAAACTGAGGGATTACATTGTACTCAGCTCCTAAACGAACGGTATGTACCCCTTTTGCATAATCGTTTACTAATCCATTAGCATTTGTCATAGAAACACCATCAGGATATTTAAACTTAATACTAGAGTTATTTTGATATTCGTATTCAGCTCCTAGAGCCAATTGAGAACCAATAGTATGACCTAAACTGAGATTTACTTTCCAAGGAGTTTCTAATTTAAAATCCGATTCCATCCTTCCTACATCATCTTCTGTATTTCTCCACATACCATTTACTCCCCAATTTCCATCATTATCTTCAGATTCCAACATAGCGTAAAGTGAAGCTACAGTACCTAAAGTTAGTTTGTAAAAAGTGGGAGAATGGAAAGCTATCCCAAAACGGAAAGGAGAACTTTCAAAAGGACGTACTATAACACCTAATTTGAAATCCACCCCTGCTCCATCAATCCACTTTGTACTATGTAAATCATAGTATTCTTCTGAAGATAAGTTCTCCCCATAAAAAGAGTATTTCTTATAATTTAAGTCATAAGCACCCACACTCACACCGAAATAAACACGATCCACAAAGTTCATAGATACATTAAAGTCGTATTGGTCTATACCTCCCCACTCTTTGGAGTAAAAATTGGCACCGGGTGAACCCTCCCAAATGTTACCAAATCCCCCTTCAGCTGCTGGGTTGAATAAGTAACTCTCAAATCCTATAGCTCCTAACCAACCTACATTATTCATATCAAATAGACTATAATCTGGGTCAAGAGTTGCGATATCTATACCCGCATCATACATAGCGTTAGCTTGGGTAATCATTTGATTAATTTGAGACCCACCCATAACTCCACTCATCTCACGAGTTCGGTAAAATGTTTTAGCCCGATTGTAATTAAAGCCAAAATTCAAAAATCGCAGTGCATCGTTTCCTATCTGAGAGGAAAACACAAAACCAAAATTATCAAATCCTCCTCTGTTACGGTTATTTGTAAACTTGTTTCCTCCATAAGTAGTCTCTATTTCGTGACTGGAAAAACTAAAAGAGGTCATTACATCATTACTTCTATAAATACCTAGTCCTGCAGGATTACTTCCAATGGTGGAGATATCTCCACCCAATGCTCCCATAGCACCTCCCATTCCCACGAAGCGAGCTGTACCACTTAGGTTTTTATTTGAAAACTCTATACCATCGTATAACGTTTGAGCTGTTACCATGCCCAGGCAAAACAGACTCAAAACTATTGTCATATAATATCTTTTCATTGCTTTTTTTTTAGGATAAATGAATCGAATTTATCTCATCTCATTCTTTTTTCTATCGTTTAACTACTACCTGCCTCTGCGAGATGTACCAGCTGATCTGGAAGTACCACCTGAACTACCGCTAGATCTTGAAGACCCACTAGAAGGAGACACTCTTGGAGAAGAGCTTCTACTGCTAGAAGAGGGTGAGTAAGATGGAGAAGATGATCTTCTTGAAGTGGATGGAGCAACCGTTGAACTACGTGGCGTTGAAGTACTGCTTCGACTATAGGTTGAAGTACTACGTCTGGTTGTACTCTGTGGAGAAACCGTTGAACGAGGCGTACTGCTACTTGAGCCTGAACGTACCGTAGATTCTGTTCTTCGCGTACTGCTTGGGCGAGTATAGGTAGTTGTTCTTCTTGAAGTTCCTTCACTGCTACGTACAGTTGAAGAAGGAGTGCGAGTAGATGTACCTGTACTTGTTCCACTACTTCTGCGAGAAGTACTTTCCAAACGTCTAGTTGTTGTACCTTGATTTCCTTGTGTTGTTGAAGGATTTCTATTTACAGTAGTACCTGTTGTATTTCCACTGCTTCTTCTGGAAGTACTCTCTAAACGTCTAGTTGTTGTATTATCATTTGTACGAGTTCCTACCACTCTACGTGTACTTGTACCATCTGCACGAGTACCTACTACTCTACGAGAACTTGTATTATTGTTTACATTAGTACCCGAAGTCCTTCTTGTAGAATAAGAACCATCAGAACCTACCACTCTACGTGTACTTGTACCACTGCTTCCTCCTACACTTCTACGGCTAGTTCCCACACTTCTGCGGCCACCATAACCTATGTAATCACTACCATACGATCCATAATATCTTCTGTTGGTATAAGAACGGTTGTAATAAGGTCTACTGTATCCCCAATAATGTGGACGATAATAATCCCAATAATAAGGACGGTGATAATGATGTCCATAATAACCATAATGTCCGTAATAACTGCTACCCCAATAATGTGGATAATGCCAACTAGAATAATATGGACTCCAGCTCCAACTCATTCCAAAAGAACCTCCGAATCGCCAGTTCCACCATAATCGGTTTGAAAAAGTTGGAAAAGCATAAGCATATAAACCATCCGTGTAAACATTCCAGTCCCATGAGTTTAAACCATATACTATATCCCAATAATAAGGACTACTGATACTTACAGCATAACGAGGATTTTTAAATCGAATGATGCGCTCAGCATATTCATAATCGTCTTGCGACCCTTGAAATCCGCCAACCCATTCCCCTCTATTATCGTAGTTATAGTCATCCTCATCATATACATATTCATCTTCAACATATGCAGAAGAAGAATCGGAAGAATTGGAATAACGACGATTATATTCATCAACACTACGTTGATTAGGCTTCTTAACCTTTTCCCTAACCTCAACAGTAGATCCGGGAGCTAAATAAACATTTGTCACCTCTGTTTTAACTTTCTTTTCAGCAGGTTTTTCTTTTTTATCTTTTTTGTCAGAAGAAAGATAGTAGAGGTCATCCACATAACCTTGTGCCATAACAGTTATAGAAAGGCAGAAGGTACTTAATATCAAAGCTAATTTCTTTTTCATCTTTCTTGTTTTATTTAAGTTACACATTCTCTCAATACAAATATAATTAATGAATATAGCTATAAGGAAAGATTTCCCCCATACTATATTAGGGATTTCCCTATTATATCTATCTTTGTGTCATCAGGGATAATTCTAGCCCCTTACTCAACAAATAAAACAAAAAATCGGGTTCTTTTGTTCTGACATAAAAGCCTGATATAAAAAAGGTTACAATATGAATAATTATTTGGAATTCGAAATTAAAATCACGCCCAACCACAAAGGTTATCAAGATATTTTAATTGCATTCTTAGCAGAAATAGGTTTTGACAGTTTTGCTGAAGAAGAAAACTACTTATTAGCATATATCCCCACTAGTTTATACAACAAAGAAGAACTGGATCAATGCATAGTAAACCTCCCTTTCAATGAAGAGGTTTCTGTAACCTACTCGTATAAAGAATTGGAAGACAAAAATTGGAATGAAGAGTGGGAAAAGAACTATTTTCAACCTTTAGTCATTGGCGACCAATGTATTATCCATAGCACTTTTCATAAAGATATTCCACAAAAAGAATATAACATCATCATCAATCCTCAGATGTCTTTTGGTACTGGTCATCATGAAACAACCGGTTTAATGATAGAATCCATTTTGAAACAAGATTTTTCAAATAAAATGGTATTAGATATGGGCAGTGGAACAGGTATACTTGCCATTTTAGCTAGAATGAAAGGAGCCAAACAAATTACGGCTATTGATGTAGATTCCTGGTGTATAAAGAACGCAAAGGAAAATATTTCACTTAACGAACTAAACAACATTGATGTCCTTTTGGGAAATGCTGACTCATTGGATGCATATGCTCATACATTTGATGTTATTTTTGCAAACATCAATCGGAATATATTACTGGAAGATATGCCAAAGTACAGTGTAGCAATGAAGTCCAATGCAACTTTAATGATTAGTGGTTTTTATGAAGAAGATGCTGATTTATTAAGAAATAAAGCCAGTCAACTTGGATTAGTTGAAGTTAGTAGCCAAACTAAAAATCGCTGGATGATGATTCAGTTTCAAAAAGCATAAAAAAAATCGTCAAACAAACTCTCCACGTTTATTTTCCTCTTAAGAATAAACGTGGATACTATTTTGAGCTGCAGGCAAATAAGCAACTCCCACCCACGTAATTAGTAATAGAAGAAAAGAGAATGGCAACACCCACAAAGTAGTTTTGGCGTGTTTTTTTTGTATGCGCATATGGATATAAATTAAATAGCCTGCACAAGTAATAAAAGCCCAAGTTTCTTTTGGGTCCCAAGACCAATAATGTCCCCACGCTGCTTTTGCCCAAAGTGCTCCCATAAGCAATCCCAACATTAAAAAACCAAACCCTACATAAACCAAATTATCAATAAAAAGATACAGTGCATCACTTGACTTACGATGATATTCTTTGTGTAATTGAATCAATGAAGCAATGGTAGCTGCTCCCAGCATAGCATAAGAAAGGATATAAACGGTTACATGAGGAACAAACCAATAGCTTTGCAAGGCTGGCATAAGATTTGTTGAATGTATTTCAGGCTTAATAATATTTATAATGGCAAAGACAGAGGCTACGATTCCCGAGAAACCAAGTATCCATTTATAGTCCCAATGCTTGTAGGTAACATAACCAATTAAAGCCAAAAAGAAAGAATACCACAATCGCGTTTCACCCATTGTTTTTAAAGGTGGACGTTCTTGACCTATCCATAATCCAATAATGAAAGCCGCAAACAAAACAACTCCTACAAGCATTAAAAGGTCAACCCAAAACTTTTGTTTCACCTTAAAAACTAAAGCACCAGCTAATAACCAACACCCCATTGAAGGGATAGCAAAAAGCAAATATTCATTCCAAGTCATACACTTTGTTTTTTCTTTTTACCCATCCAAATCATTGAAACTGAACCTAAAGCTAAAAGCAAAATACCTAAATAAACTACATTTAACCACGGATCGTAAACCAACTCAAAACCACTCATTTGTGAAGCTTTTCCCAGCGTGTGATCATAATCGTATTGATAAATCATCCAATCGCCTATTCTCAAAGGTTCATTTACTTCCAGTGTAGTATGTATAGGTTCAATTGTTTCGTCCTTAGCCAGTATTGTAACTTCAGACGCAAACCGTTTAGCTTCGGGTTTTGTCATTACAAGAGAGCAGACTGAATCCAAATCGAGAGGCATTACATATTGATCTACACTGCCACAAGTAACCCATCCGGAGACAATATGGTTAGTTTTCTTATTTCGAGCTGTTACTTTTGCAGCAGGCATAGAACCCAACATGGGTATCGCCTGAAATGAAGTCTCTGTTTTCCTAACCGCTTCATGGATGTACTCATCAACAGTAATTTGCCATTCAAACAAATCGGCTTGTGTTTGTTTAGAATCAATTTGATAAAAGGCCGGGTGCTTCGTAGGTTGCACATCACCAGTAAATTTATCAATCACAGCAAGTTTAGGAGAATATTCCTCCATAATGAAGTCGTGTAATTCTATGGCTATGTTAAGTTCTAACATATTCTCATCATCGTCAAAAACACGCCATTCAACCTCTCCCTCTTCAACATACATTACATACCTCAGCCGATCGGAAGCACCCAATCCGGCAGCAAATAAAAACAGCCATAAGCCCAAGTGGAGCAAATAAAAACTAAAATCCTTCCATTTGAATCGGTGAAGTCTGTTGGCTATAATTAAACCTAAAACCAATAGAGTTAAACTATAAATAAAAACAAAAGCCCAAGAAGTGGTTACCTGTTTGAGCCCCAATTTATATAATCCATAATCGATTAACTCAACAAATGAAGCCTCATTAAAATGAATGTGATAATCCGGATTAATACGAACATATTGAGGTATCAATCCCATAAAGAGAGTTAAAAACAGTAGTCCACTCATTAAGCTTGCAGAAAGAGGAACACTAGACAGCCAACGAATAAAAGCATTATTCTTAATAAAAGATAGCCCCGATACCAACAGAACTAAAAAAAAGCCAACTCCTAGATTTACTGGAAAATGTAACAGATAATAATTAAAGTTCCCTACTGTTATTTGTAAAAGAAAACCAACCCCTATTATTCCTATAACAAAAGCTAAACTTTCTTTATACCTCCACGGAAATTGCCACATCAAACGTTTCGAATTATTCTTCATCAATTCTTATTAATTTTAAAGGTGCCATAACAAATCTTGTCAATGACACCCTTATAAATCATAAAGTTATAATAGAGTTATCTTTCTGCAATAATTTTTCCGTTTAATTTAGCTTTTTCAATCCATTGAGGAACAACGGTATTAATCCACTCTTCTTTATTTTTCTTTTCTTTCTCTATGTCTAATCCTAAAAACTTCTGTGCTTTTTCTTTAGTAGAAATATCGGGTAAAGTAGCATCTACAACACCATAAGCATACAATACTTTCTGAACCTCTAGCTGAGCTTGAAGAGCTCTATCTAAACTATGCGCTAAAATACGCTGAATTTCTACAGGAGCATGGAATGATCCTCCGTGAGTGGCGACAGAGAAATCCCATCGCCATTGCGACTGGCGTAAAAGTTTCAGAGTCTGACTCATTTCATCTTCTGTTGCACCATTGTCCCAAGCAATTTTTGCTAATAAATGGGCTTTAGATAGCTCAGTTTCTACACGATTCCTGATTTCATTGGCTTTATCTTGGATATCGTATACATAATTTCTTAATTTTTCCTCACTATCTCGGTGACATACCTGACAAGTCTTGTCTATTTTCTTTAAAGGGCTCATTAATTGATGGTCTGAAAACTTAATGCCACCTTCTGAAGTGTAAGGCATATGACAATCGGCACAGGAAATACCTCTTTGTGAATGTGTGCCTAATAAAAACACCTCATAATCGGGGTGTTGTGCCTTTAACATAGGAGCTCTGCTCAGTCCATGCACCCAATCGGTAAACTCAAACTCGTCATAATAAGTCTCAATATTCTCCACTGTCATCCCTTCTTTCCATGGAAAAGTAACCACTTTCTGATCTCCTGCAAAGTAATACTCCACATGACATTGGGCACACACTAAAGATCGCATCTCTTGAGGTGTAGCTTTTTCCACATCTTTTCCCATCGCTTGAAAAGCCTCAATTAAAGCAGGTTGTGAAATATGCAGATTCATAGTCTCACTATCATGGCACGTAGCACATCCAATAGGATTAACTATTTCATCACCTAAATCGCCCCATTGATGTGTATAAAAACCATCTATCTCTTGCTCTCTCATAACACGGGGAACATCCGGACTTTTACAAACCCAACAAGCAGCAGGTTGTGGTCCATCTCCTTGATTTACCGGAGTACCTGTGCGAAGTGTATTTCTGTTATCAATCAAAGCGTACATATGCCCTCTGGGTGCATTATAATCTTTAGCAAAAGCATATCCTGCCCAAAGAATAACCATCTCCGGACGTTCAGCTAACACATCGGATACTTGATTTCCATTGTATTTACTACGAAAATCCATTTCTTGTGTTTTCTTCCAAGTATCATACTCTCTTCTAAAGTTATTCTGATAGTTTTCACTTCGAGGGTCATTGGGTTCAATATTATCTATTCTATTGGCTACAATAGTAGCTATTTCTGCTCGGCGCTCCGTTATGGAAGCAGCTAACAGACCAAGTAAAAACACCCCAACTAATGTAATAAAAAAGATAGCCCATCCAATAGAGGGTCTTTTTCTAATTGCTTCTGCTAATCTTTTCAACATATTTTATATTATTTTTTTCGTTCATTCATTCTTCTTTTTAGCCAATCGGGTACCGGAGATTTAGGTAAAGGAGCATACGCATTGGGGGCACCGGATATATTACTCACCTTAGTATGAGGTATTTCTTGGTGACATTCCCAGCAAGCTTTACCTTCTCCCTTTTTTACCTCTTTATAGGTTATCATTCCAGTTTCCACCAAAGCGGTATTCAGGTGTTCATGACAACGAATACAGTTTTTCATAATTACATTATAACTGGCATCTCTTGGTCGAATAGCCTGTGGTTCTGCATTGAGTGTAAACACTGCAGAATGATATAATCCATCAATCGCTTTGAAAGTATAACCGTTAATAATATTATCTTGTGGAACATGGCAATCATTACAAGTAGCCCATTCAGCGTGGGAACTATGTCTCCAAGAGCCATAATAAGGTACCATTACATGGCAATTTATACAAGTTTCAGGTTTATCAGATAAATAAGAATAGGCTCTTGACACATAGATTGTATAAGCTCCAAGACCTCCAACTATCCCTGCTATAAAGAAGAGTAGAAAAACAAAAGGGTAAGGTAATAGATTTAAGAATCTTTTCATAAATAAGTAAATTTACGTGTGCTCTTATACATCAGTACTAATATATAAAAAAACACAAATAAACCCTAACTTTTTGAATAAAATTTTAACATAGCATACTCCTTATCCATCTATAAAACGACAGAAAAAACAACAAAACTGAAACAAATTAAAGGAAATTAAGAAAAAAATCGCCCTTTAGAAAAGAAGCGACACCAATTGTTCCAAATTGTGCTGATCAACCTCATCAAAGGTATTCAAGAGGTCACTATCAATATCCAAGACACCCACAACTTCATCTTTACAGATAAGAGGAACAACAATTTCAGATTTAGAAAAGGGGCTACAAGCAATATGCCCTTCAAATTTAGAAACATCCGGAACAATAATAGATTCCTGATTCAACCAAGCAGCACCACAGACTCCTTTTCCTTTTTTGATACGAGTACAAGCAATAGGTCCCTGAAAAGGACCTAAAACCAACTCATTATTTTTCACTAAGTAAAAGCCTACCCAAAAAAAATGAAATGTATTTTTTAATAAAGCAGAAATGTTAGCCAGATTTGCTATTAAATCAGACTCATCTGCTAAAAGATATTTTGCTTGCTTTAAAAGCAATTTGTATTTTTCTATTTTGTTATTCATTGGATGAGGAGCCTTTTATCAAATAGTGCGTAATTCTTATTTTACCGACTTAAATCGATAGGAGCAGTTCACTTTACCATTTACCATATTATTCAGTTTTTTGCGAACCATTTGCTTTCTAAAAGGTGAAATATGATCGATGAACATTTTACCATCCAAATGATCAAATTCGTGTTGAAGTAAACGAGCTAAATACCCCTCTATTTCTTCTGTATATTCATTAAATTCTTCATCTTGATAACGAATAATTATCTTATTCTGACGAGGAACAGTTTCAGAAATTCCCGGTAAACTTAAACAACCTTCCTCCATATTTTCCTCTTCTCCACTCCGCTCTAAAATATGTGCATTGATAAAAGTTTTTCTGAAACCTTCATACTCAGGAAAGTCCTCGGATAACACATCTAAATCTGTTACTACAACGCGAATAGGTAATCCAATTTGTGGACCGGCCAAACCTATTCCATTAGCATTGTCCATTGTTTCATACATATTCTGAATTAACTCTTTTAGATTAGGATAATCAGGAGTTATATCTTTTGCAACCTCTCTTAAAACAGGTTGTCCATATAAATATATAGGTAAAATCATATTAAAATTATAATTTATTATAAACGTTTGCTTTCCAAATAAGACTGTAAGATTATAGTCGCACTAATTTCATCGACTAAAGCCTTATTTTGTCTATCCTTTTTTTTGAGTCCTCCATCTTGCATTGCACGGTGTGCCAAAACCGACGTAAATCGTTCATCTACATATTCAATTGGAATATGAGGGTACTTCTTTTCAAATGAACGCACAAAAGGTTCTATATACTTCATATTCTCAGAGGGATCATTATTCATCTGTTTGGGCAAGCCAATAATGACACGTTCAACCGACTCCTTTTCAAAGTAATCTTTCAAAAACGCGTGTAGTTCGTGCGAATAGACCGTAGTCAGCCCATTAGCTATAATCTGTAACGAATCAGTAACAGCTAAACCTACTCTTTTCTTTCCATAATCTATAGCTAATATTCTTCCCATCTATCTACTAAAAAACGACCTTTGCCTATAATGAACTCATTAATTAATAATAAAATAAGAAGCAAATTTAATCATTATTTTCCAATTATAGGGTAGAGAAAGGAAACGGTGTGCTTTAAATAAAAAACAGATACTTAAAACAATTCAAGTATCTGTTTAAACTCATCTCTATAAAAACTCTATTTATTCAGTAAACCAATCTATTTTTTTAGAGAAATACATCACTATAGCTAAAATAACAAACAAGCCTAAACTACCTACTAATAAAGCAAAAGTCTCCAATTGAATTAGAGTGAAAACATAAAGGTAAAGAACGCCTAATAATCCCGCCATAATAAAGGCTGGTTTCTTTTTCTTTATTACACCAATCATATAACCACTCACCAAAGCTATTGTTAAAACGGAGGATAAAAGATAAGCCAAATTGAAACCTAGATGTTCGGCAAAGGACAACAGCAAACTATAGAACAGACAGAGAGCCAAGCCAACTAATAAGTATTGTAAAGCGTGTATACGTGCTTTCTCTACAATCTCCGTAAAGAAAATAACACCAAAAGTTAACAAGATTATAAGAATGGCGTATTTGGCTGATCGCATGGTTTGCTGATATTGCTCCACAGGAATCTTCAGGTTAACTCCAAAACTAGAATCGTTAATATCGTTAATATACATTTGGTTATGAGAGCTTAGCACTTGAGAGTAATTACGATTAAGGTTGAGAACTTGCCATTCTGCTGTAAAATCGGTCTCAGTTACTTCTCTATTTATGGGTAAAAAATTACCGGAAAAACTAGGACTATTCCAATCGGCTCTCAGTGTAACGTGACTGGTTTTTCCTAATGGAACAAAGAAAATAGATTCTGAACCTTTTAGATTCAGTTTCAGTTTATAAGGAATAACCTCATTGGCTTTCAGGGCAGAAAGATTTACCATGGCATGCACTCCTACTTCTTTAATGCCTTTACCGTCCATACCCGGTTCAAAAGAGTAAACCGAATCACCCAATTGAATTTCAATTTGTTGACTTATTCCACGCATATCGGATAAGTTCAAACAAATGGCTGCCGATTCAGGGTATAACCGACTTATATCGATCTTGTTTTTCAACAACTCATTGGAGCTGAAAGAACCTTTAATTAAGAGCTCCGACTGATAAACATTTACTTCATAGATTCCTCTTTTAAGAACTTCTGTTTTCAATTCTCCATCTACACTGAGCTCATCCGGTAATAAAGTGAGACTTCTCATTATGGTTTTAGATTTCCCATCCTCCTCAACAACATCAGGATATTGAAAATTAATGTAAGGACCTGTAACAACCTGTTCTCTACTCCATTTTTCACTAACCTCTTTTATGGCTTCCTTTTGTGTCCATCCTCGCTCTCGTATCAGCTCTTGAATCATCACCATTGGAATAAGTAAAAAAAGAGATAACACTCCTATTATCACTATTTTTACTGTTTTAGAAAATCGTTTAAATCCTCTTTGATGATATTTTTCATCAAAGCTTGTTTTTTCATCTAGTGATTCCATAAATTCTATTTTCTTGAATAATAATTAGTGCTTGTAGTTTTTTCTTTTAGATAACAACTCATCTTCTTGGAATACTCCTTCATAAATGTATTCAAACCTACTCTATAAAGATAGCTAAATGAATCTAATTATTTATTGAAATCAAGTCACTTTTAAGTAGCCTATACCTTATTATATAGTAGGATGCTAAAATAGCATTAAAAATGAAAATTTCATTTCAGGAATAAAACAAAAACAATAACTTTGTAAATAATAAAAATGTATGCCGATATGGCTCAGTTGGTAGAGCAACTCATTCGTAATGAGTAGGTCGCCGGTTCAAGTCCGGCTATCGGCTCTCCTTTTAGCTTAATGTATTTTAGTGAATAAATATTCACATTATAAAGGTGTTATTATATAGTGGCTCACAAGTAGCAGAAGCAACATTAAAGTCGGTCCTAGACCGAGCACCCTTCAGTCCTAGACCGACAGGCCTTTGGTCCTAGACCGAAGAGGCTTCTCTCCTAGACCCCTAATTGTTCCCTCATAATAAAGCGTGTATTTATGCAAAAAAAAACGATTCTCTTTGTTTCTCTTTTTGTTGTTTTACTACTTCTCTTTGGTTGGGCTGGTCGATATTACTTTTTAATTTTTCACCCACAATTTCAAATAGAAGAAAAAGCAACCCTATACATTGATAGAGATGACACAATAGATTCCATATATCACAAAATAACGGCTCAAGCTCATCCTAAAAATCTGAAAGGATTTCAAATGATTTGTGATTACAAAAAATATGGAGAAAATATTCGTACAGGTAAGTACGAAATACTCTCTAGTGAAACTCCTTTTGAACTGTATAAAAAGTTATCTCGTGGACACCAAACACCTACTAAATTAGTAATTAATAGTCCTCGTAATGTAGAAGCAATTGTTGGTCACATCTCCAAACAAATAATGATTGACTCTTTGGAAATTGCCAATCAACTTTTTGATGAAGGTGTATTAGCAGATATGGGCTACGACAGAAATAGCTTGATGACATTCTTCATACCCAACACCTATGAAGTGTATTGGAACATCAAAGTAGAAGATTTATTATTGCGTATGCAAAAGGAACACAATAATTTTTGGAACGATAGCAGAAAGCAAAAAGCAGAACAAATAGGATTATCAGCATACGAGGTGGCCATCTTAGCTTCTATTGTTGAAGAAGAAACAGCTAAAAACGACGAAAAAGCAACAGTTGCCGGACTTTATATGAACAGACTAAAGAGAGGAATGCCATTGCAGGCTGATCCAACTATAAAATATGCCATAGGAGATTTTACCATTCAACGCATAACCAATCAGGATTTAAAAATTGAATCTCCTTACAACACCTATTTATATACCGGACTTCCTCCCGGCCCGATACGTATTCCTACCATTAAAGGAATAGATAGTGTACTTAATTATCAGGAACACAATTACATTTATATGTGTGCCAAAGAAGATTTCTCGGGCTATCATAGCTTTGCCACCAATCTAGCTGAGCACTCTCGAAATGCTAGAAAATATTGGGATGCACTAAATAAAAGAAAGATTTATAGATAAAAAGGTTTTAAAAGATTGAGTTTTCAGTATATTTGCTTAATATTTTCTTTAATCTTATAAAATAAGCTACTGTCTTATGAGCAAAAAATTATTATTGGGTGATGAAGCCATAGCTCAAGCGGCTATTGATGCGGGCATTTCCGGTGTTTATGCATACCCCGGAACTCCATCTACAGAAATCACTGAATATATACAGCGTCATCCGGTGAGTAAACAACGGAACATCCATTCACGCTGGTGTACAAATGAAAAAACAGCTATGGAAGCTGCTTTAGGAATGTCATTTATTGGAAAACGTGCCATTGTATGTATGAAACACGTAGGCTTAAATGTTGCAGCCGACTGTTTTGTAAATGCCGGAGTTACTGGTGTAAATGGAGGTTTAGTAGTTATCGTAGCTGATGACCCGAGTATGCATTCCTCTCAAAATGAACAAGATAGTCGTTTCTATGGGGATTTTGCATTGATTCCAATCTTGGAACCTAGCAATCAACAAGAAGCATACGATATGACTTACTTTGGGTTGCAGCTCTCCGAACAGTTAGGTGTTCCTGTGCTATTACGTATTGTTACCCGATTGGCTCACTCCAGATCCGGGGTTGCAGTTAAAGAACAACTACAAGAAAATGAAATTTCTTATAGCAAAGATGCTAAACAGTTCATATTGCTTCCCGGAATTGCTCGGAAAAGATATCAATCGCTTGTAGATAAACAAGAGGTTTTTGAAGATAAGTCCAACACCTCAAATTACAACGCATATATAGACGGTGTAAATAAAGACAAGGGAATTGTAGCTTGTGGCATTGCATACAATTACTTAATGGAACACTATCCGGAAGGATGTGAGTATCCCATTGTAAAAGTTGGCCAATATCCTCTTCCTAAAGCACACATAGCAAAACTTTTTGCCGAATGTAACGAAATAATAGTCATGGAAGACGGACAACCTTTTGTTGAAAAACAACTGAAAGGTTTATTGAGTATAGGAGTTACAGTAAAAGGTAGATTAGATGGTCTTTTGCCTCGTACAGGAGAACTAAATCCTGATAATGTAGGAAGAGCCTTAGGTAAAGAAACTCCTGAGTCTTATCAAGCATCACCTTCTGTTGAAATGAGACCTCCTGCACTCTGTCAGGGATGCGGACATCGCGACTTATTTACTGCTCTGAATGAAGTAGTGGCAGAATATAATCAAGCAAAAGTTCTAAGTGACATAGGCTGTTACACGCTTGGAGCCGGAGCTCCTTTTCACGCTATTGACTCTTGTGTGGATATGGGGGCATCAATTACCATGGCAAAAGGTGCAGCAGATGGAGGGCAACATCCTTCCATTGCAGTTATTGGTGACTCCACCTTTACCCATTCAGGAATGACCGGATTATTAGATTGTGTAAACTCTAATAGCAAGGTTACCATTATTATATCGGATAATGAAACGACAGCAATGACAGGTGGACAAGATTCAGCCGGAACAGGCCGTATTGAATCTATCTGTTTAGGATTAGGTGTTGAAGAGGAACATGTACGTGTGATTGTTCCATTAAAGAAAAATCACGAAGCCATGAAAGAAATGCTCCGCGAAGAAATTGAATACAATGGTGTATCAGTTATCATCCCTAGAAGAGAGTGCATCCAGACATTAAAAAGGAGTAGAAAGAAAAAATAACAATGAAAAAAGATATTATACTTTCTGGCGTAGGTGGACAAGGTATTCTAACTATTGCCACAATTATTGGACAGGCTGCTATCAAAGAAAATCTATATTTAAAACAAGCAGAGGTTCACGGAATGAGTCAAAGAGGTGGAGATGTACAATCAAATCTTCGATTAAGTAGTAACCCCATATCTTCCGATTTAATTCCCAAAGGGGCTTGCGATTTAATTATATCCTTAGAGCCGATGGAAGCATTACGCTATCTGCCTTATCTTAATAAGGATGGATGGGTAGTTTCAAATGAAGTGCCTTTTAAGAACATTGATAATTATCCGGATGAAAACAAGGTATGGAATGAAATCAAAGCATTACCCAATCATGTTTTATTAAATGTAGATGAAATAGCCAAAGAAATTGGGTCACTACGTGCTTCCAACATTGTTTTATTAGGAGCTACTACCCCATTCTTAAATATGAAATATGAAAATATTGAAGAGAGCATCAACGATATTTTCAAATCCAAAGGACAAGAAATTGTAGATTTGAATATTAAAGCGCTTCGAGCCGGAAAAGATGCGGCCGAACACTTAATTTAGTATTTAGTGATTTTATATTACATATTACAGTTTTAATAAGTAATGAATAAAAACTACTGGGAACAAGAGATTGAAACTTTAGCTACAAAGCAATTAAAAGAGTTGCAACTAAACAGGCTAAAAAAGACTTTACAAAGAGCACAACTATCTCCTTTTTACAAAAAAAGATTTCAAGAGATAGGTTTTTCTATTGAAAGGATTCATCATTTGGAAGATATCCAACAATTGCCTTTTACTACTAAACAAGATTTGCGAGACAGCTACCCTTTTCAATTAGCTACAAGCAATCCTAAAGGTGAAGGTGTTCGTATTCATAGTTCCAGTGGTACAACAGGAAATCCCACCCTTGTGGTTTATTCAAAAAATGACCTAGACAACTGGGCTAATCTAGTAGCTCGTTGCTTATATATGGTAGGTATACGCAATACGGATGTTTTTCAAAATAGTTCGGGCTACGGAATGTTTACCGGAGGATTAGGTTTCCAATATGGAGCTGAAAAACTTGGGGCTTTAACCGTACCTGCTGCAGCCGGTAACAGCAAGCGACAAATTAAGTTTATCACCGATTTTGGAACTACAGCCTTACACGCCATACCAAGTTATGCTGTACGTTTAGCTGAAGTATTTAAAGAAGAAGGACTTGATCCTGTACAGTCTACTTTAAGGACATTGGTTATTGGAGCTGAACCTCACACTGATAAACAACGGAAAATAATAGAAAATCTCTTAGGTGTAAAGGCATATAACAGCTACGGTATGACCGAGATGAACGGCCCGGGAGTTGCTTTTGAATGTAAAGAGCAACACGGAATGCATCTTTGGGAAGACAGTTATTTAGTTGAAATCATTAATCCTGACACAGGTGAAGTTTTACCTGTAGGAGAAACCGGAGAGTTGGTTTTAACCACATTAAATCGTGAAATGATGCCTTTAATCCGGTATAGAACCCGTGACTTGACACGAGTACTCCCCTATGCTTGCCCCTGTGGCAGAACACATTTACTTATTGATCGTATTACAGGACGCAGTGATGATATGATAATAATCAAAGGGGTTAACATCTTTCCAATGCAAATAGAGAAAATCCTGATGAATTATCAGGAACTTTCCAGTAATTATTTGATAACCTTGGATAAAATAGACAAACAAGAATCATTAACTGTTGAAGTAGAAATTAAAGAACTTCCTACTGATAACTATGTTGTACTGGAAAAACTGTATAAAAAGATAAGGCAAGATTTACGCGATGAAATTTTAGTTACTCCTACTCTTAAGTTTGTAAAAAAAGGCTCATTGCCTCAACAAGAAGGAAAAGCAGTCCGAGTAAAGGATTTAAGAAAAACGAGTGAAGAGTAATCCAAAGAAATTACAAGGAAACTAAGACACACGCATTTACACAAAAACAGCTTCTTTCACAAACTAATTGAAAATATATAAGCCTTTTCTTTTGTTTTTTGAAACGAATAAGCTATTTTTGCTAACAATTAAAACATAGATATGAAAAGAACAAATACAAACCATCATCATTTACCTAGCGATAACTTTCGGTAGGCAATTGGGGTATTGTATTTAATTTACATACATAAAAACAATAATGAAGGCTTACCGGTAAGGGTAAGCCTTTTTTATTTTGATTAGAAATTAAATAATAAAAAAATAGAACCATTATGTTAAGAATTGCAGTACAAGCCAAAGGCAGACTCCACGACGATACGATGGAATTATTACAAGAAGCAGGAATTAAACTTCGTTCATTAAAAAGAACCTTACTTGTTCAATCGACTAACTTCCCTGTGGAAGTGCTTTATTTAAGAGACGATGATATACCTCAATCGGTAGCTAACGGAGTAGCAGATATAGGTATTGTAGGAGAAAATGAGTTTAATGAAAAGAAACAAAGAACTCAAATTATTAAACGTCTAGGATTTAGCAAATGCAGATTATCATTAGCTATTCCCAGAGATATAGATTATGAAGATGCTTCCTGGTTTAATGATAAAACCATAGCTACTTCCTACCCTGTGATTCTTCAAAAGTTTTTAGACGAAAAAAACCTATCGGCTAATATCCACGAAATTTCAGGTTCAGTAGAGGTATCGCCTTCTATTGGATTGGCCGATGCAATTTTCGATATTGTAAGTTCCGGATCTACCTTGGTAAGCAATCGATTAAAAGAGGTGGAAGTTGTAATGAAGTCTGAGGCTGTATTAATTGGGAACAGCACCTTGTCTGCTGAAAAGAAAGCCATTTTAGATGAACTATTATTCAGAATGGATGCAGTTAAAATGGCAGAGGACAAAAAATACGTTTTAATGAATGCTCCCAAAGAGAGCCTAGACAAAATACTCACCATTTTACCGGGAATGAAAAGTCCAACAGTAGTTCCATTAGCCGATGAAAACTGGTGCTCCATCCAAACGGTGTTAGATGAAAAGTCCTTTTGGGATATCATAGGAAAGCTCAAAGAAATGGGGGCTGAAGGCATTCTTGTTCTTCCCATCGAAAAAATGATTCCTTAAAACAAAAAAACAATGAATATTATAAAATATCCCCAACCCAATCAATGGGAGGAAATTTTAAGACGACCGGAAATTC
>CAZOVL010000007.1:0-10438 GCA_964583185.1 uncultured Bacteroides sp. | reverse complement strand
GAATCGGCCAACCCGGCTTTTGTTGCGGCCGATTTATTGTCTCAAGCAGAACACGGCATCGATAGCCAAGTTATTCTTGTAACTACAGATGAAGAATTAATTTCTAAAGTAGAAGAAGAAATAGAGAAACAACTTTTGGCCCTTCCTCGAAAAGAAATGACAGAGAAAACACTGATAAACAGCAAGATAATCCTAGCAAATTCCATTGATGAAGGAATGAAAATCATCAATGCTTACGCTCCGGAACACCTCATTTTGGAAGTAAAAGATTATCATCAAGTAGCGAATCAAGTGATTAATGCAGGATCAGTTTTTCTAGGTTCATACACTCCTGAAAGTGCCGGAGACTACGCATCGGGAACAAATCATACGCTCCCCACCAATGGACACGCCCGTGCATATAGTGGGGTTAGCCTAGATAGTTTTGTTAGAAAAACCACCTTTCAAGAAATCACACCTAAGGGACTGATAAACCTAGGACCTACGGTTGAAGTACTAGCTAAAAATGAATTATTGGATGCACACAAAAATGCAGTCTCCATTCGTCTAAAAACAATACAAGAGAAAAGATAAACATGAAGAACTTAAAAGATTTGACTCGCCCTAATATATGGAGTTTAACACCCTACTCTTCTGCTCGCGATGAATATAAAGGAGAAGAAAAGGTTACTTTTTTAGATGCAAATGAGAATCCCTATAGTGATCCATACAATAGATATCCTGATCCGGGACAGAGAGAATTAAAGAAAGAGATAAGTAAAATTAAAGGAGTTCCTACATCGTCTATTTTCTTAGGCAATGGTAGCGATGAAGCCATTGATTTACTCTTTAGGGTGTTTTGCCAACCTCAAATGGATAACGTGGTGGCTATAGACCCCACTTATGGAATGTATAAGGTTTGTGCCGACATCAATGATATATCTTACCGAAGTGTGCTTTTAGATGAAAACTTTCAATTTGATGCACAACAGTTATTAAATAAAACAGACCAACAAACAAAACTCATCTTTCTCTGCTCTCCGAATAATCCAACTGCAAACGACTTGGATAGAACGGAGATTATCAAATTACTAGAAGGTTTTGAAGGATTGGTCATAGTAGATGAAGCCTATATTGATTTCTCCAACTCACCTTCATTCGCCAAAGAATTGAACAAATTCCCGAATTTAGTGGTGTTACAAACCTTCTCTAAAGCATGGGGATCGGCAGCTATCCGTTTAGGAATGGCTTTTGCTTCACCTGAAATTATTCAACTAATGAGTAAAGTGAAATATCCATATAATATTAACCAGTTAACACAAAATCAGGCTTTAGATTTGCTAAAAGAATATGCAACGATTCAAAGCTGGACTAAGGAGATTATAAAGGAGAGAGCACGTGTTGAAAAAAGTTTGAAAGATATTCCTTGCGTTACCAAAATCTATCCTTCGGATGCTAACTTTATTTTAATTCAAGTAACCGATGCCAATGCCATCTATAATTATCTGGTTCAACAAGGAGTTATCATACGAAATCGTCATTCAGTAGCACTTTGTGCAAACTGTCTGCGCCTGACCATAGGTACTCCTGAAGAGAACTCACAATTACTCAACTTTTTACAATCGTATAAATGAAAAAGAAATTTTTATTCATAGATCGTGACGGAACACTAGTTATAGAACCTCCTGTTGATTATCAACTAGATGCTTATGAAAAACTAGAGTTCTATCCCAAAGTGATGAGAAACCTGAGCTTTATTCAGGAAAAACTAGACTTCGATTTGGTTATGGTTACCAATCAAGATGGACTGGGAACGTCTTCTTTCCCTGAAGAGACATTTTGGCCGGTACATAACTTAATGATGCAAACCTTAGAAGGCGAAGGAATTACTTTTCAGGATGTTTTGATTGATAAAAGCTTTCCGGAAGATAATGCCCCTACCCGCAAACCGAGGACAGGATTATTGACACAATACATTGAGAATGAAGACTACGACATTCCCAACAGCTATGTTATTGGTGATCGTGAAACCGATGTAGAGTTGGCTTATAACTTGGGATGTAAAGCTATTTATTTACAAAATCCGGAGATTGAAGTGCCTGAACAATTCCGAGACACTTGTGCGTTAATAACTAAAGATTGGAATCGGGTGGCTGATTTTCTTTTTGCCGGTGAACGTAAAGCATCGGTTCAGCGTAAAACAAAAGAAACTGACATTAAACTCTCGTTAGACTTAGATGGAACAGGTCAATGTGATATTTCAACAGGCATAGGTTTCTTTGATCATCTCTTGGAGCAAATTGGCAAACACGCAAACATTGATTTAGACATTCAAGTGAAAGGTGATTTAATAGTTGACGAACACCATACCATTGAAGACACAGCCATTGCTCTAGGCGACTGTTTACGTCAGGCTTTAGGAAATAAAAGAGGTATTGAACGCTATGGATATTCTTTACCTATGGATGATTGTTTATGCCAAGTATGCTTAGACTTTGGAGGCAGACCTTGGCTAGTTTGGGATGCTACTTTTAAGCGTGAGATGATTGGTCAACTGCCTACAGAAATGTTTTCCCACTTCTTTAAGTCGCTAAGTGATTCGGCTAAGATGAATTTAAATATCAAAGCTGAAGGAGAAAATGAACATCATAAAATAGAAGGCATTTTCAAAGCTTTAGCACGTGCCATTAAAATGGCGATAAAACGAGATATCTACCGATATGAGCTCCCCTCTTCCAAGGGCTTACTATAGACATACTGCTTACTAGCAGAAATAAAAAGAGGAATACTTTATTTAAGCCATAGTATTCCTCTTTTTTATGTTGTTTTAGCTGGTATTATTTTAGCTTGTCTAGCTCCTCTAACCATTCATTAACCGACGCATCACTAGGCATAACCCAATCACCTCGGGGACTTAAGGAAACACTCCCAATCTTTGGACCATCAGGTAAACAGGAACGTTTAAACTGATTCATAAAGAAACGACGAATAAAGAGCCTTAAACTCTTTTTTATTTCTTCTTTACTGTATTTTTCCTCAAATGTATAAGTTGCCAAAGTATAGATTTTAATTGGAGTAAATCCATAGCGAATAAAGTAGAATAGAAAGAAATCGTGTAGCACATAAGGGCCAACCAAGTCTTCTGTTTTTTGAGCTATTTCACCTTTGTCATCACTAGGAGTTAATTCCGGACTAATAGGAGTATCTACAATATCTAACAATATTTTCTGAGTTTCACCGGTCAACTCGTGAGTAGCAATCCAAGTCACCAAGTGTTGCACCAAAGTTTTAGGAACACCTACATTTACATTATACATTGACATATGATCTCCATTATAGGTGGTCCATCCTAAAGCCAATTCAGATAAATCTCCTGTTCCTACCACAAGTCCTCCCACTTGATTCGCTATATCCATTAAAATCTGCACACGCTCTCTGGCTTGTGCATTTTCATAAGTTGCATCGTGTAGGGTTATATCGTGATTTATATCTTTGAAATGTTGTAAACAAGCTTCTTGAATATCAATTTCTTTAATGGTTATACCTAACTTTTCCATTAAGTGATGTGCATTTTCATACGTGCGAGAACTTGTTCCAAACCCGGGCATAGTAACTCCTATTATTCCCTTTCTAGACAAACCTAACTGATCGAAAGCACGTACAGCAACCAATAAAGACAAGGTAGAATCTAAACCTCCGGAAATACCAATAAGCACCTTCTCACTTCTGATATGATTGATTCTTTGAGCTAATCCAACAGATTGAATAGCCAGAATTTCTTCACATCGGGTATCTAATTCTTGTCCTTGAGGAATAAATGGGTACGGATTATATTTTCGGGTTAAGCGTAAAGGGGTGTCTCTCTTTTCGCAATGAATCTCCCGACTCCAATTTTCCTCTATACTTTGTTGAAACAGACTATTCTTTCTTCGTTCAATTTGAATTAATTCAGTATCAATTTCACTCAAAACACATTGTCCTTCCAACTGGAAGCGTTTACTTTTAATTAATAACTTCCCATTCTCAGCAATTAAACCTTTTCCACCAAAAACCACATTCGTTGTTGATTCTCCAAAACCACTGGAAGCTAAAACATAGCCACCAATTAGTTGTGCTGAATGATGTTTTACTAAAGTTTGAATATAATCATTCCCCCCAACTTCTTCACTGAATGCTGACAGATTGAAAATAATATCAGCTCCTTGCAAAGCCATTGATAAACTAGGAGGATTAGGTGACAACAACGCTTCTCCTACTTCAATGGCAAAGCTGCTTGACCCCAGTTCAAACAATAAATCAGACCCAAAAGGAATTGCATTATTGAATAGTATAACCTCACCATTAAGAGCCAACTCATCAAAAGCAAACCATCGTCTTTCGTCAAATCCTTTATGATTAGAGAGTAAAGTCTTAGGAACGACACCTAGTATTTTCCCGCTTTGGATGACTACCGCCACATTATACAGTTTACCCTTCTGCAACAAAGGCATACCCACAATTACGATGCTTGTTAATCCTTGAGTAAAAGATAAAATAGAGTGTAAAGCAACTAAAGCATTATTTAGCAATGATTGTTGAAAAAACAGATCACCACAGGTACAGCCTGTAAGTGAAAGCTCCGGAAAGAGTAAAACATCTACTTTTTCTTTTTCAGCTTTCTTTATTTGGTTTATAATCTGTTCCACATTATAACTGCATAACCCAACTTTTAACTGAGGTATGGCAGATGCAACTTTAATAAATCCGTGATTCATTTGAATTCTTATTATAGGTATATAAAAGCGACTACTCTACAAATGTAAAAAAACAAGTGATAGTAGCCTTGCTCTTTGAAGACTATCTTTTCTCTTTTCCAAAAACTTTAACGGCACATTCATATCCTTCTTCATAGAGAGCCTCTAACTTTTTTACATCTTTTTCCAGTCGATTAACTTCTATCTCTTCAGATGGACGGAGAGTAAAAATCAATCCTTTTTCTTCATATTCATCAATCAACTCCAACTGTCGATTGTAAATGGCATTACGAGAACTCAAAACATCTCTTAGCTTAGGATATTTTCGATAGATAAAAGAAGGTATTTTTATATCTTTCCCCTCTTTTCTATACCCTTTTGGACGTGTTAGTATAACTACATTCTTCTTAAATCCCTCTTTCATAGCCTGCTCCAAAGGAATGGAGTCAACAATTCCTCCATCTAGCATAGGCAAATTATCCACATAGGTTACCGGACTGACAAAAGGCAAACTACTAGAAGCCTTCACAATATCAATAACCCTCTTTTTATCTTTTTTCTCTTCAAAATAATTAGCTTCACCCGTTAAACAGTTGGTAGTAACCATAATAAATCGCATGGGAGAAGAGAAATAGGTTTCGTAATCATAAGGGACAATATGCTCCGGAAACTCATAGAAAAGTAAATCACTATCTAAAATATTGCGCTTCGATAAAAGATTTTTAATATTGATGTAATCATACTCTTCAAGCAATTCAATGTTACTCAAACGTGCCCTACCCCGTTGATTAGAGATATAAGACAAACCATTGCACGCACCTGCAGAAACGCCAATTACATAGGGGAACTGTATGTCATGGTCCATAAAGTAATCCAATACTCCGGAGGTAAATACACCACGCATTCCTCCACCTTCTAAAACCAATCCAACATCATTACCCATTCTATAAGTATCCATTTAATCTGTTTATTTTATTTACCAAAAGCATATCAATGATATGCTCTACAAACCTTTTTTTATAGAGAGATAAAACACCCCGCTCACAAAGCTTATAGACGGGTATAAACTCGGTCTAGGACCAAAGGGCTGTCGGTCTAGGACTGAAAGGTGGTCGGTCTAGGACCTAAGCCCCCTCGGTCCCTGACCTTTTTTCTTCTCTTAGGGTAAAAATAGAAATTTTACACTGAATACAAGATGAAAACGTAAGATTATCCGACTTGAATGATGCACTATTTATAGAAGTAGTTAATATTTAACATAAAAAAAGTCTTTTAAAGTATTCATACACCTTCAACTTAAGCTTTTAAAAGTATATTTGTCATAATTGTTAAATATATGATATTATGATAAAGAAATTAGGACTAGTAGGCCTCTTCGTTTTTCTAGCTAGTGCTCTCTATGCACAAAATAGTACCGAAACAAAAACAGAAGAAGGTTTTCAATTCACCACAATTAAAGAGAATCCAATTACCTCCGTAAAAAACCAAAACAGATCTAGTACTTGCTGGAGTTTCTCCGGATTAGGTCTTATTGAATCTGAACTTTTACGTATGGGCAAAGGAGAACACGATTTGTCTGAGATGTTCATAGTACACCACACTATGGTGGACAGAGCAACTAACTATGTGCGTTTGCAAGGAGCTAGCTCTTTTTCACCCGGAGGTAGTTTTTACGATGTTATATATAGTATAAAACACTACGGAATTGTTCCCCAAGAAGCCATGGAAGGCATTATGTATGGTGATACAGCACACGTACATGGTGAGCTAGATGCTGTTGCAGAAGGTTATGTAAATGCCATAGCTAAAGGCAGACACTCCAAATTAAGCCCTGTTTGGAAAGATGGATTGGTGGCTATCTACGATAATTACTTAGGAGCTTGTCCTGAAACCTTTACAGTAAAAGGTAAAGAGTACACACCCAAAAGCTATGCTGAAAGCTTAGGAATCAAAGCTGATGATTATGTTTCACTTACTTCATACACTCACCATCCTTTTTATACTCAGTTTTCTATTGAGATTCAAGATAACTGGAGAAATGGTCTATCTTGGAATCTTCCCATCGATGAGTTTATGGAGGTTTTTGATTATGCCATTGACAAAGGATTTACCATTGCATGGGGAAGTGATGTAAGTGAAATGGGATTCACTCGGAATGGAATTGCTGTCTTACCTGAAATGGAGAGAACAGATTTATCCGGATCGGATATGGCTCGTTGGACCGGACTTTCTGCTGCAGATAAGCGAGAAGAATTAACATCAAAACCCGGATTGGAAAAAGAAGTAACTCAGGAAATGAGACAAATAGCTTACGATAACTGGGAAACAACCGACGATCATGGGATGCTTATTTATGGTAAGGCAAAAGATCAAACCGGAAAAGAATACTTCATGGTAAAAAACTCGTGGGGTACAAAAAGTAAGTATAAAGGAATTTGGTACGCATCTAAAGCTTTTGTAAAATACAAAACAATGAATATTTTAGTTCATAAAGATGCTCTTCCCAAAAACATAGCAAAAAAATTAGGTTTATAAGCACTTGATTATTCATAAAAGCACTACTCAACGGGTTACTATTTAACTGAGTAGTGCTTTTTTATTTTAGTTATTTTTTGCCAAGTGCTCAGGTTTAACTATTTTGTGCATTTTTAATACTATAAAGTTTGAAAACTCTACACATTCCCTAAATTTGTACTGTCAAAAAAAAATAAGAATATATTTATTTCAAATAATAACAAACTAATATTATGAAATTTAAAATTGTTGTGCTGGCAAAGCAAGTTCCAGATACGAGAAACGTTGGAAAAGATGCCATGAAAGCAGATGGAACGGTAAATCGTTCTGCTTTACCTGCAATCTTCAATCCTGAAGATTTAAATGCCCTAGAGCAAGCCTTACGTATAAAAGACCAATATCCCGGTTCTACTGTTACTATGTTAACCATGGGACCAGGAAGAGCTTCTGAAATTATCAGAGAAGGACTTTATCGTGGAGCAGATAACGGGTATTTATTAACCGATAGAGCTTTTGCCGGAGCAGATACATTAGCAACCTCGTATGCAATTGCCACTGCTATAAAACAAATGGGTGATTGTGATTTAATTATTGGTGGAAGACAAGCGATTGACGGAGATACAGCTCAAGTAGGTCCACAAGTTGCTGAGAAATTAAATTTACCACAAGTTACATACGCAGAAGAGATTCTAGCTCTGAATAAGAAAAGTATTACTATAAAAAGACACATTGATGGAGGTATTGAAACGGTAAAAGCCCCTCTTCCATTGGTGATTACTGTAAACGGATCGGCAGCACCTTGTCGCCCTAGAAATTCCAAATTGATTCAGAAATACAAACACGCTAAAACAATTACAGAAAAACAACAAGGAAACCTTGATTATACAAATTTGTACGATCAAAGAGAATTCTTAAATATACCTGAATTGAGTGTTACTGATATTAAAGCCGATGTAGAACAGTGCGGACTTTCCGGTTCACCCACTAAAGTAAAAGGAATTGAAAACATTGTTTTCCAAGCAAAAGAAAGTAAATCGTTAACAGGAAGTGATAAAGAGATAGAAAGTCTTATTGTTGAACTTTTAGCTAACCACACGATTGGCTAATTCTAAAATCTTAATTTAAATGAACAATTTATTCGTTTATTGTGAAATAGAAGAAGGTCAAGTAGCTGAGGTAAGCTTAGAACTTCTTTCCAAAGGACGCTCATTGGCAAATGAACTGAAATGTCAGTTAGAAGCAGTTGCCATTGGCTCTGATTTAAAAGGTATTGAAAAACAAATTATTCCTTACGGGGTAGATAAACTTCACGTTTTTGACGACAAACGTTTAGCTCCCTACACTACTCTTCCTCACACATCTATCATCGTTAAACTATTTCAAGAGGAACAACCTCAAATCTGCTTGCTTGGTGCTACCGTTATTGGACGCGATTTAGGACCAAGAGTATCTTCTGCTTTAACCAGTGGATTGACTGCTGACTGTACTTCATTGGAAGTTGGAGATCATACGGAAAGAAAAATAAACAAAACATACGAGAATTTATTATATCAAATTCGCCCTGCATTTGGAGGAAACATTGTAGCTACAATCATTAACCCGGAACATCGCCCACAAATGGCAACTGTTCGTGAAGGCGTAATGAAAAAACAAATAGTATCTAAAACATATCAAGGCGAAGTGGTTAAACATAATGTAGCCGACTATGTGAGTGATAGTGATTTTGTAGTTGATGTAATTGAACGTCACGTAGAAAAAGCAAAAAACAATTTAGGAGGTGCACCTATCATCATTGCCGGTGGTTATGGTGTAGGATCGAAAGATAATTTTGAATTGCTTTTTGAATTGGCTAAAACATTAAATGCTGAAGTTGGAGCCAGTCGTGCTGCAGTTGACTCCGGATTTGTTGAATCCGATAGACAAATTGGTCAAACAGGAGTTACTGTACGTCCTAAATTATACATTGCTTGTGGTATTTCAGGTCAAATTCAACACATTGCAGGAATGCAAGAAAGTGGAATCATTATCTCAATAAATAATGATCCGGAAGCACCTATAAACCAAATAGCTGATTACGTGATAAATGGAACAATTGAAGAAGTGGTTCCTAAAATGATTAAATACTACAAGCAAAACTCAAAATAAAAACCATGGAAAATTATTTTTTAGATATACCCGAATTAAAGCATCACCTTCATCATCCACTGATGAAACGTATTGTGGAGTTGAAAGAAAGAAATTATGCTGATAAAGACCAGTTTGACTATGCTCCTATCGATTTTGAAGATGCTATGGATAGTTATGAGCGTGTTCTGGAAATTATGGGACAAATTTGTGCAGATACCATTGCTCCCAATTCAGAAGATGTAGATCAAAACGGACCTACTTGTAACGATGGAAGAGTAACTCATGCCAGAGGAACACAAGAAAATATTAATGCGTGTATTCAAGCTGATTTGATGGGCATGTCAATGCCACGTCGATACGGAGGACTAAACTTTCCTGTAGTTCCTTATATTATGGCTGCCGATTTAGTAAGTATCAGTGATGCAAGTTTCCAAAACGTTTGGGGACTACAAGACTGTGCTTCTACCATTTATGAGTTTGCCTCTGAAGATCAAAAGAATCGCTTTATTCCACGTGTATGCAAAGGTGAAACGATGTCAATGGACCTGACTGAACCGGATGCAGGTTCAGACCTACAGGCGGTGATGCTAAAAGCCACATACAACCAAAAGGAAGACACTTGGTACCTGAATGGTGTAAAACGCTTCATTACCAATGGTGATTCAGATATTCATTTGGTGTTAGCTCGCTCTGAAGAAGGTACGCACGATGGTCGTGGATTATCTATGTTTATCTACGATAAAAATAACGGAGGTGTAACAGTACGACGCATTGAAAATAAAATGGGTATTAAGGGTGCTCCCACCTGTGAATTAGTTTTCAAAAACGCTAAAGCTGAACTTTGTGGAGAAAGAAGACTAGGACTAATTAAATACGTAATGTCTTTAATGAATGGTGCTCGCTTAGGTATTGCTGCACAATCGGTAGGTATTTGTCAAAACGCTTATGATGAAGCTTTAGCCTATGCCAAAGACAGAAAACAATTTGGTCAAGCTATTCTTAAATTCCCTCCGGTAGCAGAAATGCTATCACTGATGAAAGCTAAATTAGATGCTTCACGTTCATTATTATATGAAACCTCTCGT
>CAZOVL010000006.1:0-56193 GCA_964583185.1 uncultured Bacteroides sp. | reverse complement strand
GACCCCGAGATTACAAATCACGTGCTCTGGCCAACTGAGCTAAAGAGGCAACTATTTTTCAGTAAATTACACCCCTTCCATCGAGGAGATGAAACGGGTGCAAATTTAGTCATTTATTTCTTTTTCGCAAAAGATTTGCTTTTTTTATTATATCTTTTTTTGTTTTTCTTTATATTTAACCAATTGACGCTCCAAAGCCTCTAAGCTTTCATCAACAGCCTCCTCAAAAGAATCACATATTTTACTAGCATAGAACTCTCCACCCGATGAAGGTTTAACTTTAATTCCGGCCTCCTTATTATTCGAAGTTTCTGGCTTAACAACTTTCAACACCACCTCTACCTGGGCTATACCTTCATAAAATCGCTCCAGCTTCTGAACTTTCTTCTCAATAAAAGATTGTAATTTTTCTGTGGCATCAAAATTTAGCGATTGAATTCTTACTTCCATAATCTTTTCATTTTTACGCTCTTGGATGAGCTTGTTTATATATTTTTTTAAGCTCCTCGAAAGTGGTGTGCGTATATATGGCAGTTGTTGAAACGCTTTGATGACCCAAAAGCTCTTGCACAGATCTTAGTTCAGCTCCATGATTCAACATTGCAGTTGCAAAGGTATGCCTAAGCACATGTGGACTTTTTTGCTTCAATGTTGAAAATTCGGACAAATGATCATGAACGATTTTATACAACAAACGCCTATATAATCGGTCTCCATTTTTACGAACAAAAAAAGCAGTAGCACAATTATCAACCTCAAGATCTCTAATTTTCAGATAATCTTTTATCTCATTCTCCAATCTTCGATCAAAAGGAATCAAACGCTCTTTGTTTCTTTTTCCTAGCACTTTAATAACACGCTGCTTCACACTCACATCACTATCGTTTAGCCCTATTAATTCAGAAGAACGCACTCCTGTTAAATACAAAAACTCCAAAATTAGACGATTCCTAACTCCTTCAAAATCAGAGGAGAAATGACTTTCATCCAACAGAGCTTCCATTTGGGACTCTTTCAAAAAAGAAGGCAAAGTTTTTTTACTTCTAGGCCCCACAACTTTTCTCATAGGATCACTATCAATAAAACCCTGCCCAAACAAATATTTATAAAATGCACGAAGTGAACTTAGCTTTCTATTCACTGAGGAGCTTGCATACCCCTTCTTCATCAGCTCTGCAATCCACCACCTCACATCATCAGAATCAACATTAAACCAAAAATTGCTACTAGCTTCTTGATTTACACAAGATTCAAATTGCTGTAAGTCTCTTCTATAAGCACTAACTGTTTGGTCAGAATAACGCTTCTCGAATTGCAAATAAGACAAAAAAGAAACCACACAATTCATTTGCTCTCTACACTATTTGTTCACAACGAATATAGGAAAATAATTTAGAAGAACAAAGAAAAAAGATTTCACATTTAATCTTCCAGATCTTTTAATTGTTGAATGTAAACAGCACGGCTTTTATTGCGTCTGTTTATAACCGAAGGCTTGTCAAATTGTTGTCTTTGTCTTAACTCTCTAACGATTCCGGTTCTCTCAAATTTTCTTTTAAATCTCTTTAAAGCTCTTTCAATGTTTTCGCCTTCTTTTACAGGTACTACAATCATGTTATATTTCTATTGTTTTTAATAAATTATTTATTTCTACTTGTCATTAAGCGGGGCAAAAGTACACATAGTTTATCTATTCGCAAAACTTTTATCTAATATTTTAAAAAGAGGATTACTCATTTACATGATTAGCCTAAATTACAGATAACCAAGACAAAACACACAATCAACCGACAGCAAAAGCACAACAAATACACCTTGCCATTCAAGCAAATCACCATTTAAAGGGTATTGTAAAATCACCGAGATACTCTAATTGTTGCTTTTTAGTGAGAAACAGCCAATCCTTACAAAACACAAAGCAAGTCTTATTTATGAAAGTAAATTACCTTTATTTGAAAATAATCATCAAAATAGGATGTTTTTATGATTTATTTTATTAAATTACCCCAAATTAGTAACTGAGCTGAAAAAAGAGCCACTATATCACTTCTCAGTGGCGATAAGCCAATAAAATTAACACTTTTGCAAGTTTGTTGATTTTAATTTCTCAAACCTTTAAACCTTTATTATTATGAAAAAAACAATTGTTATTTTTGTTATGACTCTAGTTAGCATAGGGTTATACGCACAGGATGGGCTCAAAGGCATCTGGTTTGCCGGAGGACAAGTTGAATTTAGTAGTTCTAAACAAAACGTAGGGAACGCTGAGCACAAAAAAACAACTACAACCATACTGCCCATCCTTGGAGGTTTTGTTTCCCCATCGGTTGCTATAGGAGCTGGCGTGGGATATATGGGAGGAAAAACTAAAATAGAAGGAAAACAAGACAGTAAAAGTCAAACGATAATTATTAAACCTTTAGCCAGAAAGTACTGGAATATCACTGGTGGTTTATACTTTTTTGCTCAAGCAGCCCTTCCTGTTTCTTTTGGAAAAACAGAGGGAAACAATAGTGATTCTAAAATAAGTTCAACCGCAGTCAATTTAGAACTGTCTCCAGGCTTTGACTATGTCATTAATAGTTGGATTACTATTGAAACCTCATTTACAATTTTAAATACCGGATATACAAGAGACAAACCGAAAGATGGCAAAGCCAATTCAAGCTTTGGATTCAACGTAAATCCGTTCAACTCTGTTGGAGACAGGACGGTTGGTAATCTTCAATTAGGTATTAAATTTCTATTCTAAATAAATTTAAACTTCACACAAAAGAGACTGTGTTACAGCAGTCTCTTTTGTCTATCTTAAGAATCACAACATATTGAAACTAAACAAAGAAGATTGGGAACTAATCCTTCAAAGAAACTTCTTCTACCTTGTAGTTATTATAAACACATAATGTAGACATAAAATCTATCATCATTTATTATACATCAAAATCATAGAATCACCGGCAGACATCAAGAAGGTCAGCCCTTTCATTTTTACAGACCATTCTTTTGGAAAATCTCGCATTGGGTCATTCAACACTTAACACCTCTGGCTTTATTAACACATACAGTTATACAAACTCTAAACAGTGTAACTCCTTACACAGCAGACAGAAAAATAGATGGAGCTTAAATAAAGAATCTACAAGATTCATAAAAAGAAGGTAAAGAGGGTTCTTAGCTGTTATTCTTATCATTTAGTAACTCTTTCCATACACTCCTATCCTATTTATTCATTACATTTGTTAGCACATTAAAATTGCAGAAACTGACGTTAATGAAATAAATTATGAAAAAAAACGAAATCATAAACCAGCGAATAGCAGCTTTAAGGGAAGAGATGAAAAAGCATCAGATTGATGCATATATTATCCCTGATAAAGACCCACACCTTAGCGAGATACCTCCTCTACATTGGCAATCCAGAACCTGGATTTCAGGTTTTACAGGATCTCAAGGAACTGTAGTAATTACTCAAAACAAGGCTTATTTATGGACTGACTCCAGATATTTTATTCAAGCAGCTAAAGAGATAAAAGATACAGAATACATCCTCTGTAAAGAGGGAATTAAAGGAACTCTTACTCCACTTGAACTGATAAGAAACACATTAAATAAAAATCAGAAAATAGGACTAGATGGTACACTGTTTTCCATCAATCAAATAGAACAATGGCAAAATGTGCTTACTGAAAAAGGAATAGCCATTAACACCTCGCTAGACCTCTTCAATGTTCTATGGACCGAACGTCCACCCATATCCACACTTCCCATATTCATTTATCCGATGGAATACAGTGGAATGGATTCTCAAACTAAAATTAAACAGATTCAAGAAAAACTAAAGCAAAACAATGCAGAGGCATTAATAGCTAGTGCTTTAGATGAAATTGCCTGGTGTTTGAATTTAAGAGGTAAAGACATTGCTTATACTCCGGTCTTTATTAGCTATTTACTAATTACACTTGATCGGGTTATTTTATTTATTGACAGCGAAAAAGTATCAAAAGAAATCCAATCGTACATAAGAGAAATAGGTGTAGAAGCAATACCATATAGTGAAACCTTTGATTTCATTAAGGGAAACACACTTTTCTCTTCCATTTTGTTGGATAAACAAACCACTAATTACACCTTATTCAAATCATTACCAACAGGTACAGAAATTAAAACAGCAAATAACCCCATCCCACTGCTCAAAGCCATAAGAAACAAAACAGAACAACAAGGGTTGAGACAGGCAATGATTAAAGATGGTGTAGCTTTGATTAAGTTCTTAATTTGGTTGGAACAAAACAAAGACTCAGGCAGAGAGAGTGAAATAAGCATAGCAGAAAAATTACTAAACTACAGAAAAGGACAAAATCAGTTTGTCTCTGAAAGTTTCTCTACCATAGCTGGATATAAACAAAACGGAGCCATAGTTCATTACTCTGCCACACAGGAAAGCAATACAATGATAGAGCCACAAGGATTTATCCTAATTGATTCCGGAGCCCAATATTTAGATGGCACCACCGACATTACACGTACCATTGCTTTGGGTGAATTAAGCGAAGAAGAAAAAAGAGACTACACCTTAATATTAAAAGGACACATTGCTTTAGCTTCTGCCGTATTCCCCGCAGGAACACGAGGCACACAATTAGATATTCTAGCCCGTTTACCATTATGGGAAAACAAACTAAACTACCTCCACGGCACAGGACACGGAGTGGGTCACTTTCTTTCGGTACACGAAGGACCTCAAAGCATACGAATGAATGAAAATCCCACAACCATACAACCGGGTATGGTGATATCTAACGAACCCGGAGTTTATAAAGAAAACAGCCACGGCATACGAACAGAAAATCTGATGCTGGTTTGTGAGGGAGAGGAGGGGATGTTTAGCGACTATCTCCATTTTGAAACGGTTACTTTATGCCCCATTTGCACTAAAGGTATAATTAAATCAATGCTTACCCACCAAGAGATTGATTGGTTAAACACATATCATCAAAAAGTATATAATAAGCTACACAATTTTTTAACTAAAGAAGAACAAGATTGGCTCAAAGAAGCTACTAAAGCCATTTAACAGTAAAAATTTCAATATGTCACTCATTAGATCAGTCAGAGGATTTACCCCTAAAATTGGGAAAGACACGTTTCTTGCCGAAACAGCAGTAATCATAGGAGATACAGTAATAGGAGATCATTGTAGCATTTGGTACAATACTGTTTTACGAGGAGATGTAAACTCCATTCGCATAGGAAATAATGTAAACATACAAGATGGCTCCGTTTTACACACCCTCTACAAAAAATCCACCATAACCATTGGAGACTTTGTTTCTGTTGGGCACAACGTTACCATTCACGGGGCACACATAAAAGATTATGCACTCATTGGCATGGGAGTCACACTTTTAGATGATGTTGTGGTTGGCGAAGGGGCCATTGTGGCTGCCGGATCTTTGGTGTTAAGTAAAACCGAAATTGAACCCGGTAGTTTATGGGCAGGTGTTCCTGCCAAATTCATCAAACAAGTGGATGCTGAACAAAGTAAAGAGCTAAATCAAAAGATAGCTCATAATTACTCAATGTACGCCGGTTGGTATACAGAAGAAGAGTAGTCTTTTCTTTTTCTGTTTCACATTGTTTTTTAACCATAAAAAGAGCATCTTCTTAAAGCTGCTCTTTTCTCTTTTTAATCGGTCCTAGACCGAAGGCCCCTCGGTCTAGGACTGAAGGGTGTTCGGTCTAGGACCGACCGACCTTCGGTCCCAGACCCTCTTCTACCCTTCTAAACCAATCTTTTTAAACACTGAAAATCAGGCTTTAATTCCATTACTAAGGATGAGATAATCTATAAAATATTGAACAAAACCTTAACATAAAACATTTTACATCTATGAATAGAGGTATATTCATAAAGAACCTTTATTTTTGCCTAAGATATTTGTATAGAATAACAGAATAAAAAAAATGAAATACTCCATATCTAGAACACTTCTTTTCATAACTCTCTTCATCTTGGTCCACGCTTGTGCAAGCATTGGTCGCCCGGACGGAGGCCCTTATGATGATGCCCCACCTCTTTTTCTAAAGAGTACCCCGGAACCCTATGCTACAAACAATAAGCGCCCCAGAATAAACATTGAATTTGATGAATTTCTTAAACTGGAGAAGGTAAATGAAAAAGTAATTATTTCTCCTCCTCAAGTGCAACAACCGGAAATCAGGGCAAGAGGGAAAAGAGTTCTAGTTAATTTACTGGATACACTTAAAGAAAACACAACTTACACCATTGACTTTGGTGATGCCATAACAGATAATAATGAAGGTAATGCATTGGATAACTTTACCTTTACCTTCTCTACCGGAGACCAGATTGACACACTTACAGTTTCCGGCACTGTGCTTGAAGCCTCTAATTTAGAGCCTATTAAAGGTATATTAGTTGGACTACACAGTAATTTAACAGATACCGCTTTCACAACACTTCCATTAGAACGTGTAGGTAGAACTGACAGCCGTGGAAGGTTTTCTATCCGAGGTATTGCTCCGGGAGAATACAAAATATATGCATTGATGGATGCTGATCAGAACTTTGCCTTTACTCAAAAAAGTGAGGCTTTAGCTTTTCAAAACGACTCTACCATTACTCCTTGGGTTGAAGAACGTTTACGTCAGGACACAACGTGGATAGACAGTTTAACCATTGACACCATTATTGAAAGAAAATATACACATTATCTACCCGACGATATTTTATTGAGGGCTTTCAAAGAGGAGTTTTACTCTCAATACTTAACAAAGAATGAACGACTCATCCCTGAGAAGTTTTCTTTATACTTTAATGCACACGCTGATACATTACCCACATTGAATGGGTTAAATTTCAATTCAGAAAATGCATTTATTATTGAAAAAACACCAAAGAACGACACCATTCACTATTGGATAAAAGACACACTTTTAGTTCAACAAGATACACTAGCTATAGAGCTCACCTATTTATACACAGATACGCTCAATCAACTCGTACCAAAAACAGATACGCTCAGAATGGTATCTAAACAGAAAAAACAGGAACCTAAAGAGACCAAAAAGAAAAAAAGAGGTAAAGAAGAGGTAGAGGAAACTATTTTTTATAATATAACTACTCAATCGGGAAGCACCATTGATATCTATGCAAATCTTACTTTCACAATGCAAGAACCTTTAGCCTCGTACGACCCGGCCAACATCCATTTAAGTCAGAAGATTGACACCCTTTGGAATGAGGTTGATTATATTTTTGAACAAGACTCATTGGAATTAAGACGTTTTAATTTATCTTGTGACTGGGAGCCGGGTGGAGAGTATCAACTGCTCATTGATTCAACTACCTTTATAAGTTTGTATGGACTACACTCTAATAAAATTGAGCAAACCTTTAAAGTTCGCAACTTAGATGAATATGGACATATTTATTTTAATATTACCGGACTAAATGGAAAACCGGCTTATGTTGAATTATTGGATGTAAAGGATCAAGTTGTACGCACAGTAACCGTTGAGAATGGAAAGGCCGACTTTTATTTCTTACAACCCGGAAAATACGGGGCACGGTTAATTGAAGATATAAATAATAACGGGAAGTGGGATACTGGAGATTACAAGGAAAAAAGACAACCTGAGAATGTATATTACTACCCCGATTTCATAGAATTTATGGCCAACTGGGAGGCCACACAAGATTGGGATATTCACCTTGTTCCTTTTGACAAACAAAAACAAGAGGAACTTAAAAAACAGAAACCAGATGAAGATAAAAAAAATAAAGCCAAAGAGCGTGAACGTGAAAGACAAAGGAACTCTAGAAATTAAGAGTCGCCTTTCTGTTTTACTCCTTGTTTTTTCTCTTCTGTTTGCTTTCTCACATTCTGCCAAAGCACAATGTGAAGCAAAAAACATTGCTTTTCAAGCAGGAGAAAAGGCAACCTATGCACTTTACTTTAATTGGAAATTTATATGGGCTAAGGCAGGTTATGCTGAACTTACCACACACGAAGATGTATACAATGGAGATTCCGTTTTCAAAACTCACCTGATTGCAGCAGGTACAAAGAAAACCGATTTCTTCTTCATTATGAGGGATACCTTAACCAACTATATGACTAAACAGTTGGAACCTATTTATTTTAGAAAAGGGGCTGAAGAAGGAAAAAGATATACCATCGATGAAATTTATTTCTCTTATAAAAACGGAAAAAGTTTTGTAGAGCAAAGTCGTACTTTTAGAGATGGAGAGGTACAGAAGAACAGCCACGAGAGTGAACAATGTATTTTTGACATGCTCACCATTTTAGCACAGGCACGATCTTACGATCCTTCTCAATATAATATAGGAGATAAGATTCAATTCGATATGGCTACAGGAAAAAGGGTGGAAGGGCAAACACTTATTTATCGGGGTAGAAACTTTGTAGAAGATGAAAACAAGGTAAAATACGATTGTTTAGTCTTCTCATTTGTGGAGTACGACGGCAACAACAAAGAAAAAGAGGTTATCACGTTCTACATTTCGAACGATGAGAATCATTTACCCATTCGTCTGGATCTATTTTTAAACTTTGGGTCGGCCAAGGCTTTCCTCAAAAAAGTGGAGGGCAACAAATATCCGTTTACCTCTAAAATAACAAGGAAGTAAAGCGAAGTTGAACATATAAAAAAGGTCGGACATACATCCGACCTTTTTTATATGTTCAAACTATTCGTTCTTTATTATTTCAATCGCCATTCAGAACCGTCCTTAGTATCATTAATTTCAAATCCTAAGGCAGTCAATTCATTGCGAATGTAATCAGAAGTCTCCCAATCCTTGTTGGCTTTAGCTTTCATTCGTTGATCCAATAACATATCTACCGCTTTAGAATAAGCTTCTTCTCGAGAATCATCTTGCACGTCACTCATCTTCATTCCCATAATTTCAAAGAAGAAAACTTGATAAATCTCCTTAAGCAACTCAATGTCTTCTGAAGATATTTTTTGTGTACCAGCTATGATATGATTAATCATACGGGCACCTTCAAATAAGTGTGAAATTAAAATGGGTGTATTCAAATCGTCATTCATTGCTGCATAACAGCTCTTTTGAAGTGACAAAACATCCATATCAGAAGATTCTGATGGAGTCAATTTATCTAAATTACTAATGGCTTCTATCAAACGATCCAAGCCTTTTTCCGATGCTAATAAAGCTTCATTACTAAAATCTACAGGACTTCTATAATGTGCCTGTAAAATAAAGAAACGGATAATCATTGGACTGTATGCCTTAGCCAACAATTCGTGAGAACCATTGAAGAACTCCTCCAACATAATAAAGTTTCCTAAAGACTTACCCATTTTGGTGCCATTAATGGTAACCATATTGTTATGCATCCAATAGTGTACCATATCTTTCCCTTGAGAAGCAACAGACTGAGCAATCTCACATTCATGATGAGGAAAAACTAAATCCATTCCCCCTCCGTGAATATCAAACTCATCTCCCAAATATTTTCTTCCCATTGCGGTACATTCACAATGCCATCCGGGAAAACCATCACTCCAAGGCGAAGGCCAACGCATAATATGTTCTGGTTCTGCACGTTTCCACAAAGCAAAATCTACTGGGTTCTTTTTTTCTTCCTGTCCATCCAACTCACGCGAAGTATTTAAGACATCTTCCAAGTTTCTTCCTGAAAGTTTTCCATAATGGTATTTCTCATTGTACTTCATTACGTCAAAATATACAGACCCATTGCTTTCATAAGCATACCCTTGATCTAATATTTGCTTAACCAACTGAATCTGTTCAATAATATGTCCTGAAGCTAAAGGTTCAATACTAGGAGGCAGCACATTAAGTTCATCCATTGTTCTGCGGTATCTATTCATATAGAATTGAACAATTTCCATAGGCTCCACCTTCTCCAGTCGTGCTTTCTTTGCAACCTTATCTTCACCATCATCTGCATCGTGCTCCAAATGTCCCACATCAGTAATGTTTCTAACGTAACGCACTTTATAACCTAAATGGGTTAAGTAGCGAAAAAGAATATCAAAGGTAATGGCCGGTCTTGCATGGCCCAAATGAGCATCACCGTAAACCGTTGGACCACACACATACATACCTACGTGAGTAGGGTTTATAGGGGTAAACTTCTCTTTTTCACGGGTTAGTGTATTATAAATTGTTAATTGATGTTCCATACTTCTTCGGTTTATCTTATGTTTCAATTATTTACTTATTCAACTCAATCATCTCTTCAATATAAACTCTTGAGTTACTTAAACGAGGAACTTTATGCTGTCCTCCAAGCTTTCCTTTCTTAGCTAACCAATCGTAAAACAAGCCCTTTCTAGCTACAATCACTTCTAAAGGCTGAAGAGCAATATCCTTAGAACGCTTAGCTTCATAGTCAGAATTTAACTCCTTCAAACTCTCATCTAAAATGTGAGCAAACTGCTCAATAGAGTCTGGCATTTTTTCAAATTCAATTAACCATTGATGGCGACATTTGGCATTCTCATCCATATATACCGGAGCAGCGGAATATTCCAATACTTGTGCCCCTGTTTCTTTACAGGCTTTAGCTAGTCCTCTTTCTGCATTATCAATAATTAGTTCTTCACCAAACGCATTGATAAAATGTTTGGTTCGTCCTGATATAATAAATTTATAAGGTCTGTTACTGGTGAATTTCACAGTGTCACCAATCATATAACGCCACAAACCACTAGAAGTTGAAATGACTAAAGCATAATTCTTATTAAGTTCTACTTCTTCCAAGGAAACCACTTTAGGATTATCACTATCCAACTCTTCCAAGGGAATAAACTCATAGAATATATCATAGTCAATCATCAATAACATAGAAGGATCTAACAGGTCATTTTGAATTCCAAAGAAACCTTCTGATGCATTATAAGTTTCCACATAGTGCATCTTAGGCGATTTTATGATTTGTGCATATTGCTCACGATAAGGAGTAAAGGCTACCCCTCCATGAAAGAAAACCTCCAGATTTGGCCAAACCTCTTCCACGGTGCTTTTTCCTTTTTTTTCTAAAATTTTTTTCAACACAACCAACATCCAAGAAGGTACTCCGGAAAGGTTTGTCACATTTTTATCCATAGTAGAGTTTACTATGGCCTCAATTTTAGATTCCCACTCATCCATCAATGCTATCTTCTTACTAGGAACTCTAACCAAATTAGCCAATGGATTAATATTCTCTATAAGTATTGCGGATAAATCTCCTATTAAATTTTTAGCCGATGGTTGACTGGGGGCATGGCTCCCTCCTAAAATAAGTGCCTTACCGGAAAAAAGTTTACTTTGAGGATTCATTTGCAGATAGAGTGTAACCACATCTTGTGCCCCTCTGTAATGGATGTTTTTTAATGATTCCTTACTCAATGGCAAGAACTTGCTTTTATCGCTTGTTGTACCCGATGATTTGGCAAAATAATGAATATCCGATGGCCATAAGATGTTTTGCTCCCCATCAATCATTTGCTGTACGTATGATTTTACATCATCGTAAGTTTGTATGGGTACTCGTTGTTTAAAGTCCTCATAGCTTTGAATAGAACGGAAATCATATTTTCTTCCCCAATCGGTGTTTTTAGCTGCAGTTAGCAGTTGGGTTAAAACATCTTGTTGAATATCACCCGCATAATTCACATACAGATCAATTTCCTTTAACCGGGGATTAAAAATTGCTTTTGCTATTTTAGTTATACTCATTACCTCTTATTTCATATCTAATAAAACAAAAGAGAGAAAAAGTTTTTTCTCTTTTGCAAATACAAAATTAATCTTTTATATGATTCAAATGAATATAATTCATTAAAACCTATGAATCAGTAAAAAAACAGGTCATTAAAAATGAAATAGTCTCTGATTTTAGTTCTATTTCTGAACAAACCGACCATTAATAGATAGAAAACAAGTAATTAATCGTTTTTTGTGAGGAAAGCAGAAAGGTCTTTGCTTTTTTTAATCTTTCCAAGAGCCATTTTTGAAGCCTTTTGTTGAGACTCTTTTTTAGAATAGCCTACTCCTTGACCACTAGAAATACCTGCTATTAAAACTTCGGTTTGAAACATAGGATTGTTATGTTCATCAAAAAACTGCTCAATTAGTTCAAAAGAGACTTCTATTTTGTTTTTTTGACTCCACTCAACCAATTTCGATTTGAAGTTAACCTCTTTTCGGGCTAGTTTATCCAAATCAAGGTATTGATTAATAATTCTATGTTCTAAGAACCATTTGCAGTAATAATATCCCCTATCCAGATAAATGGCTCCTATCAATGCTTCAAAGGCATTTCCACAAAGAGATTGGTTGTGTGTAGGGGAAAGTGGAGCCGATTTTATTAATTTATCCAAACCTATGGACATAGCCAGCTCATTCAAAGAATCACGCTGGACTATTTTAGAACGAATATTGGTTAAAAACCCCTCACTTTTATCACTAAAATGAGTGTATACTACATCGCCTATTACAGCATCTAAAACTGCGTCGCCCAAGAATTCCAGTCGTTCATTATTAATTAAACGCCCTGTTTTTTCAGATCGGGCAACTAGAGATTTATGCAATAAAGCTTTCTGATAATATTCGAATTGATGAGGGAAGAAACCCAAAATATCGTAAAATAAAAAATACGACTCCCTATCCGAATTAAAAAGGAGTCGTATTTTATCTATTTGATTTCGCCACTTGACGTTAATCATTATACTTCTTTAATATGACGCAAGCATTATGACCTCCAAACCCAAAAGTATTAGATAGCGCATAAGTGAGCTCTCTCTTTTGAGCTTTACCAAAAGTAAAGTTTAGATTATAATCAATATTCTCGTCGTCATCACCTTCCTTATGATTAATGGTAGGTGTTATTATTCCTTCTCGCAAGGATAGTATACAGGCAATTGCCTCTACTGCTCCTGCAGCACCAAGTAAGTGACCCGTCATTGATTTACTTGAACTAATGTTTAAGTTGTATGCGTGATCACCAAACACTTCCTGAATTGCTTTAACTTCAGACACATCGCCAACAGGTGTAGATGTACCATGAACATTAATATAATCAATTTGCTCAGGTTTTATGTTCGCATCTTCCAATGCATTTCTCATCACTAACCGAGCACCTAATCCTTCCGGATGAGATGCCGTGATATGATGTGCATCTGCCGACATTCCCACTCCGCAAAGCTCAGCATAAATTCTTGCACCTCTAGCTTTTGCGTGTTCTAGCTCTTCTAGGATAATACAACCCCCACCTTCACCCAACACAAATCCATCACGACTTGCACTGAAAGGACGAGATGCAGTAGCTGGGTCATCATTACGAGTAGAAAGAGCATTCATTGCATTGAATCCTCCAATACCTGCAGCAGCCACAGCTGCTTCTGATCCTCCTGAAACTATTGCGTTTGCTTTACCTAAACGGATTAGATTAAAGGCATCTGCTATGGCATTCGTTGATGTTGCACAAGCAGAACAAACCGAGTAGTTTGGTCCTCTAAATCCGTATTGAATAGAAATATGTCCGGCTGCTATATCGGAAATCATTTTAGGTATAAAAAAAGGATTAAAACGTGGTCCTTGTTCTTGGTTCTTAGCGTAATATCCCACTTCTTCTTCAAAAGTACGAATACCACCAATACCTGAACCAAAAATAACTCCAATACGATTTAAATCCTCTTTCTCAAGGTCTAGCCCTGAATCTTCTACCGCTTCCTTAGCAACGGCTATTGCATATTGAGTATAAAGATCCATTCTACGAGCCTCTTTACGAGGAATAAACTCTGTAGCATCAAATCCTTTCACTTCACATGCAAATTGGGTTTTAAATTGAGATGCGTCAAAATAAGTAATGGGTCCTGCGCCACTTACTCCGGCTTTTAGGTTTTCCCAGAATTCTGGAACAGTATTACCTATGGGAGTAATTGCCCCAAGACCCGTTACTACGACTCTTTTTAATTCCATTCGTATGAAATTCTAATTATTTTGCGTGTTCTTCGATATAAGAAACAGCATCCCCTACTGTAGCAATCTTTTCAGCTTGATCGTCAGGAATAGAGATACCAAATTCTTTTTCAAACTCCATGATTAGTTCTACTGTATCAAGAGAGTCTGCTCCAAGATCATTGGTGAAACTCGCTTCTGTTGTAACTTCAGAATCTTCAACTCCTAATTTATCGACGATTATCGCCTTTACTCTTGATGCAATTTCTGACATAACTTTAATTTTTTAGTTAATAAATTGTTTATATTTTTATAAATTTGCGCAACAAAGGAAGAAATTATTATTATTGAAAACAAGTATTTGTATAACAAAAAGCATTTTATTGCACACATATCTCCCTTTTGTGCATAAATTTAACACTTATGATTAAGAATATAGCCATTTTCGCTTCGGGTTCGGGAAGTAACGCAGAAAAAATAATTCAGCACTTTATGCAACAAAATGACATACAAGTGGTCTGTCTTTTCACAAATAAAAAAGAAGCTTATGCTTTGGAACGAGCTAAGAAATATCATATTCCTAATTTTTTCTTTCCTTTTTCTGAGTGGAAAAATGCGGAACCTATCATACAAAAGCTAAAGGAATTCAACGTAGACTATATAATTTTAGCGGGGTTTCTATTAAAAATCCCACAATCATTAATTGATTTATACCCTAACAGGATAATAAACATTCACCCTGCCCTGCTTCCAAAGTATGGGGGCAAAGGAATGTATGGCGATTATGTTCATCAGGCAGTTATTGAGGCCAAAGAAAAAGAAAGTGGTATTACCATTCATTATGTAAATGAAAACTACGATGAAGGCAAAACTATTTTTCAAGCGAAATGTCAGGTCCTTCCTACGGATACTCCCGATAGTTTAGCTGAAAAGATTCATCAGTTGGAACATAAACATTTTCCTGAAATCATTGAGCAAGTCATAAAAGCTCAATAGTATAAGCCTGTTTTTCTCTTCGAAGAGGATAGTTTCCTCTAAAAAACTCAAATCGGGAAGGGGTGGCTTTTAGCCAATCATTATCTCGCATAGGATTATAGATTTCCAATAAACAATCTGCTTCAGTTGCCCCTATTAGGTGAGAGTTTATAGGAGAAGGAGGAACAATGCGATGTTTAGAAGGTAAACCAAAGAACTCACAAAAAGCATTTAATGCCATTTGTGAAGCATTAGCTTTGCCATCGGCAGAATATCCCGCAATATGAGGCGTGCCTATAAAAGTTTTATTCAACAAATCAAGATTGATATGAGGTTCATTTTCCCACACATCAAGAATTGTTTCACCCACCAAATTTTCATCAATGGCCCGAAGCACAGCCTCGGTTTCCAAAACCTCTCCTCTTGAGGTATTTATAATTATGGGCTTTCTTCTGAGTTGATGAAAAAAGTGCTGATCGCCTAAATGAAAAGTTTTGAAGCGCCCCTCTTTATATAAAGGTACGTGGAATGTAATAATATCCGAAGCTTCTGCCAGCTCACTCAAAGAATAGAAAGTCCCTTCTTCAACTTCTGCTCTAGGCAAATCGTTTAACAGTACACGTAAACCAAACTTCTCCGACAAAGAAATGATCTTCTTTCCTACATTTCCTCCACCAACAACACCTATTGTTTTGTTTTTTAGATGCACCCCCTTCTTTTCCAATAAAATAAAAACTGACTCTATATATTGAGCAACAGAAGATGAATTTGAACCCGGAGCATTAGCCCAGGTAATGTTGTTTGCCTTGCAATAAGCCTCATCAATATGATCATAACCAATAGTAGCTGTTGCTATGAAGCGCACACTGCTTCCCTTTAACAAAGCTTCATTACAGTGAGTTCTTGTCCTAACAAATAACGCATCGGCAGACTTAACATCAGTAGCTGATATCTCTTTTCCGGGTATGGCTATCACCTCATCAACCAGCTCTTTTAAAGGGCCTTGTATATAAGGTATTTTATCATCAATAATAACTTTCATATTTCTATCTTACTTCTTGGCAAAAACAAATGTAGATAAAAGAAGCTAAAAACATTTTATTCAAAGCAAAATCTAAGCATTTTATCTTAATTTTCAAGAAATAGCAAATAAGATTTAGATAAACACATAAAAACAACTTTCTTTGTCCCACTATAAGAATGTTTTATCTTTGTATAGTGTTTATACTATAAACACATTTACTTATTTAAGCTATTAAACAAATCCTAAAACCCACATCTATGACTTCCCAATCGACTCGTAATAGATTTCATAAAATTCTTCCCGATTGCATTGTAATTCTCATCTTTATTGCTTTATCTTTCATTTATTTCTTTCCTGCAGTCATAGAAGGTAGAATTCTTTTTCAACACGACACATCTGCCGGTATTGGTGCAGGACAGGAAGCTGTTGAATATAAAGAAGAGACGAACAAAACCACACGCTGGACCAATGCACTTTTTGGTGGAATGCCCACTTACCAAATTTCTCCTTCTTATCACTCTACTGAAGCATTAAAAGTGGTTGAACAGATATATAGCCTTTCCCTTCCCGAATATGTTTGGCTCACTTTTATTATGATGTTAGGGTTTTACATTTTACTCCGATCCATTGGCTTATCTCCTTGGCTATCCGGATTAGGTGGAATTATATGGGCTTTTTCCTCTTATTTTTTCATTCTCATCTCTGCAGGACACATATGGAAGTTCATTACATTGGCATACATTCCTCCTACAATAGCAGGTATCGTTTTAGCTTATCGTAAGAAATACTTATTAGGTGCCGTTCTTACGGCTTTGTTTGTAGCATTACAAATCAAGTCGAATCACATTCAAATGAGTTACTATTTTTTCTTTGTCATCCTTTGCCTGGTCATTGCGTATTTTGTGGAAACGTGGAAAAACAAAGAACTACCTCATTTTTTAAAAGCGAGTGCTTTACTTATTATTGCAGGCTCCATTGGTGTTTTAACGAATGTATCGAATCTATACCACACCTATCAATACAGCAAAGAAACAATGCGTGGTAAAAGTGAGTTAGTGGAATCAGGAGAAAAACAAGCTAGTAATGGGCTAGAAAGAAGTTACATTACGCAGTGGAGTTATGGCATAGGAGAAACATTAACTTTGTTAGTACCTAATATAAAAGGAGGTGCATCAGTTCCTTTAGCACAAAATGAAAAAGCAATGGCTAAGGGTAATCCAATGTATACCAACATATATCAACAACTGACACAATATTTTGGAGCTCAGCCAATGACTGCAGGTCCTGTATATGTAGGAGCCTTTGTGTTTTTTCTCTTTATTTTAGGTTGTTTCATCGTTAAAGGTCCCATAAAATGGGGACTACTTATAGCTACCCTTTTATCAATCCTTCTTTCATGGGGTAAAAACCTGATGCCTCTAACTGATTTCTTCATTGATTACATTCCCTTATACAATAAATTCAGAGCAGTATCCTCCATTTTAGTAATTGCAGAATTCACTATTCCATTATTGGCAATCTTGGCTTTATATAACCTTTTAAAAGACCGATTGACTCTGGGTCAATATAAAAAAGAGCTTTATATCAGCCTTGGCTTAACGGCTGGGTTGGCTTTACTGCTAGCCATTGTTCCTACTTTGTTTTTCTCACAATACAACTCTCCAGAAGAACTAAAAGCTTTACAACAAATACCAAATGAACATTTAGTTCCTCTTTTAGATAGCTTAAAAGAGATGCGTTTATACCTACTGACAAGTGATGCCTGGAGAAGTTTGGGAATCATTTTAATGGGAACCTTATTCCTTTTCTTATTTCATAAAAACAAGATGAATAAAAAAGCAGTGATTTTAGCGATTACTGTACTTTGTCTCGTTGATTTATGGAGTATAAATAAAAGATATTTGAATGACAGTCAATTCGTAGATTCATCTGCACAAACCACTACATTCAAAAAAACAGAAACAGATCAACTAATATTACAAGACCCGGACATTAATTACAGGGTACTCAATTTGGCAAGCAACACCTTCAATGAGAACAATACTTCTTATTGGCATAAAAGCATTGGGGGATATCATGCAGCTAAACTACGCAGATATCAGGAATTAATAGAACATCACATTGTTCCGGAAATTCAACATTTCTATCAAGATTTTTCCAAGAACAATCAAGACATTCAACAAATAGATGAGCAAGGAATTTCTGTACTTAATATGCTAAATACAAAGTATATTATTCTCCCGGTAGAAGGAGGAAAAACTTTTCCTTTGCAAAACCCACATACGTATGGTAATGCTTGGTTTGTAGATAATGTTACCTATGTTCAAACAGCTAATGAAGAAATAGAACAACTACAACACATTAATCCTAAAGAGACAGCTATAGTAAACGAAGAGTTTAAGAGCCGAATTAAAAACTTCAATCAATCTACAAAAGACTCTTTAGCACACATAGAATTATTGGAGTATGAACCCAACTATCTGAAATACAAAGTCTCAACGACAAAAGAGAACTTGGCTTTATTCTCTGAAATTTACTATCCGCAATGGAGCGCTACGCTTAATGGCGTCCCCATAGAAATAGGTAGAGCTAATTATGTTTTACGAGCAATAACTATTCCTGAAGGAGAACACATTCTTGAGATGAATTTTAACCCGAACAGCATTAAGCAAACTGAAGTCATTGCATATATTGCATTAACCCTTCTTTTGGCTGGATTTTTACTTCTGATAGTCAAAAAAGCAATACCGATAATAAAAAGGGATAAATAACTTATGTAACACACTTTTTGTTTATACCTTTGTAGCTTAAATGTTGGAAATTAGTTAAATAAATCAATTTCTAGCCTATTTAAAGATAGTGATGTAATTCAATGAAAAAATCATCAGACTATACTAATGACTATTTTTTCATCAAATCAACAAGGCATATAAGCGAGTTTTCTACTCATTTACACCTCTTTAGATAATTTTATACTTATCTTTATGGCTAAAAATAAATACGAATAATAATAAATTTATGATTAAACCAATTACTAAAACTATCGAGTTAGGCGATGGAAGAACCATTACACTCGAGACAGGAAAATTGGCTAAACAAGCTGATGGAGCAGTAATGCTTCGTATGGGTGACACCATGCTTCTTGCCACAGTTTGTGGAGCAAAGGACGCTACTCCTGGAACTGATTTTATGCCTTTACAGGTAGAGTATAAAGAGAAATTCTCAGCTAATGGTCGTTTTCCCGGTGGATTTAACAAAAGAGAAGGTAGAGCTTCAGACTATGAGATTTTAATATCTCGTTTAGTTGACCGTGCTTTACGCCCACTTTTTCCTGATAATTATCATGCGGATGTATTTGTTTCGATAACATTATATTCAGCTGATGGAGAAGTAATGCCTGATGCATTAGCCGGATTAGCTGCTTCTGCAGCACTAGCTGTATCAGATATTCCATTCAATGGCCCAATTTCCGAAGTTAGAGTAGCACGCGTTGATAATCAATTCATCATAAACCCCACTTTTACTCAACTAGAAGTAGCAGACATGGATATTATGGTTGCAGCAACCTATGAGAACATTATGATGGTTGAGGGTGAAATGGATGAGGTTTCTGAAGCTGAGCTTTTAGAAGCAATGAAAGTTGCTCATGAAGCAATCAAAGTTCACTGTAAAGCTCAAATGGAGTTTGCAGAAGAAGTTGGCTCTACAGTAAAAAGAGAATACAATCACGAAGACAATGACGAAGAGCTTAAAAAAGCTGTTCATGATGCTTGTTATGAAAAAGCATACGCTGTAGCAAGTTCCGGAAATGCAAACAAGCACGAACGTTTAGAAAACTTCAACGCCATTGTAGATAGTTTCAAAGAACAATTCTCAGAGGAAGAGTTAGACGAAAAAGGAGCTCTTATTGATCGTTACTATCACGATGTTGAAAAAGAAGCTATGCGTCGTTCCATCTTGGATGAAGGAAAACGTTTGGATGGCAGAACCACCACTGAGATTCGTCCTATTTGGAGTGAAATAGATTACCTTCCGGGTTCACACGGATCGGCAATATTTACTCGTGGCGAAACTCAATCTTTAACTACTGTTACATTAGGAACTAAACTAGATGAGAAAATAGTAGACGAAGTTTTAGACCAAAGCAAAAGTCGTTTTTTACTACACTATAATTTCCCTCCGTTTTCAACAGGTGATGCTCGCCCACAAAGAGGTGTTAGCCGTCGCGAAGTTGGTCATGGAAACTTAGCTTTCCGTGCATTGAAAGGTATGATTCCAGATGATTTCCCTTACGTTTTACGTGTTGTTTCAGATATTCTAGAATCCAATGGGTCATCGTCAATGGCTACCGTTTGTGCGGGTACATTAGCTTTAATGGATGCTGGAGTACAAATTAAAAAACCTGTTTCAGGTATCGCAATGGGTTTAATAAAGAACTCGGGAGAAGAAAAATATGCTGTACTTTCCGATATTTTAGGAGATGAAGATCACTTGGGAGATATGGACTTTAAGGTAACAGGAACTGCCGATGGTATTACTGCTACACAAATGGACATTAAAGTAGATGGATTATCTTTCGAAATTTTAGAAAAAGCATTAAATCAAGCCAAAGAAGGTCGTCTACACATCCTAGGAAAAATAAAAGAAACAATAGCAGAGCCTCGTCCGGAAATGAAAGAGAATGCTCCACGCATTGAAGCCTTAGATATTCCTAAAGAATTTATTGGTGCAATCATTGGCCCTGGAGGAAAAATCATTCAAAATATTCAAGAAGTAACGGGAGCTACTGTAACCATTGAAGAGGTAAACGACCATGGACACGTAGAGGTTAGTGCAACTAACAAATCTAGCATTGAAGAGGCTATGAGAATGATTCGCGGAATCGTAGCCGTACCAGAAGTTGGTGAGGTTTACGAAGGAACAGTACGTTCTATTATGCCTTATGGTGCATTTATCGAGTTTCTTCCTAACAAAGATGGTTTACTTCACATCTCTGAGATAGACTGGAAGCGTTTGGAAAAAGTTGAAGATGCAGGTATCCATGAAGGTGATAAGATTGAAGTAAAACTTATGGATATAGATTCAAGAACCGGTAAATTTAAACTTTCAAGAAAAGTTTTATTACCTCGTCCACCAAGAGAAGACAACAAATAAAAGGTGAGCTGGTAAATATACAGTTATACCTCATACCATTAAAAAGCTACTAGATGAAATTCTAGTAGCTTTTTTTGTAACACACAATAAACACATTTTAAGTCAAAAAAGATCTAAGAAAAACAATCTGGATCTCTGTAATTAAAAGTTCTATCACATTTAAATCTTCATGAAATATCCACACACTTATTGAGTCACAATAACTAAAAAAGAGAGCTTGCTTCAGCTCCCTATAAGAGCTTTTGAAGAGGTCTAGGACCGAGACCTTGTCGGTCCTAGACCAAACACCCTTCAGTCCTAGACCGAGGGGCCTTAGGTCCTAGACCGACAAAAACCAAGAAAAACAAGACTCAATCAAGTCTTCAATTTACACCCCTATTTAATTCTCTTATTTTGACTAATTTCACTTTTTTAAGTCAGATAAAACACTCAATCCCTCTTGTAATTTCTTATACCGAATTAAAGCCTCAATATAATAATAATCACTATAATTAATCGAAGCATCTATTTCATAACCATTAGGTAAGTGACCTGTAGAGTGCAATAAAAACGAAGCCTTGGAATCACGACTTTGATATTTATCAGAAGACAACTCAGCAAGCATCTTTTCTGCAGCTAGCAAATATTCTGTTTTCTTATCTTCTCTATCTTCCAACTGAGATAATTCCAAAAGAGCAGATGCCACAATAGAAGCAGCCGAAGCATCTCTTGGAGCATGAGGTATACTGGGATCATCAAAATCCCAATAAGGAACATAGTCACCTTCAGGTAAACGAGAAAGATACAAATCGGTTACTTTCTCTGCAAAACGTAAGTATTGCTTGTCTTGTGTTTCTCTGTAAACCACCGTATAACCATAAATGGCCCAAGCTTGCCCTCTAGCCCATAAAGAACTATCTGCATAACCTTGATGAGTAACTCCTTTTATGAAATCACCGGAAATTGTATCGTATACAGCTACGTGATAATTTCCGCCATCTTCTCTAAAATGATACTTCATTGTTATTTCAGCATGCTTTGTAGCCACATCATATAATTTTTTATCACCTCCATTCTTTGCAGCCCAATACAACAACTCCAGATTTATCATATTATCCATAATGGTATTATGAGGCCAATTATTGGGTTCAACTTCTCTAGGCCAAGAAAGAATAGTACCCACAGTAGGATTAAAAAGAGTAGCTAAGGTATCGGCTGCATTCAGCACTATTTCTTTGTACTCCTCTTTTCCTGTTAATCTGTAAGCATTACCATAACTGGCAAATAACTGGAATCCTAAGTCGTGATCATAAGCCGGAACTTGAGTCAAAGGATATAACAACTCAGTATAATATGTCGCAGCATCTAAATTAGTCTGCCCACCCGATCCCTCATAATTATACCAAAGAATGCCCGGCCAAAAACCCACAGTCCACTCACTGATTTTAATGGGAACCAAGTTCCATGACGATTCATTAGCTAGAATATTCCGAGGCATCATTTCTTTTCCTGATATTTCAGAAAGTGTTCTTTCTACCTGTTTATTACAATACTCTAAATTCAGATTCACATCTATTGAAGGTTCTTTATTCGTTTTAGAACAAGAAAAGAAAATCACTGCCAGCGATACCATCACCAGTAAATTAAAGCCTCTCATATCTGTTATTTATTAGTTTTTTATAGTTTTTATTTTGTAATTCTGAACCAATCTATATCCATCCAGGAGCGTTGAGTTCCTTCCGTTTCATTTAATATAAACATCCCTGTTTTTGCTCCAATCCATTTGCCTTGACGTGCCTGAAAAGGCTCACCAATGGTTTGAAACTTTTTACCATCAACGCTATAAGAAAAGACACACAATCCACCACTCTCCACCTGTACACGGAAATAAAACTCTATATGTTCTAGTCTTGTCTTATAATTATACTGAATCTCTTTTTTCAGTTTACCAAGTTCTCTTTTTTCAATTTCTTTTTCGCTAGATTGCATTTCTGCATCAACACAAACCTGCTGCTCCAACTCATATCCCCTAGCAGTTTTCTTCAATGCGATATAAGAATAATCCCACCCCATCATTATCAATCCACACTTATCACCTTCATTATGCAATACAGCATCTACTTTCATCGTGGCTGTAAAATTAGGTGCAGGCAACTTCTGCATTAATAAATTGGGAACACTCCAAAAATTGGTGTAATCCTCCGGATAGTATTGTCCATACATTCTATAATATCCAAGATTAGAAGCAAACCCCCACGTTTGTTGAGGATTAGCGTGCCAAGACCATTGGAGATTTAATTTTGAAGTAGTAAACTCATCACTATCTTGAGGAGTCATTATAGGGTGCATTTTTCCTGTATTGGGTTTTTTATAACTCAGAACAGGTTCACCACAATAGTTTCTATCATTTATTCCCATTACAGGCCAATCGTCTTTCCACGTTACTGGCTGAAGGTGTATAATACGTCCATAAACTCCTTTATCCTGAAAGTGCATAAACCACCATTCACCTGTTTGTGTTTCTACCAATCCTCCTTGATGTGGTCCATTTACAACTGTTTCACCTTGCTTTAAGACAATCTTCATCTCATAAGGACCATATATATTTTTCGAACGTAGAGCTATTTGCCAACCCATTTCCACTCCACCTGCAGGAGCTAGTAAATAATAATACCCGTTTCGTTTATAAAACTTTCCTCCCTCAGTGGTGTGATTTCCGTGTTTCAACCCATCATAAATCAAAGACTCTTCACTAATAACTTTCGTTCCATCTTCGTTTAACTCACAAAGAGTCATTACACTATTTAGCTGAGCACGACTACCGGCCCAGGCATGGGTAAGGTAAACTCGTCCATCTTCATCAAACAAAGGGCTTGGGTCAATACGTCCTTTACCCTCTAAAACCAATATTGGTTTATCCCATTCTCCAAGAATATCTTTTGTTTTAACTACATAAATTCCAAAATCAGGGTCACCCCAATAAATCATATACTCTCCATTGTGATGACGTATACACGGAGCCCATACCCCTTTTCCATGCTGAGCTTTGTCAAAAAAACTGGAAGGAACAACTCCTTCAATATTAAGATTGGTCAGTGCATAATTTACAATTTCCCAGTTTACTAAATCTTTAGAATGCAGTATAGGCAACCCGGGGACACAATTGAAACTTGATGCAGTCATATAATAATCATCATTCACACGAATCACATCCGGATCGGAATAATCAGCATACAACACCGGGTTTTTATATGTTCCATCGTTCTGATCGGAAACCCAAACATTAGATTGGAAAGTTTGGCTTACCATATTAAGGTTTAGTCCTAATAGAAACAGTAATACGATTATATTCTTCATTACATTCATTTTTATATTTATTTTTCAAGCAAGAAAGTTCTTTCCACAGGCTCTGCTGTCTGTATTTTAGGTTCAAAGGTTCTACCATACTGATAGGCAACAACAGTTACTTTTAAGGGATACTTAGCCTTAGGAGGTATTGCAGAAAAAAGCAATTTATTCTTTTCTATTACTGCCGGTCCTCCTTTAATATAGTAAGACACTGGTAAACCACTATCAGATGTGGCATTGAGTTCTATGAACCTCTCTCCTACCTTGGTGTTTGATATTTCAGGAAAGGTTATTTTTTGTTCTATTCCTTCTTTCAGCCTTTTAGGTATTTCAAGTGCTACCCTTCTCCAACCTCGTCGATATACATCATCTGCCTCAGAATAAGCTATTAAGTCTATATGTCCTGTTTTGTGTCCATCGGTTCCCATTCTGTAAAACTGTACTTGGTAAGTGCTATCATTAATTAGATGGACTGGCCCTGAAACACGTTTTATATGAATAGGATTCTTAGAGTGATGGGGCGTTTCCTTTCGTCCAGTCGAATCTGTAAAGCAGATCTGTAAATTAAAGGTTATACCATCTTCTTGAGCAATAAAAGGGGTAATATCTTGATTAACATCTATAAATTCTCCTTGCTGTTTAATATTAAGATATTGATGTTTCTTTCCCCTCTCACGGGCATAATACGCATCGGTTAAAAGAGCCATTTCTTCATCGAAATACCAAAAGGCAGAATCTCTATCTCCTTTATACTCGGCATAAGGAGCAGGAGCAGCAATCGGAAGTTTTTCAGATCTCCATCGATCAGCCAACCACCCCTTCTCTCTATCTGTTTTTTTAAGAACGACTGGTGATTTTCCATCCCAATCCGGAGGCATACGATAATGAACAGCCTTTTCAATAAAGGTGGATAAATAATTAATGCTAACATCAGAAATATCGTTATGCCAATGTCCTGCATCACACAACAAGGAAATGGTACTCTTAGGATATTCTTTCATAAAAGGAAATGCAGACCGAAGCCTTTCCTCCAGCCATTCATGTTCACCTATGGATATTAAACCCGGAATTCCATCTATATTTCGCTCATCGCCCCAATCGGGATTAATATGATTACAACATAAAAAATCGGATAAAGGAGAATCGCCATGGATAGAAAGCATCGCTAGCGTTTTTTCCGGATTCCACGCTGCAAAATGATACGGACTGGAAGCATGAGCAGAATGCCCCATATAAACAATAGGAACATATTCTATTTCTGTATACCCTGAAAGTTCTGCTAATTTTTCCAGTGTTTCTTCAAAAACTATCTGAGCTCCTTTTTCTACATCAAAAATTGGGTCCCAACCGGGAGTTACCCATATAACACCAAAATTTAAGCGAGTTAATGATTCACGGAATTTAGAATCGGTTAGAATTCCTTCCTCTTGAAGGTTATGACAAGCCAAAACCAAACCTTTTAACTGCATACACTCTGAGGGAATCCACAGAAATGCACGTAAAGGATTACCCTCTTCTCTTGTGGGAATACTCTTCAAATCAACCATCCACTGGAAAATATCAGAATGTGTAGCATCAATAGATACTTGAGTTGCCTCAGATTGATAACATCCTCCAAGAAACAACAGCAGACCAATTAAAATTAGATTAATACCCCTCATTGTTGGTTTTATTTTCTATAATACTTAATCGTATTATTTCTCCCTTTATCTTCTTGTATCTCTCCTTTGGTTTCAACTACACAATTCTCTGTTTCTTGTCCTAAAACAATAGGTATTATTGTTTTATTTATAAGTTGCAAATCCAGACAAGGAGCCTCACTATAAGGTGACATAGACTCTCCATGTTCAGGATGTGTGTATCCAATAAGAATAGGCAAATCAACTTTTTCTTTCTCCCCTTTGTAAGAACGAAGCGTTACCTTATTATTTTTACCTTGAATAGTTATTAGTGAATGAACCAATTTATCTGACTCTCTGGGAACAATTTGTAAATCGACAGTTACATTACTTCCTTCTAGAAAAAGAAGAGGTCCATAATTAGCATCACCTTTACAATTTTTTATTACGGCATCATTGCCCACCCAATAAGCTCGTTCCGTTCCAATGGTAGTACAATCCTCTAGCCGTACACCTCCATTTGTACGTAATTCAAATCCACCACGCGTATTTTTAGCAGTACAATTAATAAAAGTTATATTTTTATTATCCCGATTGTAGGTGCGAAATCCTTCTTCACAAAGCGATTTCATATAGCCGGGAGTAACAATGTATTTCCCTTCTCGATTGGGAGTCCAAGTGCGAAATTTCACATCAAAAGCTGGGCCCTCTGTCTCTTTCAATATATCATCTGTTGCACGCAATTCTCCTTCTACATAACAATTTTCAAAAAGAATGTTTCCTGCACTTTTCTGAATAAAGAAACCATGACCAAATGCACGCATATATAACTTACAACCCAAAACTTTAGTATTACTTCCCGTTATTAGAAAACCACTTTGTTTCTTGTGTCTTATAATATCCGGTCCTCCTTTACCAAATAGATCCCCATATCCATAAGGAAAAGACCCTTGCACATAGATAATAAAGTCTTTTATTGTATTGTATTCACCGGCCACTTCAAAAGTTGCCCCTCCCGGAGACAGCCCATTTCCTACACTAGTTTTTTTCAATCCCGATAAAACATTATCCTTACCTGTAATCAAAACCTCAGAGGTATGTATCGGAAACTTAAGGAGCTCACGTAATTTCGTATCAATCTCAATTTCTACTCCTTTCAAATCAAAAGAGTTATGGCTTCCTGTAAAATTTAAATATTGATATTCTTTTCTCTTTATACGCTCTACTATGGAATCATTATTCAAATAATCTGTTAACTTATAAACCCCAGGGGTTAATTTCACTGTATTATTGCTTTGTGCTGCATAGCTAGCCAACTCTTTCAAACTGGATATAATAATGGGTTTAGCACTCATCTGAACAATAAATCCTACAGACAAAAGAAATATAAAAAGTATTCTCTTCATAACTTTATTTTTTTCCATGCCGTTTTATTCACTTTGATTTCCTTACCTAGTCTTGTTATTGATACAGGGCTTTCTGCCACTAGATAATACTCTCCCTCTTGGTATTGAAGAGTTACATTTGTTTTTTCTTTAGACTCAATCACAAAACCTTTGGCTTTTAATAGTGTGCCATTTCCCAAGAAAAGGGTGAAGTTTTCTCCTTCCTCACTAACCACAGAATAAGTTCCGCTGACCTCCTTATTTTGATAAATAACTTTCTCCTCATTGACTGAAGAAAAGATATAGTCTACACGTCCTGATTTATTTAACACTTTTACTCCCACAAAATCTGAAGAAACAGCGTTTTCAGCGTCAAAAGAAGTTATGGATTCAATGGATTTTCCTCCTTTTTCTGTTGTAGGTTCATAAATAGAAACAAAAGGATGGCTCCAAGCTTCTCCGTATTGACGAGCAGCAATAGTTAAATAAGGCTCCTTGTTCACCTCATAAGGAAAATCATTGTTCGACCGAAAAGCTTTACAAGAAGGGGCTTTAATAGAAAACACCTCACGTCCTTCATATCCCTTCATCCAGAGATTCATATAGATGTTATTTCCATCCGGAAAACTCATTTTCCAAATCGCCTGATAATCATTACTTGTTTTAGCCGATTGTTTATCCCACATATAATCCAAAGCAAAAAGATGTCCTCCAGCAAAAGCCATTTCCTGATTAGGCTCTAATTGTAAATTCTGCCCATTGGTGTCTTGAATGAAAAGTTCCTGACCCAGGTTATGATAAAAGTAATCGTGAAAACGATCTCCTCCTCGTTGTTTCTTTGATCTAAATACGTCCACATAATAACCCGTATTCTTACCTGTACTTACAATACTTAATAATCTATTCTGATTACTTCTACTTTCAGGCTCTACAAAATAAACTTCTGAATAAGTAATGTCTGTATAATATCCTTCCTTTTGTCCTGCCGGAGGATAACAAGCTAACAAATCAAATGGATGATTGCTTAACATTTCCGGGTATTTAGAAACACCATCAACCATTACAGTATTGTGAGCCGGAAACTGAGAGTAATATTCCAAATAAGGTTTCTCAAAATAAGAAGAGCCTATTCCTGATTCAGCACCTAAAATATAACCTTTCCCATATAGCTCAATGGCTATCCCATTGGAGTGTGCATGATTTCCATACGAGGCATACTGAGAAATCATCAACCCATTTTCTTTATCACTGTATTTATTCCGCTGCACAAACCAACTCACATTGGGAGCGTAAAAAGTTTGGGTCACGTAATCTTTAAGCATTCCTTTGTCCACTTTTTTACTCAGTGTCAAGGGTTTACTGGTAAAGAAAGAAGAAACCTGAGCAGGAAGCTTTTGTTTAGTATCCTCTTGTATCTCAAATTTTGGTTCAAAGAGTTTAAACATAGAGGTAAAAAGCTTTTCCTCCTCTTTGTTTTTATACTTCTGAGCTAGACGAATCATATCACTCATCGCTTCCGTATTCAACCCACCATAATAGGTATCACCAAAAGCAGTAATTTGATTATTGGGGAAAAGATATTGTGGAAGTACTTCTACCGCTTTTTTCATCACGGGAGCATAGTCCAATAGGTTTTGATTAAAAGTATTATCGTAGTCTCGAATAAAATTTGTTAAGTCGCGCGTTACTCCTTGTGCATAACCGGGACATTCATTCCAAATGCCTGTGTTAGAGTCGTAACCATAATCCAGAAAACGGGTTAATGACCAATGACGTGCAGAAGTTTTATTTAAGATGTAATCGATATAATATTCTCTCCCTTTGCCATCTGTATAATTCGTGTTGTTTTCAAGAACCATAGCAACCTTAAGAATAAACTTTGATTTATGAAGATTCCAGTTGTTATGTGGAACTCCATTTTTAATACTTATATCTATCCATTTCTTAAAAGTTTCTGTATAAATCATCAGTTTATCGGAATGCTTTTTCTCTATATAAGAGTAAAGGAAATCATAAGTATAAGCCAACTCATTTAGAATACGTTCCTGTATTACTTCAAAAGTAGATAATCCTACAAGAGTTTGAGCATGTCCATTCCCTACATCAATCGGTTCTTTTCGATAATACATCCCCATCATATAGGTATCAAAAACATCAAAGGCAAATTTGGCATACTTCTCATCATTATTTACCCAATAGACAAAAGCTGCATCTTTAACCATTTTCATAATCTCTTCATTAATGCTTTCTATGGCATTACCCGAAACATTGGCTTGGTCAGTCCACTCTAACGGATGACCTTCTTTTCCTGTGTTATGAAAAAAGACTCCTTTGGTATCATCCATATAGGGTATTATGTTTTCCAAGCTAGGTCGTTTTATAAGTGAACTTACTCCACGTGTACTACCAAAACGAACTGTTGGAACAGGTGCTTTTCCATCTGCATGAGAATAAACCCCTCCATTAATGTATACTTGAGTGGCTTTACTTTCCCAATACATCATTAACCGGGAATAGAGCCAATCAGGTTGATTTTGTGTTTTTTCAACATAAGGGTTTATCCGGTTTAACAAACCTCTCATCACATTCTGAGCCCACTCTTTCTCTTTAATTTGTCTTTGTAGCAATGATTTCTCACTATCATTAACCATCAAACGAGGGTGACCTTGGGGAAGATTTTCAGGCAATGGAATTTCCTGACTAAATACAGGATAGATACTTAACACCAAGACCAATAAACTAATTATATATTTTATTTTCATTTCGTAAAGGTTATGTTTTCAACATGCTCTCCAACGAAAATACGAGCAATATCTGATGTTTTATAGAACCCAGGTTTACCGGGCATATCATCAGAAATAATCTGTCCATTAATACTCAAGTTCTCGAAACGGATATTTTTTACTTTTCTCTCTGAATCATAACCCGCAATAATAGAGATCTCTGCATTGTCTCCTGTATATGTAATGTCTTTAAATAAAACATTTTCTATTCCTTTTCCGGGAGCCTTACAATACTTCTCATTATCAAAAATACGGATATTCACAAGTTGCCCTTTGCGAAAATTTTCAACACGTATATTTTCAAAACGGACATTGCGGATTAAGTTATTATCTCCTGCATTTATCGCCATACAACCTTGATAGTCTAGCTGTGTTTCCCGATGATCTAAAATATCAATATTCACATAATTAAGATTCTCCAATATTTCGGGTTCATCTGCATTTCCATGTATTCCAATAAAAATAGGATGAGCAACATCGGCCCATAAAACAGAGTTTGTCATTGTTATATTCTTACAAGCTCCTTCATAACCAAGTCTTGTACCATAAACGGTTGTACAATCGTCTGAATTTCGGCAAAATACTCTATCGTGTAACACGTTATTACTAGCAAAGACGTTCATTCCATCACCCCATCCATAGTAACTTATGCTTTTCACGTTTCTGATAACTACTCCATCAGAGCCGCCAGTTGAACATTGTGTTGCTAGAATACCTTCAACATATACATTTTTTGAGTTGGAAATTCGCACTCCGTGTTTCACCGTATGACAAATAATTCCTCTTCCCAGTATTTTTACATTTTCAGCATTATCAACTACTAATCTATTTTTAAGTACAGCTCCACCAGCTAGATATACTGTTTGATTAGAAGATATAATAAGTTCTTCTTCCTTCATTTCATGTATTCCAGGACCAAAATAGATTACATTGGGGTCGTTTTTATTGATTTCGTAATCTTCCAGTGGATTAGCAAACAGATGCAGATTATGGAAAATATCATCATTTATTTCTATTGATAAATTCCGTGGTTCATTCAATTTAAAAGTTATCGTGTTCTTTTCTACCTTGTGCTTTATGTCATATGATAGAGGCCGCACTTTAGAGCTTTTTATAATTCCCTTATTATATGTAATGGAGACTTCAACATCACCTTCAAAATCAAAATAAGCAGCAGAAGCATCTTCTGCATTTCTTTTCAAATCTCTTACTGCCTGAACATTAACAAGGTATGAAGGCACTTCCTGCCATTTTTCTTTATCTTTCCGTACTTCTATAGTAAAATCATTGTTTAGCATAGCCCCATTGGGAGCAGGATATACAACCAATTTATCTAAAGCATAAAGGGGAGAACATAAAGCAAATAAGATAAGGAACACATAAAAGAAAAATAACTTTTTCATACCATTTTATTATTAAAGGTTATTATTAGAATGAGTACAAGAAACTAAAGAGGTTGTTTTTTATATTTTCTATACATTTTTATTTCTGCCACTGAAGCAGGTGTAAAATGTACAGCACATCCACCACTTGCTTTCAACTGAAAGTGGAAAGTAGAGGCTGAATCTACAATCAATCGGGTAACTCTAACTTTAGTTTTAGTTTTTATTTTGTCATCATCTGTATAGATGGAGGCTAAATATTTTTTATCCTTATCCAAAAAAGAGAGGGGAGTATCCAACGTTCGTGCATCTGTATTACCTATAGTTCCCAGAAACCAATCTTTACCACTGCGACGAGCAATAGTCACATACTCCCCTATTTTTCCATTAATCACTTGGGTATCATCCCAAACTGTTTTTACCTTATCAAAAAACTCTATTTCAGGTTCCCCCTTATAAGCTGAGGGTTCATCATACCAGTATAAAAACTGTAACGGACTGTAATAAACCACAGCCATAGCCAATTGATGAGCATGTGTTGTCTTTATCCTATTATTATAATAACAAATAGTATAATCACCTGCTCCACACAAAAAGCGAGTAAAAGGTAAAATGGTGTTATGTGTTGCATCAGGCATCTCTTCATTTCCTCGTATACCTTCTTGAGTTAACAAATTAGGATAAGTTCTACTAAATCCTGTAGGACGATACTCATCGTGTATATCAACCATAATTTCATACTCTGCACACTTCTTTATAGCATCGTGCAACCAAGTACTCCAATGTTGATTTCCTATTTGAACGAAACCAAACTTAATTCCTTTTATACCCCATTTCTTATACAAAGGCAATAGCTCATCCAATTGCTGAACCAAAGCACGTTGATTTACATAAACCCACAGCCCGATTCCTTTTTTCTCTGCATAATTAATGATTGCAGGAATATCCAAATCACGATTTTCTGATACCGAAGTGGCATCTGAACTCATTTTCATCTCCGGGCCATACCACCCGGCATCAATATGAATGTATTGCAAGCCACGTTCAGCAGCAAAATCCACACATTTAAGAACTTCTCCTTGCTTCATATTCGTTGCTCTAATGACCTTACCAGGTTTAATCCAGGAACTATTGCTTACTTTGTTTTCAGGATTCAGATTCAATATAATATCATTATTACCTATTAAATCAATTTCTCTATCAGCAACTAAAATAACACGCCAAGGTGTAGAGTATGGAGTTATTACATCTACAGAACTATAAAGTGAGGCCTGTAGTGTATTCGCTTTTGTTTCATTTAACCTAAACTTCATTCGAGCATAGTCTATCATCTCTGCCTCAGCCAAAGAAACAAATAAGCCATTTGAGAGTTTCATTGTCAAGGGTCTTTCACATTCATCACTCCAATTCTCCAAAGGTTTAAGTTCATAAGGACCTTGTGCCCATCTTTCATAATAAGCCATAGTTCCTTTTGGAAGAGTAAACTGTGTCTGTTCACCTACAATATGCAGGAACAGCCCATTGGTTGCTTCAGGAAAATGATAGCGAAATGCTACTCCTTCATCGTAAGCTCTAATAACAAAACTCATCATATAAAAGCGATTTTTATTATAGCCATCTATCTGTTTCCCCTCTTCTTGCTCCTCCTTGACAAAGTTTAAAACCAGCTCATTATAGTAGTCCTTAACTATACTTCTTTCTCCATATAGGGGTTTCCATGTGTTATTTACCTGATTTTGTTTATTCCCTTTTAATGTAAGATTGGCTCCCCAAACCTTACAACTATCATTGGGTATACCTAAAGCAGATTCAAAAAGCTGATTTTCTATTAATACTCCAAGCTCCGACTCTTCAATGACAGACTTCCCTTCATAAGAAAGAGTGTAATATAATTGTTTAGTTCCATCAGTGAACTCTTTTTGATAGACTTCAAACAGATATTTCCCATCTGGAGAAGAGAGTTCGTTATATGTGGTCTTAATGATTGTTTGAGATTGTATATTCAGCACATATATACTTAAAAGACAGATAAAAGATATTATTTTATTCATTCTTAATCATTTTATGAATCCGGTAAAAAACATAAACACTTATACCGAGATTTATTATTAAAACATGAAAATCAACAGACTATTTCAACTTTATATTTTTAGTAAAATCTTCAACTTTAATATTGGCTTCTTTAAGGCTCTTTACCCTTTTCCCATTTACAACAACATTTTCAAATGTTATATTTTCAATATTATTCTCTTGTGAAAAACCTTTTATTATTGAGGGATTATCTCCCCAATCATTATAATAGATATTTTTGAAGATTACATTTTTTATTCCTCTACCGGGTGCATGACTGTACTTTTCATTAAACAAAACACGCAGATTAAAGAGTTGTCCCTCCTGCATTTTTTCTATTCGAATATTCTCAAAAGTAACATTTTGAACTAAGTTCATATCACTAACACTAAAAGCCATACATCCTTGGTAATTTCTATCATCCTCATCGTGTTCTAGAATATCTATATCTTTGAATAAAAGATTCTCTATTATATTCCCACCATTATTCACATCACCATGTAATCCCATATTTATAGGATGAGCCACATCAGCCCAAAGAATAGCATTGGTTATATTATAATTTCTAGCATCACCATAATAGTTCCAACGATGAGTATATATAGCAATACAATCGTCCGAATTTCTCATGAAAACATCATCAATAGTTACATTAGAGCAACTCATCAGGTCAATACCATCACTCCACCCTTTACAACTAAAAGACTTTAGATTTTTTATTTTTATTTCGGAAGACTCACCTCCATAAACGGTATAATGTGATGGGTTAATAACAGTTATTCCATTAATTTCCACATTCTTAGAGTGTGTTATTTCAAAACCTCTTTCAGGATTTAATAGAATTCCACGACCCAAGAAACGAACATTTTCAACCTTATTACAAACAAACTTTCCTTTAACAACAGCACCAGGAGCTAAGTAAACAATTGTGTTTGAGGCTATATTGAAGCTATTTCCAGGAGCATCCAAAGGCTTGTGAAAACCAGGTCCAAAATAGATTACATTAGGTTGTTCTTTACTATGCACTTCAACTTCCGGAGCATTAGCAAACAGATGTAAATTATGAAGACGATCTCCGTTCACTTCTAAAGAAAGCTTAGATGGTTTATCTAAAGAGAAATAGATTAAACCATTTTCTATGCTGGGCTTAATATTCTTACTCTCTGGCCTAATCTTCACCTCATGAATCAGCAGATTATTGACTTTGACTCTTACTTCAACCTTTCCTTCAAAATCAAATTCTACCATAGAAGCCTCTTGAGGTTTATCTGCATCAACCATCACTTTATACTCAAACAAATCCTCCCATTCACCATTAGGACTACGAACAGAGACTGTAAAATCGTCATTATGTTGAGAATAAATAAGCTCTTTGGGTACAGAAGGTATATTTAAGATTTGAGCAGCGAGTAAGCACGTATAAAAAGACACAAAAGTAAAAACTATTATTTTTTTCATTTTAATTGATTATAAAGTTAACCGAATTAGTTTAGCATCAAATTAATAATCCTCATTCCTTCTATTTTTATCAAGATTATACTTTAAAGGTAAATGCATAAACTTGTACATTACAAAACTATTATTTTTTTTGACTTGTAAGTGAGTTCATTTGTTACATAAGATAATCTATTTTGATACAAAACAGATTATACGCCAGAATAAGTAATATAAGACAAACAAAGCAGCCACTTCCTCACACAACAATTACTTCTTTTTTAGAGACACGCACTCAGAAGCAATAGAACACAACAATTAATTGACAAAATCATCAAATGAAACAAAACGTCACAACTTGTGTAGCATTTGAACCAATACTCTACATTTTATTCTACTTATGTTTGCATAGTGAGAATTTTCTAAAGAAAACAAATAATCAAAAGGTATATATCAACCTAAATTTACAGTTCTATGAAAAAAAAACAGCTTTTAATTTTAGTTCTTTTATTGGCTTTAATCTACTCTTGTAAAGATGAGGAAGGAAGATTAAACATTAAAGATACACCACCTGAAAAAGTAACAGATATTACTACAAGTCCAGGGAATGGAGAAGTATATCTTGCTTGGAAAACACCATCAGATCCAACATTTATGTATACAAAAATTGAATATACAAATTCTAAAGGTGAGTTAAAATATCAATTAACACCCAAACATAAAATTAAAGAGGATGGTATTACTAGAGATACTATAAGAGGGTTTGGCAATACAGAAGAACAATTGTTTTCACTTTTTGCATGCACTCTTAAAGGTTCCAATAAAGGTGCCGTAGAAGTCAAACAAGCCCCTGACACCCCTATTTTTGAATATATAATTGAGACTATCGAGGTTGATTCTGACCTAGGTGGCATTGTGGTTAAATGGAATAACAGTTATCCTTCTGACACTTATATTTTCTTGGAGTATTATTTAAAATCCGCTCCAAATAAAAAGGGCTCCACAAAAGTTACTGCTACAAAAAACACAGAAAAAGGAAGTGAGTTTATTCAATTAACTGTAAAAACAGACGATGAAACAGTAATACTTGAAGGAGAACCTTGTATAATAAAGGTTGTAGTACAAGATAAGGAAGAAAACTCATCAGCAAGTAGGGCTTTTGAAATAACACCAAAAAAAGCAATCAAATTTCCCAAAAAAGATAATGAAGGTAAACTTCTTTGGTCTTTCCCTGGATACAATGATAGCTCAAATGCTGGCACTACAGGGTATTCCTCGCAAGAGGCCTCAGGAGAAGGAGCATCACCCAATGGAAGAGTAATAGCAATGATTGATGATAATTTAGAATCATTTTGGCATGCCTCATGGAAGCAAGCTACTGATTATCCTCACTGGTTTATACTAGATTTAGGTGAAGATAAAATAGCTACCACTTTAACCCTTTTCAGACGTCAAGATGATAATGGAAAGAAAGGTCAGAAAGGGTTAACCATTTCTACCTGTTCATCTGTAAATGCAATGGGTACTGATCCTACATCTTGGAGTTGGGAAGATCATGGCTCTTTTACATTTAACATTAACAATGATAATGGCCAAGGGTATAGACTTATATCAAATCCTACAACTAGGTATATCAAAGTTTACTTTGGAAAAGAGCACAAAGGAAATGGTAGTTATGCTATGCTTAGTGAAATAGATGTCTATGGCGTAGAGATAGAATAACACTAATAGAATTAGAATTACAAACAAACAATATACTAATAATATGAAAAAAATATTTTTTCTAATGACTTTACACTTATTGTTGTTTTCAACAATAACTTTAAGGGCAATGAACCAAACAGTATATCAACAAGACACGAAAGTTATAACAGGAACAGTTGTTGATAAAGAAAAAAACCCTCTAATTGGTGTTTCTGTAGTTGCAGTTGGTACAACAACTGGAGGTATAACAGATATTGATGGAAGATACTCTATTAATGTACCACAAAATTCAAACCAATTAAAGTTTTCTTATATCGGATTCAATGATCTTGTTATAAATATTAATAAGAAAACAGTAATTAACATTACCCTAGAAGAAGATAATCAACTCTTAGATGAAGTCGTTGTAGTTGGATATGCGGTACAATCAAAAGCTTCTTTAACAAGTTCAATAAGTCAAGTTAAAGGAGATGATGTATTTAAAGATAGAGGAATAAGCAATCCAACAGTAGCCTTACAAGGAGAGGTTCCAGGATTAACTGTTACGCGTTCATCAACGCGACCAGGAAGTGAAGGAGCAAGCATGAAAATTCGTGGAGACATTTCAATTAATGGAAACTCAAGCCCACTAATATTAATTGATGGTGTTGCTGGATCATTAGATGAACTAAACTCTATGAATGGTAATGATATAGAAAGTATTTCAGTATTAAAAGATGCTTCTGCTGCTATTTATGGAGCACGCTCAGCCTCAGGAGTAGTACTAGTTACTACCAAAAGAGGAAGACAAGGAAAAGCAAAAATATCCTACAGTGGTGCATTTAGTAGAACTATAAATGGAATTCAACCTCCTATTACCACCAATAGTCAATGGTTAGATATGTTCTATGAAGCACAATATAATGATGCTGCTGCTAACAACCCCAAACTAACTAACCCGGAGGATATCCATACTAATATAAATTGGTGGATTTTCAACAGTTTTGGAGGAAGTACAATGGATGATAATCCAATAACTTATACGGGAGAGTCTTTATATGATGCATTGAGAGCAGGAAAATCTCTAATTCTTAAGAGAGGAAGTAATGTTGATTCATGGGAACCTAATAATTATATCATGGATTATCTCTATGGACAAGCTACTTCTCATCGTCATTCTGTCACAATATCTGGAGCAGATGATAAATTTGGTTATCATGCATCCTTAAGTTTTGCAGATAATAAATCACAACTCAAAGTAGCAGAAGATGGAGAAAAGAAATACACTGCACGATTAAATATGGATTATCAAGCGACAGAACAACTTAAGTTTGAAACAAATATGTCGTATGAAAAACGAGATATAACCACACCTAGCACAGATGTTGGTAATGGTTATTTTGATCCTTGGTTTTGGGCAGTATACAATGAAAATGGAGATGCCTATGATACTTTTAGTACAAATCGAAATCCAATTGGTGGATTAACACAAGGTGGGAGAAACAAAACTGGCTTTGTAACTTTTCGTGGCACAATGAAAGCAACGTATGATTTCTCAAAATGGGTTGAGGGTCTTTCAATCTCAGGTTCAGGATCATACAAAACTGTAGAAAAGAATTATCAAGAACAAAAAAACAAAGTACAATATTACGATTGGATTGGCAATCTAACAGGATCTAAACAGGCTCCAGGTTCACTAAAAGAAGAAATAAGTAAATGGGAAAACATCACACTTGGGGGTTTTATTAATTATCAAAGACGCTTTGCACAAGCCCATAAGGTATCGGGAATGCTAGGTATGACAGCAGAGCAAGAGGATTATAAAAGAGTTACTGCAGCTCGTAATATGGGGCCTCTTTTCCCAGGATCTAATATCATTGATTTAGATGTCTGGGAATCTGGAAGCAACAACGGAGCATCAGGAGGACAAAGTTCTTGGGGCTTTGTTTCATATATTACACGCTTGGATTATAGTTTTTCTGATAAATACTTATTCACTTTCTTAGGTAGGCGTGATGGTTCTTCTAAACTGGTAAAAGAACAACGTTGGAAAAACTTCTATTCTTTATCTGGAGGATGGGTCATTTCTAATGAAAAATTCATGCAAGATATCCCCTTCTTAGATCACCTCAAGATTCGGTATAATTATGGAAAAACAGGTAGTGTAGAAGGAATAGGAAATTACGAAAGTTATGCAATGGTTTCTACAGGCAACTCCATTTTTGGATTAAGTCCTGAAGTTCACCCTTCATTATGGCTTGGTTCAATGGTAACCAATCAAAGATCATGGGAAACAATCAACAGCCATGACATAGGTTTAGAATTTACCCTGTTTGATCACAGATTAAGAGGAGAGTTTGATTATTTCATTAAAACAAACAATGGAATGTTCATTAATATAGACTACCCCACTGTTTTAGGAACAGGAGCACCCAAAACAAATGATGGAAAATTCCGTGCAAAAGGTTGGGACTTCTCCTTAAATTGGAGTGATAAAATAGGTGAAGTAAGCTATAATATTGGGGGATCAATATCTGATGTTTGGTCAGAAGTACTACAAATTACAGATAAGAATGTTCCTTATGCAGGCAAAAACTCAAATAGATTAGTCGGAAAACCGAGAGATGCCATTTATGTATACCAAACAGATGGAATATTTCAAACACAAGAAGAAGTCGATGCATTTTATAATGCTTACTATTGGAATGAAAATCATACTGGTCCAAAATCCGGGAATATAATACCAGCACCAAGTGAATCTGGTACAGGAAGATTACGCCCAGGAGCAAGAAGACTTGTTGATATTGACGGTGATGGAGCAATAACTGAAAAAGATTTATATTATGCTGGAGATGCGGCTCCTCGTCTTACATTTGGATTAAAAGGTGGACTTGAATGGAAAGGTTTCGATATACAAGCATTCTTTCAAGGTGTTGGAAAACAAACAATATTAAGGAGTGGATACTTAGCAGCACCTTGGATGACTAATTATGTGCTACAAAATAACACATTTATGGGAAAAATGTGGAGTGAAGATAACCCAAATGCTAATTATACAATAGCTTCACGCGACCAAAACTTTAATAAATGGAACTATCAAAATAGAGATGTATTGGTTCAAAACAATCGATATATCAGATTAAAATCATTAGTTGTGGGTTATACGTTACCTAATAAATGGACATCCAAAGCAGGTATAAGCAAAGCCAGAGTTTATTTTGTTGGAGATGATTTATGGGAATCAACAAAAGTAAAAGATGGCTATGATCCTGAGTATGGAGAAAACTCCAATAATACCTTCCCTTTTAGTCGTCTAATTACCTTTGGTGTTGATATCACATTCTAAACAACAATTAAATATATCATGTATGAAAACATTAAAATATAAAAAACCTACACTGTTAATAACACTTTTCATGTTATTATTAACATCTTGTGGAGATTTCTTAAACAAAGAACCCTTATCCCAAGGTACCGAAGCTATCGTTTTCAAAACACCTGAACATTTCAAACAGGCTGCTAACGCACTTTATAATCTTGAGGGATGGAAAGACTACCATGGATCAAACATAAACGATCGTTTTGACAAAAATCTAGATATTTCAGGGTTAAGTAACAACGGGGGAGCGTCAGCTCCTGAAGATAATAATAGACAATGGAACAAACCTTACTCATTTATTAGGGGTTGTAATATATTACTTCAAAAAGCTGAAGAATATGGGAATCAAGAAGAAATAGCTCATTCTGTAGGTACAGCCTATTTCTTTCGTGCATGGCAACACTTTTATATGTTACAGGTATTTGGAGGAATACCTATCGTTGATCATGTATTAGATTTGAAGGATCAAGTTCTTTATGGTCCTCGTAACAGCAGATATGAAGTTATTTCTTTTATCATTTCAGATTTAGAAGAAGCTATTACTTTGCTTAATAAAGAAAAAGACATAACTGATTCTGAAAAAGGAAAAGTTAGCCAAGAGGCAGCTAAATCGTTTCTTGCTAGGGTACTACTTTATGAGGCAACATGGGAAAAATACGCAGCTAAGATTGCAGATTTCGATGGTGATGGCATCAATCAAGGTGCAGGAAAGAATAAGCCAGAGAACTACCCCTCAATACAAAATATGTTTACAAAAGCAAAACAATTATCTAAAGAGGTTATTGAAGAGGCCGAGAAAGGAACTTTTGAATTATGGAATAAATGTGACTCTTTAAGTTATTTTTACTTATTTAATCTTGATGACGGAGATGGAAACCTGGCAAACTTTAAAGGAGTAGGAAAAAGCACAAATAAAGAGTTTATTTTTAGTGTAAAATATGACTATACATTAAAAAGAGGAGGATTTAACCTTTCACATACAGTTGCTACATGGCAAGCAACAAATATTAGTGCCAATTTTGGTGAATCTTTTTTATGTAGAAATGGTCTACCGATTAGGATAAGTTATACAGGCAGTATGGGAGATGCACAAAATAATCCAGACTTTATGGGTTACAAAACTTTTGCTTCAGAATTCTATAATCGGGATTATCGTTTTATTAGTTGTGCCTATTTACCTGATCGTACATATTGGAGTAGTAGATCTGAAGATGGACGCCAATTAACATCAACAGGAGATCCTTATCCAACACCAATATTCCCTAGACCCTCAGACAAACTAGATTTATCCGACCCCGCATACAGCAGTAAAAACGCTATTTTCGTTCCTACAATACGTGGTAATAGTACCTTTAATGCTTATGGTAGTCGAAAATTTTTACTAGAGGGAGCCAACAGACCAGATAACACAGAATCAGCAGACTATCCACTCATACGCCTCGCAGAAGTCCATTTAATCTATGCTGAAGCAACTTGTGAATTAGGAAATGGGGAAATATCAGATGCAGACTTAAATTTTTCCATTAATAAAAATAGAGTTCGTGCAGGTATAGCACCTTTAACTAATGCATTAATTGCAAATGTATGGGACGCAGGTTGGTGGGATCACCAACAAGGAAAAACTATATGCAAAAAGATGAATATGTTAGATGAAATTCGAAGAGAAAGAGCTTGTGAACTCTTTGGTGAAGGTTTTCGACTAAATGATTTAAAGCGCTGGGGTATCGCTCATATAAATCTTACAGGACAGAAACTCGGACGACATATCTATAACACAGCCTATATGACTGCAAAAGCCAATGATGCAACTTATTTTGGGGAACCTTCATTCTACCCTGAAAAATACCCCTTACTTTATGGTATATATGAAAACGTACCCGAAAGCGACCCTGATTATGGTCGTTCAATTGCAACATTAGCAGGAAATTTACATTTTAACACTCGTGATTACTTAAGCCCGATTCCTTTAAAACAACAGAGACTAAACCCCGAATTGAAACAAAATCCGGAATGGTAAAACCTTTGACACCATAGAGATTTACTCAGCAATTAAACATAATAAGAAGTTTGATTTTTAGGACTAGTCCTGAATAAGCGTTACAGTTTATTCAGGATTAGTCATTTACACAAAATAAACTATCTAAATTTAACCACATAATCCCCTAACACTATGATAAACATTATCGATTTCTTGCTATTCTTTCTTACAACAGCTGCTCTCCAAGCACAAGAGTACCCTATAGTAATTTTACCTAAAGATTAACCCGATCCTACTATCCTTCCTGATGGAAAGGATTATTATATGCACATTCTCCCTTTTATTATATGCTTGGTTTTCTTATGTTCCACTCTCAATATTTAGACTAACTAAAGTAAAGGTATGGGGAAACTCAACCCAATGGTACTGTCCGATAATAAATATTATTTGTAGAGCTCATCCATATATCAGAGCAATATTTAGCAAATAAACTTAATCATATAAAACAAATTTCATTGAATTTATAGAGAGCATTTCATACTGCACTTACTATAGATAGGTCTTTATTTATTCAAACTAGAGTTCTCCATTCTATATTGAGTCGGTGTCATACCAAATTCATCCTTGAAATGTTTATTGAAGTATTTCAACGTATTAAATCCCACTAAATCTGCTATTTCAGAAATATTAAATTGACTATCTCTAAGGTATTGTGCAGCTCTTTTCAATCGTATGGTTCGAATAAAATCTATTGGAGTATGACCCGTTATAGATTGTAGTTTTCTATATAAATGAACACGACTCAACCCTACGTCACTACTCAGCAATTCCACAGAATATTTAGGATTATCTATATTCTTTTCTATACAATTTATTGCATTCTGAACCAACTCTTCGTCCAATGTGGTTATAGTTATTTCTTGAGGTGAAATATCAATGGTTTGATTAAAAAGTTCTCTTCTTTTTTCTTGTTGATCAAATAACATCTCAATTCTGGCTAACAAGACTTCAAAATTAAATGGCTTGGAAATATATGAGTCTGCACCTGCTTTATAACTCTCTATTCTAGCCTCATCGGATAGACGGGCTGTAAGTAAAATAAATGGAATGTGTGATGTCTGAATATCATTTTTCAATCTATTACACAAACCTAATCCATCTAATAAAGGCATCATCAAATCAGAAATGATTAAATCGGGTTCTTTTTCTTTGGCCAACTTTTCCCCTTCTATTCCATTAGAAGCCTTGAGAATATTAAAATGCTTGCTTAATTGTTCTTCCAAGAAGTCTCGGAATTCAACATTATCTTCAACAATTAACAATGTTTTCTGATTGGATGTTGATTGTGCCTCAGAATGTTTTGGTTTCAACTCCACAGAAGTAACGTCTGTTGCTTCAACTAAAACTAAATCAGTAGGAATCAAAAAAGTAAAAGAACAACCTTCACCCAACTTGCTATCTACAAAAATATCTCCTTCGTGTAATAAAACATATTCTTTCACTAGATGTAATCCTATTCCAGAACCTACCGAAGCTGTCTCCTCCATACTACTCTGGTAAAACCGATCGAAAATGGAATCAACCTCTTTTTCATCAATTCCACAACCTGAATCGGCAATGTTTATGGATACAAATTGACGATCATATTTCTCCGTTAATTTAATAGAGGTAGAAATTAATCCTCCGTCAGGAGTATATTTTAATGCATTAGAATACAGATTATTTAGTATACGTTGCATTTTTGATTTATCAAAACCAATGTACAATTCGGAACATTCACTCTCAAAAATAAAATTTATATTACGTGATTGTGCTGTTTCTTGAAAAACAGAAAAAACATACTTTATATACTCTATGAAGTCACCTTGTTTTAATTGAAGTTTTTCTCCACTCATTTCCAATTTTCGAAAATCCAATAGCTGGTTAATAAGTCCTAGCATATCATTTGCATTTCTATAAATGGCCTTCAACTTATCTTTCAATCCACCTTCAGTTTCCTGTATCAAAGTATTAAGTGGAGTCATTATTAACGTTAATGGGGTGCGAAACTCGTGACTTATATTGGTGAAAAATCGAAATTTCATCTGATCCAACTCCTCTTTCTGTCTATTCTGTTCTACAATTTTCTGTTCCTCTAACTTCTGTAATCGGTGCTTTTCAAAATACTTAAATATGAGTACAGAAAGAAGAAGAAATAAAAAGACATAAAACAAATAAGCATAAATTGTTTTCCAGAAAGGAGGTGTAATTACAATTAACATTTCAGCCGGTTCATCACCCCACAATTTGTCATTATTAGCAGTATAGACCAAAAACTTGTACTCTCCGGGATGTAAACCTGTATATGTAGCAGCCCCTAATCCGGTAGTTTCTGTTACTCTCCAATCTTGATCATAATTTTCCAACTTATATTTGTAAAAAGTATGCGAGGGATTAACATAGTTGAGACCGGCAAATTCAAAGGAAATAAAATTTTGATTATAATTCAGTCGAATCTTAGAAGTGTTATTGATTGGTTTTTCAATCAAAATATGCCCATTATATTCTACTCCGTTTTTTATCAAGGTATTAAATAAATAAAAAGCAGAGAAAACGGGTTTATTCTTACTCTTATTATATTGAATTTTATTGGGATTAAACCAATTGACTCCGTGATGCCCTCCAAAATAAATATTTCCATTTCGAGCTCTTAAAGAAGAACGATCATAAAACTTACCACTTTGAAGTCCATCTTGTTCATCAAAGTTAACCAATGAAAACTCATAAGAATCTGCTGTTTTTCTTAATTCAATCTTAGTAATTCCTGCTACAGTTGATACCCAGTAAACACCATTACTATCTTCTTCTATAGAGGATACAGAATGATTCAATAATCCATCGTCAACATCAATAACATAGACCTCTTTTCTTGCTTCATCCCAAACTCTAATACCTTGATCTGTACCTAGCCACTCCAAACCTCTACTATCTTTAAATATAAAATAATAACGAACTTTAGGACCGGCAAATTTAGGGTTATCAGGGTCATCAATTTCCGGTATGTAAGTTTTGTCGTTCTTTTTATCATAATAGTAAAGACCGTTCTCTCCATACACAGCAAAGATAGAATCATTGATGGAACAAAAATTATAGTCTTGCTTATGAAAACTTATTCGTGGATGACGCTCCTTTAACATAGAGATAGTTCCCGTTTCAAGATTCAATTCACCTACCCCTTCATTGGCTACACTTACCCAAAAACGCCCTTCATCATCTTCGAAAACAGCTCTCGAAATATTTTGGTTGGGGTAAAGTTCCATATTCACTCTACTCCGATTATAGTTCTTAATGTGGTGCCCATCTATGCAATAGAAACCATTTAAGTATGTGCCCACCCACAAGCGATCTTTTTTATCCCGATACAGAGACAAACACAAATCATCTGAGAGTATACCGGGAAATGCATTTTTAGTTTCTCCTGTTAATGGATTATAACGTTTTAAGCCAAAGGATGTGGTTCCGATAAGAATATCCCCATTATTATCTTCTAACAAACAACGAACTGATTCATTAGTAATTAACGTTTCATTTTCAATAGTCTGTATCAATCCAAACTTATACATACTAGGATTGTAATAGCAGATTCCTTGCCACAAAGTGCCTACCCATATCCCTCCATTATCATCGGCATATAAACATTGTATATCATTATCGAGTATTCCACCATTACTTAATCGCAAGCCGGAAATAGATTCAATGGTATGTGTGTTTCCATCAATCCTTCGCAATCCGGACCAAGAAGTACCCACCCACACATTTCCCTCTTTATCCAAATCCATACAGGTAAAAAAGTTAGATGCTCCCTTAATGGTAGCTACTTCAGTCCACCGATTTTCTGATCTATCATATTTGCATACTGCATTATTATACATCAACCATAAATTACCATTCGAAGTAGGAACAAGAGCTATCCTATCTGTAGCATTGGATATTTTATCTAGAAAATAGGAATTTTGAACTGTAAATTCTCGTGAAGTACTGTCCCAACAGCGAAAAAAACCACTAGTGTAAATAATATAATTGATGTTTTTATATTGTGCTATTTCATAAGGTACACCATATTTTGCAGAAAAGTCGCTCTTTCCACTTTCTATCTCCAAAAGCTTTTCTTCTATCACGTCATAGAACAACACATCATTATCATCTGTAATAAACCAGTAGTTTTTACTTTCATCAATAAACAGATTCTTGAGTTTTTTATTTACCCCCAACTGAGCTAGTTCTCCTGGTATATCATAAATGAATTGATTATTCTCTAAGTTAAACAGAGATAAATAACCAGGTGCTTTCATCCACATTCGTCCCCGAATATCATGATACTCTTTAAAAATTTGATAACGATTGAAACTCCACTCATAATCTTTACTCCTATCGTGATAAAAGTGTTCAAAAGTGGCTCCATTATATATATTAAGGATTGAAACAGTACGTATAGCTACACGTCCATCTTCAGTTATTGTGAAATTTCGTATCTGATTATCAGATAAACCATCTACTATATCAAAATGACGGAAAACATATTGTGAGTGTACATTGAAACAAAGACTCCAAACAATAACAAAACAAAGAAAACATCTATTTCTCATAGTTTCTTATAACAGAATAAAATAAGGATTTCAATTCATCTATCAAAGATATCATTTTTCTGGTTTAAAGTTATTTTAATCCGAACTTAATCCTGCTCGAGATTTAGAATAAGTAATAAATACATACAAAATAATCTCCTACTTTGGTTTTCATTTATCTTCTATAGTAGCAAATTCAACTAAAAAACAGAGAGAGTCGAGAGACATCCATAAATTATTTTGGACGGTCCTAGACCGAGACCCTGTCGGTCTAGGAGAGAAGGGTGCTCGGTCTAGGACCGAGGGGTCTTCGGTCTAAGACCCACTTCTACTCCAACAAACACCTTTTTATGAAACAGGGGAATATAAATCTCTTTATATTCCCCTGAAGCACAAAACACACCTTAGATTATATTCTTATAACTTTACAGATTTAGTTTTTCCACTGTAAGAAACTGACTTCGTAAAGCGAGTAGATTGAACACTTCCTGTTCCATTTTCCGTATCTACTAAAACAATATTGAACTTACGAGACTTTAACATTCCCGGGAAACTACCGTCACGATTACTTATGGTAAGTACTCGTTTTGTATCATCCCAATTAAATTTAATAGTAGAAAAGGCTCCTTTTTCATAATTATAATTATCGTTTTCATCTTCATAGAGAACAAACTCACCATCTGCACCTTGATAAATACGGATTTCAAGATTGTTCCATTTTTTCTCTGTTGAATATTGCACTTTAGGACCAAAAGGAACAATGGAACCTGCACGCACATAGAGTGGCATAATATCAATAGGTACCTCCTTGGTTATTGTTTGTCCCCCATTAAATGTCTCTCCTGTCCAGAAATCAATCCACTGTGTTCCCCTAGGCAAATAGACTTCTTGTGTTCCCACTTTACTAAAGTCTTCATAAGGATCTGACCATTTCTCTTTTTTAGAGAATACATACATTGGGTCTGTAACAGGGGTAACTAAGAACGCTTTACCAAACATATATTGGTTACTGATATTATGAACCTTTGAGTCTTCATTAAAGTCCATAAACAAAGCACGTAAGAAAGAGCCTGAATTACTCGTTACCTGCCATCCTGTGGAATACAAGTAGGGTAACAAGGCATAACGTAAGTGAATGTATTTTTCTTCTGTATCATATACCCAGTCGCCTTTTTTACCTAAATTAAAAATCTCTTTTTTTGCACCACTTCCATGTGAACGTTGCATAGGTAAAAATGTTCCAAATTGAAACCAACGAGTGTAAAGCTCGTGATAAGCTTTATTATTCACTTCTCCTGCATATTCCCAGTGAAAGAACCCACCTATATCCGTATTCCAATAAGGAATTCCGGAAAGAGAAAAATTCAACCCTGTTGGAATTTGTTTTTTGAATACATTCCAATTTGAAACCACATCACCCGACCAGGTATTAGCCGCAAAGCGTTGTTGACCCGCAAAAGCACAACGAGTTAAAATATACACTCGCTTATCAGAGGTTACTTCACGTTGATGTTCATATACACCCTTATTGCTCATTAAAGGGAAAGCATTAACTACACTACGATAAGTTCCCATTGCAGTTGGAATATCAAAATCACTTTCTTTCACATCTAAGTGATCAGGTTCCGTTGAATCTGTCCACCAAGCATCAATTCCTTTACTAAATAATCCTCTATTTAAGTGATCCCAATAGATATCTCTTGCTTTCTTATTATATGGATCATAAGGTTTTACACCTGAAAGTTTATCAGTATCTGGTGGCCAATTAGACGACGCAGATTCAGGCCAAGTTTTAAAATCAAACAAGGCATTAATTTTTTCCAACTCTTTATATTGTTTGGTATCCGGACCAAAAGAAGCCCAAATAGAGATCATAATCTTGGCATTTTGTTTCTTTATATGATCAATCATTTTTTGAGGTTCAGGGAATTCCGGGTTATCAAAGTTCATTGAATTCCAGTTTGTATTAGGGCCCCAATACTGCCAATCCTGAATAATACCATCTAAAGGTACACCTAACTCACGATATTTGTCTACCGTTTCCATCGTTTCCCATTGAGATTTATAACGTTCTCTTGATTGCCAAAAACCAAAAGTCCATAATGGATACATCGGTGATTGTCCTGTTAAGTCACGAATCTGTGCAATGACACCATCAGCATTACCGCCATACATAAAATAATAATCTAAGCACTCTCCCACCTCCGAATCAAAAGATAGTTCCTGTGGATTATCAGTATAAGTAGTTGGAGAATAATTATCCCAAAACAACCCGTATCCTTTGGAGGATTGAATGATAGGCACACTTGCCAGCAAAGCACGTTGACGCATAAAGTGTTTATGGTTACGCTGATTTAAATGGTCTACTTGTTGTTGTCCTAAACCATAAATAGCCTCATCCTCATCAAGTAAGAAAGCTTGTCGAACACTATAAGTAGCATTACCGGCATCATTAAAAGGAGTAAATTGCGTACCGTAATCTTTTTCAGTAAATAGAGCTTTTCCTGTGAGGTTGAAAAAGGAAACTTTACCGGTTTTAGAATTCAACTCTACCTTAACTGAATTACTTTGTAGAGTGAATACATCTCCATTCTGAGTTGTATTGATAGTGGTAACTTCTGGGCTTTTGATTACCGAAAGACTCTCTTTAACAAACTGATTTCCTTTAGGAGATTTGAGAACACGTACAATATTATCATTGAAGAATTCAATACTAATATCCATCCCTTGTGCGGTAGATTTCACTCCCTGTTTAGTTTTCTGAATAGTTTGAGCATTGCTCCACGTCACTCCCACAAATAGCATCAGGAGTAATAACGTTGTTTTCTTTAGTTGAATCATTTTCATGGTTGTTATTCTTATTAATATCTTAAATTAATTTTCACAAGATAAAGATATCCTTAGATAACTGGAAATCAACAACAACCTCGTTGATACAAACAACAACTATGTTGATTTTCTCAATTTCTCACTATATTCAGATGGACGACATCCATATTCTTGTTGAAAACACTTGCTCATATAGCTGGAACTACTAAAACCCACCCTATCGGCAATCTCTGTTATGGTAAGTTTTCCTTCTACAATTAGTTGAGCCGCTCTTTGTAAACGAATTTTACGAATAAATAAAGAGGGGGAACTATCTAATAAAGTCATCAGTTTTCTATAAAGGCCCGTACGATCCATACATAGATCCCGACTCAGTTGTTCCACCGAATAACTAGGTTCATCAAGATTTTTCTCTACTAACTCCATTGCTTTAGCTATAAACAAAGAATCAGTACTATTTGAAACATCTGAATCTTCGGAGTTCATATCCTCACTTTTATCTTTCTCAGCAATAGAGTGATTCTTCTCCGCCTCCAATAAGTTATACTGCTCAATTAAACTTTTAATACGAAGGAGTAACATCTCTTCCTTATGTTTCCGCTCCATCTTTTTGCGCGTAAAGTAATTGTATAAATATAAACTCAAACCAATGATGAAGAGTATAAAAACAGTATATAATACATAAGCAAGCGTAGTTTTCCACCAGGGTGGATTAATTGTAATATGTAAGGTTGATACAGGGCTGCTCCATAATCGCTCATTCGTATTGGAAGCCATTACCTTAAATTTATATGTCCCAGGAGGAAGATTGGTGTATGAAACTTGTAACAATCCATCTTTTATACTTTCAGAACCACTACTAACGGATATCTCTCTCCAAGTAGCATCAATTCCTTCTAGCCAACACAAATAACGAGTCTGTTGAGAATTCAAGTAATTAAGAGCCGAAAACTCTAATGTCAAGAAGTTCTGATTATAAGAAAGTTCTAGGTTTTGTGTATAGGGTGGTGTATGCTTCAAAATAATACGGTCATCATAAGATTTTCCTATATCAACAACCTCACCTCGAAGTAAGAGACGAGAAAACACAGGTTGTAACGGCTCTTGTGAAAAGATTTTCGCCTCAGGACTTAACACATTAAATCCATTGATTCCACCAAAGTATATTGTACCATCTCGTCCTTCAAATAAAGCTCCATCCGAGTATTCACCACTCAATGTACCATCATATGTATTATAATTAAAAAAAGTCAAGTTATCTGTTACAGAATCAACCTGAACTCGGGTAATACCATAACTAGTAGTTATCCAAACGGTTTTACTCTGATCTTCCAATATTCCATGTATGAAGTTATTCGACAATCCGTCTTCTGTATAATAAGATTCTTCCTTTTCTCCTTTAAAGAGCTTTAAGCCATCCTGTGTTCCTGCCCAAACCCAATTGCGACTATCTGTAAGTAATACATTGTAATGTTGCTCATTATAGCTACGAACAGAAGAAGCATTCAGTTGGCGAAGAACATCTGTTGGTAATGTATTAAAAGGCTTATTCAATAATGTACGATTAGAATGATTATATTTATAATACTTCACATAATCAGAGTATGCCTTCACATATAGATCTCCATGATTATCTTCTGCAAATGACTGAACAATGATGTCTTTTGTTGACGATTCGTTGAAATATGAACGACCTATATGAGTGAATTTATTACGGAAAGGATGATAATATAATAATCCTCTATTCAATGTTCCTAGCCATAATCCTCCTTGTTTATCATAAAAAAGCGTACTAATCTCAGTATCAATCACATCACCCTCTACTGTTTTAAGTACCGGAAGATATTTTTGTTCATTATTCTGGCAATTAATAATCCATAATCCATTGGAACTACTGATGTAGGCTTCATCATCAGGACCTAAAATTAATGTATTTAAGGAATAATCAGTCTCCAACTTTTTCTCCCACGTGCGATTATAAATATCAAAATAAAAGAAGCCTCCTTTCTCTCCATTACGTAATTGATAAAAGCCATCTTTACCCTTTACTACTAAAGAGGTATTTCTAAACAACTTCTGCTCTTCAACGGAATAAGCGGCGACTTGCTCCTGTTTCTTCTTAGTTTTCAAGTCATAACAACACACATTGCCCGTATTATAAAACAGATAGAGATTATCATCGTATGAGTCTACATCTTGTAAATCGCCTGTATTTTCAGAAATATCGAGAAGTTCTAAAGTTTCCAAACAAACCAGACCATTATCCGTCAACAACCATAATCGGTGATCTGAATCCATAAATAAATCTTGTATCGAATCATTAACTCCTCTACATATAAAGTAATCAGAGAGATTAGCCACATAGTTCTCTTGACTAAGATTTACACACATCAATTTATGAGATTCTTTAATCCATAGGAGGGAGTCATTATCACAATATACTCGATAAAACCCATTGTATTTCTTCAAAGGAAAAATATGCTCTGACGTACGGTGAATATAGCTAAAACGAGTTCCATCGTATAAATTCAGATTTCCACTCGTAGTAATCACCATACGCTGATCGGGTAATTGCAATATGTAACGTATTTGATTATCACTTAACCCATGAGATACATTAATAGATGAAAACACAAGATTATTAGCCTTAGCTATCAAGACTATAAAAAGAAAGAATATAGTTGTTTTTAGTATTCGTTTCATTCTAGATATAAGGTGTAACTTTATAAGTTACTAAATTACACAAAAAGATAAATAATGTTTCTCTTTTAAGGGGAAATACTATTCATTAATTAATACATAGTAGCTATAATAAGGAGTATATTCTTTTTATATCAAAAAAACAGACTAATAATTTGATGTTGTGAAAAAACACTCTATATTTGCATCATAAATAAAACCCAAAGGGCGTTTAGCTCAGCTGGTTCAGAGCATCTGCCTTACAAGCAGAGGGTCGGCGGTTCGAATCCGTCAACGCCCACCCAGATTATCAAAGACTTACAAGAAATTGTGAGTCTTTTTTTATTTTCACAATCCAACACCCTACAATTTTCAAAGAAGAGAGGTTAATAATAAATATGCTATCTTTAGCAGAAATTAAAACTGTCCACTAATCGTTTAGTTTTACATTATGCAAAAAGAACTCTCTTATCATCAGGTTAATTATTCCGAAGAAAATCTCTCCGAGAAAGTTTTTATTTTTAAAAACAAGGAAGATAAACAGACTTATTTGGATATAAGAGTTGGCGGAAAATGGGTATTATATGCAGGAACTTCTCCAGAAACTATAAACAGAGAAAAAGCCATATTAAAAGGTAACACAACGGGAATTTTCCCTCTAAATGTTGCGTATGATATCAGGTTCTATTATCTATTTATAACAGAGAGAGGAGCAACTATACTCGCCGAGAAATCATTACCACTAGAGGGAGCTTACAATTTCAGAGACTTAGGAGGACTTAAAACAGAAAATAATAGATTTATTAAATGGGGACATCTTTTTCGAGCCGGAGATTTATCCACTCTTACTGAATGGGATATTAATTATCTAAAACATTTAGGCATTCAAACGCTTGTGGATTTAAGAACAGATGAGGAGGTTAATGCTTCACCAAATGTAGACTTATCTTTTTTAAAAAGCATTCGGCTCCCCATTACTCCCGGAAATTTAGGGGTTTCTTCTCTCGAAAATTTACTACACAAACAAAGTAATGAACTTAAGTCTTTTATGACAGAGCTATATAAATCTCTCGTGACAGAAGAAGAAAACACCTCACAATACAGAAATCTTTTCCAATTATTGCAAAAGCAAGATAATTCACCCTTAGTCTATCATTGTTCTGCAGGAAAAGACAGAACAGGGATGGCCACAGCTCTCATTTTATACTCTCTTGGGGTAAGTGAAGATGTTATTTTTCAAGATTATATGCACTCCAACGTTTTTCTGAAAGATAAATATGCTAAATTCAGTAAAGAGCATCCTAATTTAACCTCCTTATTTACAGTAACACCAATTCTTCTAAAGTCGGGTTTTGATGCGATGAAGAAAAAATACGGTTCTGTAAATCTTTTTATTGAAAACACTCTTAATGTTGACACAGAAAAAATGAAAGAGCTTTATCTATTTTAAACGACTCCTATCTATATTTTATAAGAACACATATTAAAATCAAGCATAAATTGGTCTATCGCAACGTTTAGATAACACTTTAACTCCCCCCTAAATGTTCTCTTCCATCTTTATCGATACACTAGCCTTAGGGCATTTTTAGAAGAACCTAAGACGAGTAGAGTAATGAATCAACTATTTGTTCTTTATTATTTGAGAAACTATATTTTTCATCTTTTCATAATTCTCCTCCATGGATTGAAGTAACTTATATTGAGCATGAGTACGCACCAAATTATGCTCTTCATAAGCCGTTTTATAATAAGTATCCCCATCTATGTAATCCATTAAGAAGCGAAGTGTCTGTTCATAGGTTATATATTTAGCTGAAAAAGCCAGATGATTCACTTCCTCCTCAATTAAAAAAACTATAGCTTCGGATAAATAACCTTTAGTATAACTTTCAAAAACATCCATCTTCAGGTATACATTATTAATATCCTTATCATCTTCCATTCCGGCATTTGCATAGGAACGTATCGCATCTCCAAAATCATTTAAGCAAGTACTATTCAATACGGTATCTAAATCGATAACACATAATACCTCTCCTTTCTGATCGAATAAAATATTACTTATTTTGGTGTCGTTATGTGTAACACGAATAGGAATAATTCCCTTCTCTACTTTCACCCAAAAAGCTAACATCTCATCTCTACGTTTTTCTATCCATCCTATCTCTTGAGACAATTCTTTTACCCGACCCGCTTTATCTTGCTCTAATGATTTATCCCATTGATCCAATCGAAAACGAATGTTATGAAAGCCAGGTAATACATCAGCTAATGGTTGAGTCATATCCGATAATAAGGATTGAAATTTACCAATCCCTTTACCTCCTTGATAAGCCAGATTCAATGAAGAAGCGTAAGGATAACTTTTTGTATCTTCAATGAAAAGGCAAGAGGTCCAGAAGTCTTCATTATCATCTAGGAAGTAGAGTTTACCCTCTTTTGTAGGAGTAAGAGTTAATGCTTCCCGAAGGGGATCGCCACCGGATAAAATAATCTTTTTCTTTAAATGAGTAGTCACCTTATGTATATTATCCATCATAGCGGGTATATCCGTAAATACGTGTTTATTTTTCCGCTGAAGAATATAATTGGGTGTATTATCTGTAGTTTCTATAAAAAAGGTATCGTTAATTAGCCCATCACCCAAAGGTCGAATATCTTTAACTTCTCCTTCTATCTGAAATTTACTCGCAATGAATTCTAATTGGCTACTCATTTATTTTCTCTTTTTGTGTTTTATAATCGACTTTTATTTTTTCACTATCACTCAAAATGAATCTTTCCAAAAAATTGAGGAAGATGGAAATCCGGAGTTTTATTATCTATTGGGTTCCACGACAGAAAGTGTGGTGGATTTAAATCATCGCCACATTTATAAAAGTTAGCATTTGCAGTCAAGTTATTTAAGGAAGATATGGAGTCCAAATAAAATAGATCCATAGGTATTGTTAATGACATTTCCCAAGCTCCTGCACCAAGATTAACGGCTTGGGCACCCAAACTGGAATTTCTAACTATCTTATCCAAAAGAGGTTGGGGCACAGAGGTTCTATTATTTCGTTCAGGTCCTGAGGCTACAAGCACTTTGCCTATACAATTTGTTTCAACGTTGTAATAGGTTGAACCATCAAATGTAACAAAAAACTCTACACAAGAATCTTTCCATACTTCGCCCTGATCTACTTCACAGACCGCTTTTCGATCAATTTCATCAACTTGCCAATGAAAGTAAATATTTTGTCCATCGTGTGCCATAGCAAATTGAACTTTCGGTTGATAGGGATACTCACTCCAGTTTACACAAGTTAAGGTATGGTAGGGTATTTGTTTATCTGAAAAAACAGAAGGGACATCTTCATTCTTCAAAATATTATTGATTCTTTTTATCTGTAATGTTTTCATGGTTCAATTTTGGTTAAGTAACAACAACTCGTTTTTTAATAAATCTGAATCTCATCAATAAACAGATGTGCCGTTTGCCCTGCACCCGAAGCCCATTCCGGTTGAGAACGTAAGCGTTTGGCTGTGATTTTGACATAACGAGCGTCTGTTTTTTCAAAGACAGCCTCTTGACGCATGGGAGCGATAGTTAGTCCGTCAGAAACAGGCTCAAAAGTTTGTGAATAGATTTCTTTAAAACTCGTACCATCGAGAGAGGTCTCAACTTTTAACTCTTCAAAACCAAAAAGCCAACTCGTTGTATCAATGAATACACCTATTGATACAGAGGATATCTCCGTTGTTTCTTCAAGATCGACTGTAGCAATACAATCGCTATCAAAACCAATCCAACTTCCATTAGCAAAAACATCAGCCCCTAACTGTCCGTCCACCATTACTGATGCTCCTTTATAGGTATAACTATCCCAAGGAGCGAGTTCTAAGCTAATAGGTTTAAAGG
>CAZOVL010000005.1:0-60184 GCA_964583185.1 uncultured Bacteroides sp. | reverse complement strand
AAGAAGGGAGACAGAAGAAAAAGAGAAAATACTATTCTCTACTTCAGAGAACAGGGAGATTTAGAAAAAAGAGGAAAATCCACGGTACACGGGACAAAAGGGTTATCTTTAGAATAAAACCGTTCTCCTTAAGGTAAGTAAAAAGACGGTCTAAGACCGAAGGGTGTTAGGTCCTAGACCGACAAGGGTTTAGTCCTAGACCGAGGGGGCTTCGGTCTAGGACCTATTAAATTTTCATTATTAAATTCTTAAAGAAGAAAGTCCGGCTCTTACAACCAACGGTTATATTTCTTTACATACCATTTTTTCATCATCTGAGTCAAGACGCAATAGCTTAACAGAATACCAATTAACCAAGGAAAGTAATTCCAGGGTAAAGGAACCAAGCCAATGGATGCCCCCAACTTACTGTAAGGTATAATCACTCCAACCACCATAATGCCTAGCGTTAAAACCAAAACCGGCCAGGAAGCCCTACTTTGTATAAAAGGAATTTTTCGGGTACGAATCATATGTACAATTAACGTTTGCGACAATAATCCTTCAATAAACCAACCGGAGTGAAAAGAGGCCTGGCTATTCACTGAAGCATATCCAAAGACAAACCACAATACCAAATAGGTTATAATATCAAAAATGGAACTGATGGGCCCTATGTGTATCATAAAGCGCTTCAAATCGGAGGCATCCCATTTTCTGGGTTTCTTGATGTACTCTTCATCTACACTATCAAAAGGTATCGTGATTTGAGAAATGTCATATAATAAATTCTGTATCAACAGATGAATAGGCATCATCGGTAAAAAAGGAAGGAAAATACTGGCTATCATCACACTGAACATATTACCAAAATTTGAACTAGCAGTCATTTTGATATACTTTACAATGTTTCCAAAGATTTTACGCCCTTCTACTACCCCCTGCTCTAAAACCATTAAACTTTTTTCCAACAAGATGATATCGGCCGACTCTTTAGCAATATCCACTGCAGTATCTACAGAGATTCCAATATCGGCTTGACGTAATGCAGGAGCATCGTTGATTCCATCACCCAAAAAGCCTACGGTATGTTCTCTGTTTTGATATGACTTAATTACCCGTGACTTCTGCAAAGGAGTTAACTTAGCAAAAATATTAACCTCCTCAACCACAGCAGATAACTCATCATCATTCATACCATCCACATCTTGTCCCAGCAAAATACGATTGGTTTTAATCCCCACCTGCTTGGCTACCATTTCACAGATTAAAGCATTATCACCCGATAACACTTTTACCTCTACTCCGTGTTCATTTAAAGCTTCAATAGCTGCAGCTGCACTCTCTTTGGGAGGGTCTAGAAAAGCCAAATAGCCAATCAGTACCATATCGAATTCATCATCAGTATCAAAATCCAAGGTTTTCTCTACCCAGCTTTTTTGAGCAACACCCAACACACGCATTCCTTGCTTATTCAATTCACTGCTTGTGTGCAAAAGATTTTTTTTAATCTCATCCGTAATTGGAACAGCCACTCCATCATATTCTGCGAAACCACAAATTGAAAGAATCTCCTCTATAGCCCCTTTAGTAATAATCTGGCGCTTTTCATTCTTGTCTTCAACAATCACCGACATCCGACGTCGATTGAAATCAAAGGGAATTTCATCTACTTTTTTATATATCTTCTCTACCTCCTGAACATTCAATTCATTGTAGTGAGAAAGAATAGCCTTGTCCATTAAATTTTTCAATCCGGTTTGAAAAAAGCTATTGCAATAGGCGTGACGTAATACACGTAAACAATCTCGCCCTTCAATATCCAGATATTTCTCCAGTACAATTTTATCTTCAGTAAGCGTACCGGTCTTATCAGTACATAGAATATCCATCGCCCCAAAGCTTTGAATGGCATTGAGGTTTTTCACTATGGTTTTTTGCTTGGAAAGCTTTACAGCTCCTTTTGCCAAGTTGGAAGAGACAATCATAGGTAACATTTCGGGAGTTAACCCCACAGCGACTGAAATGGCAAAGAGGAAAGCATCGAACCAATCTCCTTTTGTAAAACCATTCACAAATAACACAAAAGGAACCATAACCAACATAAAGCGAATTAATAAAAGGCTTACCTGATTGATTCCTTTATCAAAGCTTGTAACAACACGTTGTCCACTGACTAGAGTTTTAGCAATGGTTCCAAAATAGGTATCGTTTCCGGTAGCTACTATAATACCTTTAGCTGCTCCACTTAACACGGTTGAGCCCATAAAGCAGATGTTACTTAAGCCGGTTAACTCCATTTCATCGGCATTGGACAAGGCTTGGGAGGATTTTTCTATACCATCCGCTTCTCCTGTTAAAGAGGATTGACTGACAAACAAGTCTTTAGCCTCAACAATCCGAACATCTGCCGGCACCATATCTCCCGCAGACAAGAAAATAACATCACCGGGAACTAGTTCGGTCATCTCTATCTCACGAGGTGCAGTAGCCCCATTTCTGTAAACCGAAGCCGTATTGCTTACTAACTCCTGTAAAGCCTCACTGGCTTTATTGGATTTATGTTCCTGATAAAACCGAATCAGGACACTAAGAGTAACCATTGATGTTATGATAACAACTGTAGCCCACTCACGCTCTCCGGGTGAAGCCAAGAGCACATCAATTATGATTGAAATAAAAGCCAAGAACATTAATATGCCTATAAATGGATTAATGAAAGCTTTTATCAATAACATATACCATTTGTTATTACTGGTAAATGCTACTCTATTCTCACCGTATTCTTCCAAGCGGTTTTCTACCGTTTCATCATTTAAACCTCCATCTACCGAATGAAGGTGGGAAAAGATATTAATAGATTGTTTTGCAGCACGGATAAGTGGTTCTTTATTGTATAGACTAGCCACATTGGGACGGATTTTTTCTCTTATTCTTCTCATTGCTCCGTTTTCTTAAATGTTGTACAAAATATTACTAAAAAATAGCTGCCTCTGTATTTACTTCAATACAGATATTATTTTCTAGCTACATCGGAAAACAGCATATAAAAACATTCTCATAGCGTGATCTATTTATGAGTTTATAAAAAAGAGGCTCTTACGAGATCACTCAATAGGTAGTATATATAAACTAAGTATGAGAGAAAATAAGCACAAAAAAAGGGCTCTTAGATATCTCTAAAAGCCCTTTTCTCTTTTTCTGTACTCGAAGGGGGACTTGAACCCCCACAGCTGCAATAGCCAAGGGATTTTAAGTCCCTCGTGTCTACCAATTCCACCATTCGAGCATCCTTTCAAAGAAAAGAGCGGAAAACGAGACTCGAACTCGCGACCCCAACCTTGGCAAGGTTGTGCTCTACCAACTGAGCTATTTCCGCGTTTTATTTAACGGTGCAAATATAAGAGGTTTCGTCATTACCACCAAATATTTTAGAAAGAAAATGTATTTATTTTTCCCCTACCCTTAAAAAATCAGGTTTAACTGTTTAGGAGCTTATGCTCAGCCTGAACAATTCGTTCAAAATTAAAGTCATTAACCGCTTTTTCAAAAAGAAGAGTAATTCTGTCGTTACATAAATTCCCAATACTCCCCTCATGTGTATGATGCACTTCAAGCGATGGATTGAAATCTCCCCGCTCTATGGCCAGTCCCACCTGTTTATAAGCATCTCTAAAAGGAACCCCTTCAAGCACCAAGCGATTCACCTCTTCCACACTAAATATAGACAGGTATTTCTCATCCGAAAGAATATCTTTATTAACCACCATCTCCTTAATAATAAAGGTAGTGATATGTAAACAATCCAACAGCTCTTCAAAAGCAGGTATAAACACCTCTTTTACCAGCTGCAGATCTCGAAAGTAACCGGAAGGCAAATTGTTTATCATCAAGGTAATCTCTTGAGGTAAAGCCTGGATTTTATTACATTTAGAACGAATGAGTTCAAAGACATCCGGATTTTTCTTATGAGGCATAATACTGGAACCTGTTGTACATTCATCGGGAAGCTTGATAAAATTAAAGTTCTGACTATTATACAAACAAGCATCATAAGCCATCTTCGATAAAGTTCCTGCTATGGAAGCCAAAGCAAAAGAGACATTGCGCTCCATTTTTCCCCTACCCATTTGTGCATAGACCACATTATAATTCATAGAATCGAAACCAAGCAATTGGGTGGTAAGGGTTCTATTTAACGGAAAAGAGGAGCCATAACCGGCAGCAGAACCCAACGGATTTCTGTTGCACATTTTATAAGCAGCCAAAACAAACTGCAAGTCATCTACCAAGCTCTCGGCATAAGCCCCAAACCACAAGCCAAAGGAAGAGGGCATAGCTATTTGCAAATGGGTGTACCCCGGCATTAAAACATCTTTATGCCGTTCACTTTGAGTCATTAACTCACGGAAAAGTAACTCTACAGCACTTACTATCTCCTTCAGTTGAGAGCGAGTAAACAACTTAAGGTCCAGCAATACCTGATCATTTCGAGAGCGACCACTATGAATTTTCTTTCCTACATCCCCCAATTTTTGAGTGAGCAGCAACTCAACTTGTGAATGAACATCTTCCACTCCCTCTTCAATGATGAAATCACCCTTTTCAGCCAGTTTATAAATGGATTTCAGCTCTTCTAAAAGAACAGCTAGCTCTTCTTTTTCCAACAGTCCTATTTCTTGGAGCATAGTGATATGTGCCATAGACCCCAAAACGTCGTACTTAGCCAAATAAAGATCTAGTTCTCTATCTTTCCCAACAGTAAAATCTTCTATTCTTTTATTAACCTGCGTATTTTTTTCCCAAAGTTTCTGTGCCATACCAATTCTTCTTTAATATCTGTATTTAATAAGGAAGGTTTGCAATAAGCTCAACCATCTTTTCCAATCCGTCCGAAATGGGTTTCTGAATCATTCCTTTCATAAAAGGATTCACCTCTACTCCGGCAGTTAGTTTTGTTTTACAACTATTCTCCTCTATAGCTACAATTTGAATCCACAAATCCAAAGGTACAGGAGAGTTAGAAGCCTTAAACTTGATACACTTGTGAGGTTCTCTCTCTATGATATTAAACGTAACTTTACCAATAGGAGCCACACTCAATGTAATGGAATCGGCATCAAAACTCAGATCTTTAACTAAATGATCCGGGATCTGCTCTTTGAATGCTTCAATATGCGTTAAATCGGATAAGAAATCATATACTTTCTCTTGTGAACTAGCTATTGTTTTTATACTACTTTCAAATTTTGCCATAGGTTTAATCTGGATATAAAAAAAGAACTCATTGAAAGGATACTCCAATCGACAAGTTCTTTTTAATTCATTTATTACTATTTCTTTCTGTCTGTTTACTCTGCATCCCAATTGGCCGGATCTCTTCTCCATTCATCCAACAGATGAACATCTTCTTGTTTAATATAACCTGAACGAACAGCTTCTTCTATAACAGCCTTGTAATTGGTTAAAGTAATCAAAGGCACTTTAGCCTTTTTAAAAGCTTTCTCAGCAACATCAAAATTGTAAGTAAATGCAGCAACTAACCCAATTACTTCACAACCATCTTGACGAATCGCCTCAACAGCCTTTAAACTACTACCGCCAGTTGAAATTAAGTCTTCAACAACCACTACATTCATTCCGGGACGAAGTTCGCCTTCTATCAGATTTTCCAATCCGTGATCTTTAGGAGTGGAACGTACATATACAAAGGGTAAATTAAGCATATCAGCAACCAATGCTCCCTGAGGAATTGCTCCGGTAGCTACACCGGCAATTGCATCGACTTGAGCAAAGTTCTCTAAAATCAATCTTGTTGTTTCAATCTTAACAAAATTACGAAGAGAAGGATATGATAGTGTTTTACGATTATCACAATAAAAAGGAGATTTCCATCCGGAAGCCCAAGTAAACGGGTTCGCCGGTTGTAATTTTATCGCCTTTATTTTCAATAGCTTATCTGCAAATAACTTCTCTAACTTTTCCATACTTTATTGAAATGTTATTTTATGTGTTTTGATAATGAACTACAAAAATACAGAATATCAATCAATTTGAGAAAAAGAAAGCTCATCAATTTCAATTTTCAGGACTACTTTTACTGTTTTTCACAAGATATTCCTTTTGTTGTGGTTTTTTCACCATATATTATCTGAAATCAATCCTTTTTCAGATAATAACTTCTCTATTTCCGGATATAAAAAGCCACGGCTACCCAAATACTTAATTAATTTATTTTGGAGCATATAACTCTCTTCTCCTTCCAGTTCTTTCCTCTTTTTATTCGCTAAAACAAGGAGATTTTCAACATACACTTGTTCATCAATAACACTCAAAGCCTCATCGATTAAGTGATTTGGAATTTTTTTTTGAATCAGTCCTTGTCTAATTTTCAGACGTCCCCAGCGAGAAAAACGCACCTTATCGTTCACAAAGGCTTTAGCATATCGTTCTTCGCTTAAGAAATTCTCTTTCACAAGCCAATCCACTATTTCCTCTTTTTCTGTAGAGGAGAGCTCATACTTTTGAAGACGTTGCATAACATCCCAACAACAGCGCTCGGCTTTGGAGCAATAAGAAGCTACACGATTCAAAGCCTGAGTATAAGTTTTCCTTTTGTCAGTCATCGCTCAGCACGAATAAAACGATTATTACCATATAAGTCTGCAATCAATTCTATATAAAGATAACCCAACCCTTCTAACATAGACACAACCTCTTTCCCATAAAAAGAATTTATTTCAAAATAAAGCACCCCACTTTTCCTTAATAAAGATTGGGCTATTTTTGCTATTTGTTCGTAATACAATAAAGGCTTGTCATTAGGAACAAAAAGGGCTAAGTTCGGCTCCCATTTCAACACATTAGGTTCCATACTCTCCTTCTCCTTTTCAGTGATATAGGGAGGGTTACTTACAATAACATCATAGAGATTATTTTGAAATGAGGGTTGAAAAACATCTCTTTTTTCAATATTTACCCCTGCTTTGAGTTGTTGATTATTTCTTTCTGCAATTTGTATTGCTTTTTCAGAAATCTCCCAAGCATCAACCGAAGATTCGGGCAGTCCTTTAGCTAAAGAAATAGCAATACAACCACTGCCTGTACCAATATCCAAAAGCTTCTTTGCCCGACTTTCTTTTTTCAATATGAGTTCAACCAAATACTCTGTTTCAGGTCTTGGTATTAAGACTCCGTAGTCAACAAAAAAAGATTGTCCCATAAACTGCACCTCTTTAACAAGGTATTGTATAGGTTCAAAATTTTTCAACCGATTGAGAATTGAAATCAAATCTTTCTTTTGTTTATCGGATATTATAATATCTTTGTCTAAATAGAGAGAAAGATAGTTAAGACCCAATAAGTCTTCGCAAATTATTTTACTAATACTTTTAACTTCTTCCTGAGGATATAAGTCTTTTAAGCTCAGTGTAATTTGCTCAAGAATAGGGTGTCTATTATTTTTCATAATACAAAAATACAAATTGTTCATAACTCTAAAGCACTATGGAAAAAGAAAAATACATATGGAGATGTTTACAACTAGCACAAAACGGATTAGCCACAACATCGCCTAACCCTATGGTGGGAGCAGTCATAGTTCATAACGATACAATAATTGGTGAAGGATATCACCTTAAAGCAGGTATGCCACACGCAGAAGTGAATGCTATTCATTCTGTAAAAAACAAAGAGCTACTCTCTCAATCCACTCTTTATGTTAACCTTGAACCTTGCGCACATTATGGAAAAACTCCTCCTTGCACCCAACTGATTATTGAACACAAAATACCCAGAGTGGTTATTGGTGCAAAAGACCCCTTCCGAGAAAGTGCAGGAAAGGGAATCAAACAATTAGAGGAGGCAGGAATAGAGGTTATTTCCGGAATTTTAGAGAAAGAGTGCGAGGCACTGAATAAAAAGTTCTTCAAAAACCAAATTCATCACCGCCCATACATCACATTAAAGTGGGCAGAATCGGCAGATGGATACATTGACAGAATAAGAAAAGACGGAACTCCGGCCAAGCTCTCTACACAGTTAACCAATATGATTGTGCATAAGAAAAGAAGTGAGGCCTCTGCCATTATGGTAGGCACTCAAACGGCACTACTTGACAACCCCATATTAAATGTAAGAAACTGGGCAGGAGAAAACCCGGTAAGAGTAATTATTGATCAGACTTTGAGACTCCCCAGACCTATACTTCATCTGTTTGATAAAAAAATCCAAACGTATGTATTTACTGCACGAACCAAAGAGTCTTCAAAAAATCTTACATACATTACAATAGACTTTGAAAAAGACATCCTCAACCAAATAGTTAAAGAACTACACAAAAGAAATTTCAGTACTCTTTTAGTAGAAGGAGGAAGTTCATTACACCAATCGTTCATTGAGGCAAACCTGTGGGATGAGATACATATTGAAAGAAGTAAAGACACACTAATCCGTGGCATTCCTGCACCTCAAATTAAAGGAAGTTTTGTAAGAACAGAAGAAAAGCACTTTGGTGTGAATTATAACATCTACTATAATTATCAAAGCTAAAGAGTTACTTATTGAGTAAAACGCCTTTTATAATTATAAATAAACATAAAACTTCCTTTTAGAGTGGAATATAGGAAAAATTGTTTCTATTTTTGCACTTTACAATTAAATTTGAACAATGAAAATAAAGTCATTATTAATATTAGTCGTACTATCTACTACTCTACTCTTCACATCGTGCCTAGGCTCTGATGAACAAATAGAGTTTAGTACCAATGATGTTATTACTTCTTTTGCTCTTCCTAAAATTCACGATAAGCAATACTTTTTTACTATAGACCAAATTGGAGGTTCCATTTACAACAGAGATTCGCTTCCATTTAGGGCAGACACCATCATTGATAAAATAATAATTGACCAAATGGCTTATCCGGGGTACATAACCTCTGCAGATACATTATTTAGCTACACAACAGATTCTGTTGATTTACGAAAACCATTAGAGATAACCAGTCACGCTCCGGACGGAGTAAATAAGCGTAATTATACTATAAAAGTAAATGTGCATCAACAAGATCCGGATTCTCTAAATTGGACAAAGATGTCTACATCTTTTGCAAATGCTGCTTTTAATAAAGGCGAACACAAAACCATTATTTTCAAGGGACAGTTGAGAGCATACAACAAAGAAATTGCCTATTCCTCATCACTGGAAGATGGAAAAGAATGGGTTAGTGAATCTTTAAGTGGAATACCTTCATCTCTTGACATTCAATCATTAATGGTACATAATGACAAAATATATGGTGTAACAGAAGAAGGTAAAGTGTATTCTTCAACCGATGGAATTGATTTTACAGAAGACACTGAATTAAACACAAAAACAGTAGTATCATTGATTTATAGCTTCAACAACGAACTTTACGGTATAGTAAAAGAGGGGGAAGAAAATCGCTTCGCTATATTCAATTCAAATGAATGGACCACATTCGAAGTTATTAAAACAGATTTCCCTCTAAAAAATCTTTCGACGATTGATTATACAACAGCAACAGGAACACAAAGAGTAATAACTACCGGTAAACCACATAACGAAAAAGACTCAACACTTACCTGGTTTACTACTACAGGAAAAAACTGGTTTGAAATGAAACCGGACAGTATAAAATATACTTGCCCTTATATGGAAAAACCAACCATTGTATATCAAGATAAAATGTTCTATATGCTTGGAGGTAAGTATAAAGACATATACTCATCAAGAGAAGCAATTACTTGGCGTACAACTAAAAGTAAAGTTCTATACCCTTCAGACAAAACATTCCTTGGGCGTAGCAACTCATCTATGGTTACCGATGATAAAGGATTCATTTGGGTTACTTGGGGTAATGAAGATGAGGTTTGGAGAGGACGAGTAAATAAACTGGGATTCAAAGATCCTTTTGAATAACTACTCGTAGCTTTTATAATTTAGTATCAATCCATGCAGACTAACAGAAGCGAAACAAATGGCATACCCAAACACATTGCTATCATTATGGATGGGAATGGACGCTGGGCGCAACTCAAAGGAGAAGAGCGTAGCTATGGTCATCAGGCTGGTGCTGATACGGTTCACGAGATAACTAAAGAAGCGGCTCAATTAGGTGTTCGTTATTTAACACTTTACACCTTCTCCATTGAAAACTGGAGCAGACCTTCTGAAGAAATAGAAGCCTTAATGAATCTCTTGGCTGCATCGATAGACGAGGATGTTTTCATTAAGAACAACATAGTTTTTGAAATCATTGGCGAGATGACCAAGCTCCCCAAAGGAGTACAAGAAAAACTAAAGAACTGTATTAAAAACACAGCTCATAACACAGGTATGCAATTAACCTTAGCCTTAAGTTATTCCTCCCGATGGGAAATAACTGAAGCTACTAAATGCATAGCACAAAAAATAAAAAATAAGGAGCTTGAGATTGAAGAAATATCCGAAGAGGTTATCTCCAATCACTTAGCAACAAACAATATGCCCGATCCGGACTTATTAATACGCACAGGAGGGGAATTCAGATTAAGCAATTACTTATTATGGCAATGTGCTTATACGGAACTTTACTTTTGTGATACTTTTTGGCCTGATTTCTCTGCAGAAGAGCTAAAGAAAGCCATAACAAGCTACCAAAAACGAGAAAGACGTTTTGGTAAAACACGAGAACAAATAATTTAAGAACAAACTAAATCTCTATATAGATGCACTATCGTATTATCTTCTTATTCATCTGCTTATTCTGTCTCACTACTGGAGTATTTGCACAAGAACAAGAGAACACTCCTCCTCAAGAAGAGGAAAAACCAGTTATTCTTTATTCAGGTACACCTAAAAAGTATGAAATTGCAGATATTCAGGTAGAAGGGGTTCCGAACTACGAAGACTATGTACTTATTGGTCTATCAGGTCTTTCTGTTGGACAAACCATTTCAATACCTGGTGATGACATTACACAAGCTATTAGAAGATATTGGAAACATGGTCTTTTCTCAGATGCCAAGATTACAGCAGAGAAAATTGAGGGCAATAAAATTTATCTTAAAATAAGTTTGACACAACGTCCAAGAATTTCAGACATCCATTACTCAGGGGTGAAAAAATCCGAACGAAATGACTTAGAAGCAAAGTTAGGATTAGTAAAAGGAGGACAAGTAACACCAAACTTAATCAATCGAGCAAAAACTGTAATACAACGCTACTTTGACGATAAAGGCTTTAAGAACGCTGAAGTTTTAATTTACCAAAAGGACGACCCCGAAAAAGAAAATCAAATATTCTTAGAGGTAAACATTGATAAGAAAGAAAAAATTAAAATTCGTAACATCTTCATCACGGGTAATGAGGCTCTTTCTACATTGAAAGTGAAGAAGACGATGAAAAAGACAAATGAAGTAGGAAGAATCCGCAACTGGTTTAAAACAAAGAAATTTGTTACGGAGAACTTCAACGCAGACAAAGAGCTTATCATTGGAAAGTACAACGAATTGGGCTATAGAGATGCTATTATATCACAAGACAGCATTGAACACGTTACTGAAAACAGAATAAATATATATTTAGATATTGAGGAAGGTGACAAATATTACTTACGCAATGTGAATTGGGTAGGAAACACGCTATTCCCTTCTGAATACCTAAACCAATTACTCCAAATGAAAAAAGGAGATGTATATAACCAGAAGCTACTAACGGAAAGAACAATGACCGATGATGATGCTATTGGTAACTTATACTACAACAATGGTTATTTATTCTACAACTTAGATCCTGTTGAAGTTAATATAGTGGGTGACTCCATTGACTTGGAGATGAGAGTTCATGAGGGCAGACAAGCTACAATCAATAAAATCAAGATTAATGGAAACGACCGTCTATATGAAAATGTAGTACGTCGTGAGCTAAGAACTCGTCCGGGCGATCTCTTTAACAAAGAAGAGTTAATGCGTTCTCTACGTGAGATACAGCAGATGGGACACTTTAACCCGGAAAACATTCAACCGGACATTGTTCCCGATCCGGTTAATGGAACCGTTGACATTGCTTATGAATTAGAGTCTAAAGCAAACGACCAAGTTGAGTTCTCGGCAGGTTGGGGACAGACAGGAGTTATTGGTAAGCTGAGTCTACGCTTTACAAACTTCTCTATGCCTAATCTATTTAGAAAAAACAAAAACTACAGAGGTATATTGCCACAAGGAGATGGACAAACATTGACTGTTAGTGGCCAAACCAATGCCAGATATTACCAGTCTTATAGTATATCATTCTTTGATCCTTGGTTTGGAGGAAAACGTCCTAACTCATTTTCTTTGTCTATGTTCTTCTCTAAACAAACGGATATTAGTAGTCAATACTACAACAACGCATATATGCAGAACCTGCAAAATATGTATTATGGAGGAATGTATGGAGGCTCAGGAATGTATAACTACGGAAACTATACAAGCTTTGAAAACTTCTACGATCCGGATAAATCGATGAAGATGTTTGGGGTTTCTGTAGGTTGGGGTAAGCGTTTGAAATGGCCGGATGACTATTTTACACTTTCAGCAGAACTGTCATATCAACGTTATATACTTAAAGATTGGATGTATTTCCCGGTTACCAACGGAAACAGTAATAACATTAGTTTAAATATTACTTTTGCAAGGAGTTCTATAGATAACCCCTTGTACCCTAGAGGTGGTTCAGAGTTCTCTTTAACAGCTCAAATTACCCCTCCATATTCACTCTTCGATGGTAAAGATTATAGTAAATATGATCAGACCAAAATGGAAGATATGAATAGAATGCATAAATGGATTGAGTATCATAAATGGAAATTCAAATCGAAAACATATACTCCTCTTCTAGATGCTAATCGCCATAAAAGAACACCGGTATTAATGACTCGTGTTGAGTTTGGACTATTAGGACATTACAATAAACACAAAAAATCTCCTTTTGAAACGTTTGATGTAGGTGGTGATGGTATGACAGGCTACTCTACTTATGCAACCGAAAGTATTGCTCTTCGTGGGTATGAAAACAGCTCTTTAACTCCTTACAGAGGAACAGAAGGGTATGCATACGCAAGATTAGGATTAGAACTTAGATACCCTGTTCTTCTGGAACCTAGCTCTACCATTTATGTACTAGGCTTTGTGGAAGCAGGAAATGCTTGGAACAACATCAAAGACTTTGACCCATTCGATATGAAACGGTCTGCAGGTGTTGGTGTACGTATATTCTTACCAATGATTGGTATGATGGGAATTGACTGGGCTTATGGATTTGATAAAGTATTTGGTTCAAGAGAATACGGAGGTAGCCAGATACACTTTATCTTAGGCCAGGAATTTTAACTCTTAATGTTAGAAAAAATGAAAAAGATTGGAATTATACTTATTACTCTTTGTGCACTTAGCTTAACAGCAAATGCACAAAGATTTGCCCTTATTGATATGGAATATATCCTTGAGCATATTCCAGCATACAAAGAAGGAAGCGAAAAATTAGAGGCAAAAGCAAAAGTTTGGCAACAAGAAATTCAAAAAGTAGGAGAACAAGCAGAAGCCTTGTTCAAAAACTATCAAAGTAAAAGCAGCAAGCTGAACGAACAACAAAAATTAAAAGAAGAAGAAGCCATTATAGCAAAAGAAAAAGAATTGGCAGAACTAAGAAGAAAATATTTTGGTCCTGAAGGTGAAATGGGAAAAGAAGAAAAGTCGTTTATGGAACCCATTGAGAACGCCATATATCAGGCAGTGAAAGAGCTCTCTGAAAATCAAGGGTACAGCGTTGTTCTTGACAGAGCTTCTGCAACAAGTATTATTTTTGCATCTCCCACCATAGATATTAGTAATGAGGTGCTTAATAGATTAGGTATTTCAAATTAATTTCATACATTTGTAATTACGAATTTTTTCAAAAGACAATTAAAAAATAAACTATACACTATGCTTAAGAAAATCGCATTAATTATTTTAATGGCCTTACCAGTAGGCCTGTTTGCACAGACCTTTAAGTTTGGTCACTTCAATTCACAAGAAATCATTGTGACTATGCCTGAATTCAAAAAGGCTGAAACTGAAATGGAAGCTTTACAGAAAAAGTACAGCGAAGAGATGCAAAGAACACAAGAGGAATTCAACAAGAAGTTTCAAGAGTTCCAACAAACTGTAGATTCTCTTCCTCAAAACATAGCAGAAAGAAGACAAAGAGAACTTCAAGATATGGCTCAAAGACAAGAGCAATTTCAACAAGAAGCATACGAAATAATGCAAAAAACTCAAAATGAATTGATGGTTCCTATCTATAAGAAACTAGATGATGCCATACAAGATTTAGGTAATGCACAAGGATATACATATATCTTTGATATTGCAAGAACTGCAATCCCTTTCATTAACACCAGTCAAAGTACAGACTTAACTACAACAGTTAAATCTAAACTAGGAATATAATAATGTGAGCTATAAAGCTTCAGAAGTTTACAAAAGGGAGACTGAGCAGTGAAGCTTATCTCCCTTTTTGCATTAAAAAACAATAGATATGTTACCTCAAAAACCCGGCCCAATAGGCATATTCGATTCCGGTTATGGAGGGCTTACCATACTGAAGGAAATCAGAAAACAATTACCCGATTACGACTTTTTGTATCTGGGAGACAATGCACGTACTCCATACGGAACCAGGTCATTTGAGATTGTTTATCAATTTACCCTCCAAGCAGTTAAACGCCTGTTTGAAGAGGGGTGTCATTTAGTAATTTTAGCTTGTAACACTGCATCAGCTAAAGCATTACGCAGCATTCAAATACACGACTTACCACAATTAGATATTAACCGTAGAGTTTTAGGTGTCATTCGTCCCACTGTAGAGCAATTAAATCAACTAACTACATCAAAGCATATTGGTTTATTAGCCACCTCAGGAACCGTTTTATCGAATTCTTATCCTTTGGAGATTAATAAACTATTTCCTGAAATTCAAGTAACAAGCGAAGCGTGCCCCATGTGGGTTCCATTGGTTGAGAATGATGAAGCAAATAAAGAAGGAGCTGATTATTTTATAAAACAACACATCAATAGATTGCTAAATAAAGATTGGCAAATTGATACTATCATATTAGGTTGTACACACTATCCTATGCTACTTCCTAAAATCAAGCTTTTCACGCCCGATCACATACAAATCATTGCACAAGGAGAATATGTTGCCAAGAGCTTAAAAGACTATTTAAGAAGGCATCCCGAAATGGACAATAAATGTACAAAAGGAGGTAATTGTACTTACTACACCACAGAATCAACGGAAAAATTCATCAATTCAGCGTCCCTTTTTCTCAATGAGGAGATTAACGTAGAACATATTACTTTAACATAAACCAAAGCCATGAAAAATAAGAAAGAATCGGATTTAATTGTAGTTTTTGAAGGTACTACTTGGGAAACAGAACTCATTAAAGGGTTATTGGAAAGTAACAATATTCCTTGTATCATAATGAACAACATTATGACTATTTATAGTCCATATACAGACTATGAGATTCGCATATTGGTAGAGAATGAAAACGCACAAAGGGCTAAAGAACTAATTGAAAACAATCAAAAGCAAGAATAAGAAAGAATATTAGCATAATACTCTTTTCCCTATCAAATTGAGCAAGATCAGTGAAATATTCTTTATATTTGTTTTCTTTCAAAATTAAAAGTAAGAATAATGACCACAGAGAATAAGCGAATAACCATAAAAATTGGAAGTAATGTCATAACACGTCCTGACGGCTCACTAAACATTACACAAATATCTGCTTTAGTGGATCAAGTGGCTTATTTATACAAGAAAGGAATAGAGGTCATTTTAGTCTCATCCGGAGCTGTAGCAGCCGGAAGAAGTGAGGTTTCAGTATCAACCAAATTAGATAGTGTAGATCAAAGACAGCTTTTCTCAGCCATTGGTCAGGCTAAACTAATCAATAAATACTACGACTTTTTCAAAGAACACGGCATTACCGTTGGGCAAGTCTTGACTACAAAGGAAAACTTTAGAACAAGAAGCCATTACCTGAATCAAAAGAACTGTATGTCTGTGATGTTAGAAAATGGCATCATCCCCATAGTAAATGAGAATGATACTATATCGGTTACTGAATTAATGTTCACAGACAACGATGAACTTTCCGGATTAATAGCCTCCATGATGGGTGTACAATCTTTAATCATCTTAAGTAATGTAGATGGAATTTATGATGGGCCACCACAATTAAGTACCAGCAAGGTAATCCGAAAAATAGAACAAGATATTGACCTATCCAGTTACATTCAAAGCTCCAAATCTGCATTTGGAAGAGGTGGGATGTTAACCAAAAGCTCCATAGCAAAAAAAATAGCAGATGAAGGAATACAAGTAGTCATAGCTAATGGCTGTAGTCCGGATATACTAATCAGATTAACTGAACAAGCTGAAAGTACAATTTCTACTGTATTTACACCGAGCAGTGAACCGGTATCTAATGTAAAAAAATGGATAGCCCATAGTGAAGAGTTTGCAAAGGGTGAGATTCACCTAAATAAAGATGCAGTAGATATTTTAATGTCGAACCAAGTGGCTAGCATCTTACCTGTTGGTGTAATAGATGTGCTAGGTAACTTTGAAAAAGATGACATTGTTCGCATAATGAACCACAAGAAAGCCCCAATAGGAGTAGGAAAAGTAAACTACGATGCTGAACAAGCTCGTTCTTACATGGGACAACGCAATAAAAAAGAGATGGTTCATTATGATTACCTATACATAGAATAACTAAAGGAGTAAAGATATGAGTATACAAAATCGGTTTATAGCCGTAAGAAAAGCATCAAGAGAACTCCAAAAGCTAAAAGAAGAGGATATTAATCAAATTCTATTGGCAGTAGCTGATGCTGCACTAAAAAACACCGACTATATTCTTACTGAGAATAAAAAGGATCTGGACCAAATGGATGTGCTTGATCCAAAGTACGATCGGTTAAAGTTAACAGCCGAAAGAGTTACAAGTATTGCGGCTGATATAAAAAATGTAGCATCTCTACCTAGTCCTTTGGGTATTGAATTACTCCACAAAGAACTGCCCAATGGGATGTTACTGCGTAAAGTAAGCGTTCCCTTTGGGGTTATTGGCATTATTTATGAAGCAAGGCCCAATGTTAGTTTTGATGTATTTTCGCTCTGTTTAAAAAGTGGAAGTGCTTGTATTCTCAAGGGAGGAAGCGATGCTTTTCATTCCAATCAAGCTATTGTTCACGTTATTCATCAAGTATTAGATAAGTTCAATCTGACACGCAACATTGTGGAACTTCTACCTACTGATAGAGAGGCTACACATGAGCTACTCCAAGCGGAGGGTTATGTTGATCTATTAATACCTAGAGGAAGTGCAGGATTAATTAATTTTGTACGAAAAAACGCAACGATTCCTGTTATAGAAACAGGTATTGGAATCTGTCACACTTATTTTGATGAATATGGAGACAGGGAAAAGGGGATAGCAATTATCACCAATGCAAAAACAAGAAGAGTTAGTGTGTGTAATGCCTTGGAGTGCTTAATCATTCATAAAAATCGTTTGTCAGATTTACCTGCATTATGTCAGAATCTAAAAGAGAACAATGTTATTTTATATGCGGACAAGCCGGCATACGAAGTACTGACTGACTCCTACCCTTCTGAACTGTTAAACCTTGCTTCAGAGGATAACTATGGTGTAGAGTTCCTTGATTATAAATTAGCAATAAAAACAGTTAACACCATTGATGAAGCCATAGACCACATTGATAAATACGGATCAAAACATAGTGAGTGTATCATCACAGAAAACAAGAATCAAGGGGCCTACTTTCAACAGATGGTAGATGCGGCTTGTGTCTATCAGAATGTATCTACTGCCTTTACCGATGGGGCACAATTTGGTTTAGGAGCTGAGATTGGTATTAGTACTCAAAAACTTCACGCTAGAGGGCCTATGGCTCTAGCTGAGATCACATCATACAAATGGTTAATTGACGGTGAAGGGCAAATACGAAAACCTTAACCTAAAGACAAAAGAAAATGAAAAAATTCACCTGTGTAAACGACTTAGTAGATCTTGATTATGCCTTGATAGAGGCTTTTGAAATAAAAAGAGATCATTTGAAATACGTAGAGCTGGGAAAAAACAAAACCTTGCTTATGATTTTCTTTAATTCCAGTTTAAGAACTCGCTTGAGCACACAAAAAGCAGCCTTAAATCTAGGAATGAACACCATCGTCTTGGATATCAATCAAGGTGCTTGGAAGTTAGAGACCGAAAGAGGGGTAATTATGGATGGAGATAAACCGGAACATCTTTTGGAAGCCATTCCTGTTATGGGGTGTTACTGCGACATCATTGGTGTCCGCTCTTTTGCTCAATTTGAGAACAAAGAAGAGGACTATAACGAAGTCATTCTTAACCAATTTATTAAATACTCCAATTGTCCGGTGTTCTCTATGGAGTCTGCAACTCGTCACCCATTACAAAGCTTTGCCGATTTAATTACCATAGAAGAATATAAAAAGACAAAGAAACCTAAGGTAGTATTAACCTGGGCACCACACCCAAAAGCATTACCTCAAGCTGTTCCCAACTCCTTTGCCGAATGGATGAATGTGACAGACTATGATTTTGTCATTACGCATCCTGAAGGTTATGAGTTAGACCCGGAATTTGTTGGTAAAGCTCAAGTGGAATATAATCAAATGAAAGCCTTTGAAGGAGCTGACTTTATTTATGCTAAAAACTGGGCTGCATACAGTGGTGATAACTATGGAAAAATTCTTAGTAAAGATCGTAGCTGGACTGTAAGCAAACGCCAAATGGATGTTACACGCGATGCTTATTTTATGCACTGTCTACCTGTAAGAAGAAATATGATTGTAACCGATGAAGTCATTGAAAGCCCACAATCAATTGTTATTCCTGAGGCAGCCAATCGTGAGATTTCTGCTACTGTGGTTATTAAAAGAATGCTTAAAACCTTACACCTATAACAGAACAGGAAAGAGAGACAATAAAGAATGGGCTTAGTAAATAAATATTTATTTACTAAGCCCATTCTTTATTATTACTCATATTGATTTTCTAAAAGAAAAAACCGATAAACAAAAGAACAGACTACCTGTGAATAAGAAATAAAAGATTATTTTCTTTTTAGAACAAAGTGTTCCACCCTTCTTTTTCCTGAATAATCAAAGTAAGAAAAGCTTATCTTTATTTCAGTAACTCTTTCGTTATTCAGGTATTTATGAAGAGGAACAGAGAAATAAGCCCGGTCTGTATGTGCAAATTCATCTCCTCCATCATCGTGGTACAACACTAAATCTACCCGAGAAGTAGTACCATCGGTAAAATAATTATCTTCAATAAAAGAAAACTTGTGCTTTCGGGCATCAGCCACTCTAATTTGCATTATTAAATTAAGAAAATCACTTCCCAACCAACTACTTTGTACAGAAACCGGATTTTCCTTTAGCTCCACCTCCAATTCCTTTCTAGGAACAGGGCTAGATGTCAGCGTTCCAGATAAAGAATAAATAATTATTCCCTCCTTGGATTCTACCATCTCATAGTTACAAACAACTCGCTTTTGTTCTCTTGGTTCAATTTTTGTTTGAGTGCGATCTTCGAGAACTAACAACACCTCTTGCTCATCAGTTAAAAGAAACGCCAAATGTCCCTTATCATCAGCTTGAACAGTAGCAAACTCTAAGACGACAGACGGATAGGTTCCTTTATATCCATCATCATCACAACCGGATAAAAGAACCATTATAAATAAACAGCACAAACAAAAACTTAATCCACGCATTCAAGAGCCTTTAGATGGTTGGTTAAGGGATTAGCATACATTAGCAATATTCTCTCACGAAGAAATGCTTCATCTTTATTTGGTATCTGAATTTTTCCAAGTTGTTTATCCAAATAAGAAAGGAAACCTTGTTTCTGTTCTTCAGTATACTGTTTCTTATGTGTTTCAGCGTTATATAATAAATCGTGAGCCACATAATTCACCTCATACATTCTATATCCCAAATGTATTTGTTTATCCATTTGTTGGGAAATCAACTGAAACAATTCATTCTTTGGCAAACTCTGATCTTCGCCCAGCTCTTCCAGCTTATTATTAAGACAAGGAGTAGTTTGAAAGTGTACTCTTCCTTTGTAGCCAAACAGCCCTACTTCCATATTCAACAAATCATCTCTTGTTGTTTTAACGAAATTAGGATCATCACGCTTTAACTGAAACTCTTGAGCCTTTAAATAATCACAAGGATCGTATTCATAAGATATAGATAGAGGAATAATATTTAAATTGGCTAAACGAGCAGTTATAGAACCTTCCCCACCCATAGCAAGCATTTTCAATACACTATCTTGTGTCCTATCATCGGAATCTTTAGCACGACCTTCTCGCTGTGCTATCCAAATGGATTGCTTTTTTTCTTTGATGGTGTAATGCATATAACGCGACATACGTGCAGAAGAATCCAACATTTGCCGCATAGTCAAAGCTCGTTGAACAATAAACGACTTATTAATTCTAACTAAACGTTTAATCCAGGGATACACCAATAGATTATCGCCAATAGCAATTTCAACCGTATCCAACCCATTATCCACTAATAAGGAAGAGAGAAAACCGGCATCCAAAATAATATCTCTATGATTGGATATATAGGTATAAGCATTCTCCTTAGGGTTAGCAGATAAATCTATACTTAGCCCATCGGTATAATTAGCCGCAATCTTCCTTAGAATCTCATAGGCAAAAGCTTTCTGAAAGTCCAATTTAGACTTACAAGCTCTGATTTTCTCTGCCAGTACAGAAAAAGGAATATCTGGTACAATAAATCCAACAGCATTCTGAAAAGCCTCATCCTCAATTAGAAGTTCAAAAACTTCCGGTAACTCTTCATCGTGATATGGACGTATTTCATCAAATTCTGACGTATTTTTCATATCTTTTTCATTTATCAAAAAGCACTCTCAACAAGATCAGTTAAAATCTGCCTCATGGACAAACCAGCCACGGCCACTTGTTGTGGAATAAAACTCGTAGGGGTCATTCCCGGAGTTGTATTTACCTCTAATAAATTCACTCTATCCGATTCTGTTACAATATAATCAATTCGGATTATTCCATCACAATTTAAAAGCCCATAAATTTTCTTTGTCAGCTCTTGTATGCGATGAGTTAACTCTTCGGAGATTCTAGCGGGTGTAATTTCATCCACTGCTCCTTTATATTTTGCCTCGTAATCAAAAAACTCATTATGTGTAACCACTTCAGTAATAGGTAAGGCTATCAATTCGTTTTGATTAGCATAACAACCACAAGTTACCTCCATTCCATCCAAAAAAGCTTCAATGATTACCTCTCGATCTTCATTAAACGCCTTATGAATAGCAGGAATCAAGTCTTGCTCTTCCATCACCTTTGAAATACCAAAACTCGATCCGCCTAGATTTGGTTTTACAAAACAAGGGAATCCTACTTTTTTTGTAACTTCATCTAAAATGAAAGAAGATTCCTTTTTTTGCTTCAATATTATGGATTCTGCAATGTTCACTCCAAACCCCTTAAGATATTGGCTACAAAAATGTTTGTTATAAGTTAAAGAAGCCGCCAACACATTACAAGTGGAATGAGGAATATTCATCATTTTAAAATATCCTTGTAAGCAACCATCTTCTCCCGGTTCTCCGTGAATGGTAATGTAGGCATAATCAAAAGTCTCCTTACGATTGTTTACTGTAAAACTAAAGTCGTTTTTATCAATAGGAACTTCTTCAATGGCAGGATTAGCAGCACCCAATTCTTCATTAAAATTAAGTAAAACCGTCCAGTTCCTATTAATAATCTTAGTTACATATACATTATATTTCTCCTTATCAAAAAAAGAGTAAATTCCCCTAGCACTAGAAAGTGAAACCTCATATTCTGACGAAACTCCACCTGCTACTATAGCTATTGTTCGCTTCATTCTATATCTCTATTACTAATATACGTACGCCATTTATTAATTAACTCCAATAAATCATTGGGTAAAGTAGAATCAAAAAACATATTTTCTCCTGTTTCAGGATGAATAAACCCCAAGGTCTTAGCGTGAAGAGCCTGTCTGGGACAAATGGCAAAGCAGTTCTGAACAAACTGTCTGTATTTACTATAGCGTGTTCCTTTCAAAATTTTATCCCCGCCATAACGTTCATCATTAAACAGAGTATGTCCTATATGTTTCATATGAATACGAATCTGATGTGTCCTACCTGTTTCCAATGCACATTGTACTAAAGTGACATATCCTAATCGTTCCAAAACCTTATAATGAGTTACAGCCGACTTCCCTATTTCGGGATCGGCAAAAACAGCCATCTGCATCCTATCTTTTGGATTCCGTGCAATATTACCTGTAATCACTCCCTCGTCTTCATCAATAATACCCCACACCAAAGCTTGATACTCTCTTTGTGTTGTTTTATCGTAAAACTGTTTCGATAGATGTGTTTTGGCCTCCGGTGTTTTGGCAATGAGCAGTAAGCCGGATGTATCTTTATCTATTCGGTGAACTAACCCCACGCTAGCATCATTAGGGTCAAAGGTTGGTTCTTCTTTCATATACCAAGCCAATGCATTTAACAGAGTTCCGGTATAATTTCCATGTCCGGGATGAACAACCAACCCTGCCGGTTTATTGACAACCATTAAACAATGGTCCTCATAGACTATGTTTAGGGGAATATCTTCTGGAATTATTTTATTATCATAGACAGGACGATCTAGCATTACAGAAATTACATCCATAGGTTTTACCTTGTAATTACTCTTAACAGCAACTCCATTAACCAAAATCATTTTTGCATCTGCTGCTTGTTGAATTCGATTACGGGAAGCATTTAACATCCTATCCGATAAAAACTTATCTATTCGCAGGGGAGACTGACCTTTATCTGCTGTTACTTTAAAATGCTCATAAAGATGACTTTCATCATCTCTATCCAGATCATCTAAAAAATCAGAATTCAGATCCTCAATATGTTTTTCTTGAGTATTCAAAACTTCACTTATTCAAACCAAGAGTTTTCTTGAAGAGGAGCAGAATCTTCCATCCACTCATCAGTTAACAAAGAATCTTCACTAATTACTTCACTTCCATCACCTACCACTAAGGTTAACAAGGATTCTGATGGCACTTTTTCACCTAATTCCAACTCTCTTCCCTTGTATTTTACAGCATAAACCCAATCGCGTTCACCTCCAATCATCTCATCCTCAGTTAATCTAAATCCTGAGGCTAACATACGTGCCCTTGCTTGTCTGGAAGAACTATTATCTGCCACATCGGGAACCTGAACCAAAGGAATATTCAATCGATTAACCGTAAGATAAATCAAGCGTCCCTCTTTTACTTTGCTACCAATAGGAGGAACACAATCCAAAATAATACCTCGGGGTTTATCTTTTACATAAGTAGAGTCTGCCACTTCACAGAATAATCCGTTGGAAGCAAACAGTGCTTTAGCACGTTCAAGGGTTAAACCTTCCACATCGGGAACAACTACAGCTTCACCATGCCTTGTATACGATTCCAAACCTTTAAGCGTTAAAAGAACCAAAGCAACAGCAATAACAGCCATTCCTAAAAGATTTATAATTAAATAGAGCCCTTTATTCATTTTTGATGCCATATTCTCGTCTTCTCGGTCTAATTCCTATCAAAGATACAATAAATAGCAGAAAACGGATGATTTCTATTTCGTAATCTCTGGAAAAGGAGGTTAAAAATCGTTTTCACACCATTAAATTCGTCTACAAACAAAAAGAAGTAAAGGGATATATAAACCTTTACTTCTTTTGTTTACCTAGATAGCTATTAATATTAGGTAATCCCTTTAACTATTTACAGACCATTAAATTCGTCTGAAATGCTAAGTTTCTTTCTTCCTTTAGCACGGCGACGAGCAAGTAAACGACGGCCATTTGCTGAAGCCATTCTGCTACGGAACCCATGCTTATTCTTTCTCTTTCTATTCGAGGGTTGAAATGTTCTTTTCATTTGTATATGTATATTTTATGTTATTATTATCGATTAACCTATTATTTCTCCAATAATACATTTACGGGTTGCAAACTTAGTTACTTTTTTGAAAATATCCAAAGGATAGTTCTTTTTAGTCAAAACATTTTGTAACTTTTATCGAATAAAGTACTTTTGTGACGTATAGCTATGAGCTACAAACAGATAATAATCAATCATTAATATATATTTAGAAACCTATTATGGCTACAACTGCTGATATAAAAAACGGAATGTGCATCGATTTAGATGGACACTTCTACGTAATTACAGAATTTCTACATGTTAAACCGGGTAAGGGAGCTGCTTTTGTTCGCACTAAATTAAAAAGTGTAACAACAGGCAGAACCATTGATAAAACCTTTTCTTCCGGTGTAAAATTAGACGAAGTTAGAATCGAGCGTCGTCCTTTCCAATTCTTATACAAAGATGAATTGGGATATAACTTAATGAATCAAGAGACTTTTGAGCAAATCAATGTTCAGAAAGACCTTATTACCGGTGTTGACTTTTTGAAAGAAGGAGATTCCATTGAAGTAGTATCTCACGCTGACACAGAAACTGTTCTTTTTGCAGAACTTCCTGTTAAAGTAACATTAAAGGTTACTTATACTGAACCCGGATTAAGAGGAGATACTGCTACAAATGCACTTAAACCGGCTACACTTGAAACAGGAGCCGAAATTCGTGTTCCATTATTTATTGAAAACGGTGAACTATTAGAAGTAGATACTCGTAATGGTTCTTACGTAGGCCGTGCATAAAAAAGGTGAATGCAGTATTCTGTAATCATACCCGTATTTAATAGACCACAAGAAGTTGATGAATTATTACTGAGTCTTACTCAACAAAACTACAAAGATTTTGAAGTAATCGTTGTAGATGATGGTTCAACAACTCCTTGTGAAGCTATTGTTCAAAAATATCAAAATTTACTTAACGTACACTATTTCTTCAAGCCTAATTCAGGTCCCGGACAAACCCGAAACTATGGATCTGAAAGAGCAAAGGGCAACTTTTTAATTATTCTAGACTCTGATTGTATTCTCCCTCCCTCTTATTTTAATGAAATAGAAAAGGAATTAGCAAAAGAACCTACTGATGCTTTTGGTGGTCCTGACAGAGCACACGAATCTTTCACTCCCATACAGAAAGCGATTAATTACGCTATGATCTCTTTTTTTACTACTGGAGGTATTCGAGGAGGTAAGCGAAAGTTAGACAAGTTCTACCCTAGAAGTTTTAATATGGGAATTAAACGTTCAGCTTATTATAATCTGAAAGGGTTCTCAAAAATGAGATTTGGAGAAGACATCGATCTAAGTATTCGCATCTATAAAAATGGTTATAAATGCCGACTTTTTCCGGAAGCGTGGGTATATCATAAACGGAGAACAGATTTCAGAAAATTCTACAAGCAAGTGTTTAACTTTGGCATTGCTCGTATCAACCTATATAAAAAATATCCTGAATCATTAAAACTGGTACACACCTTACCTGCCTTGTTTACATTAGGTACTCTAGGGTTAATCATCGGTTCTTTTTTTTCCATTTACTGCATCCTGCCTCTAATTCTGTATGCATTAATTATAGGTATCGATTCAACTTGTAAACACAAAAGCCTAAAAATAGGAATGTATTCCATAGTGGCAGCCTATATTCAACTACTAGGCTATGGGTTAGGATTCTTGAAAGCGGTATGGAAACGTTGCATTAAGAAAGAAGATGAGTTTTCTTCTTTTGAGAAAAACTTCTATAAATAACAAGCAAGGCCACTCATTTCATAAGCGACCTTACAAAAACAATTCTTGAATTAAAGAATACAAAAAACAGGTTCGTATGAAATCAGAGAGAAACCGTTTAGCAATTCACCAATGGGCAGAAGAAGATCGCCCAAGAGAAAAACTACTATTAAAAGGAGTTGCCGCCTTAACCAATGCCGAGTTATTAGCCTTACTCATTGGTAGTGGTAACCGGGAGGAAAGTGCAGTATCATTAATGCAACGTGTGCTAAGAAGCTGTAATAACAGTTTGAATGAATTAAGCAAAAGACAACTCAACGAACTGCAACAATTCAAAGGATTGGGTGTTGCCAAAGCCACCACACTTATTGCTGCACTAGAACTTACTAAGCGTAGAGCATTGGAGAAAGGAAAAGAACAACCTCAAATACGTTACTCTAGAGATATTTACGAACTTCTTCATCCATATTTAGCCCATTTAGATCACGAAGAACTTTGGGTTTTATTACTTAACCAAGCCCATAAGGTGCTGGATAAAATACCCATTAGTTCAGGTGGGATAGATGGAACCTATGCCGACATACGCATCATCTTAAAACAAGCACTACTCCAAAATGCTTGCAGTTTAGCTTTAATACATAACCACCCCTCGGGTAACTGCACCCCAAGTCTACAAGATAAAACGCTTACTCAAAGTGTGTATGATGGAGCCAAAACAATCAACATTCATTTATTAGACCATATAATCATTACCCATTCCTCCTATTACAGTTTTGCAGATGAGGGGTTCTTTGAATGAAAAAACACAGAAAAAAGAGGACAAAAAGGAATTAATAAAAAAGCCAAGGCAAAAAGTAAAATCAGAAGCTTTGTTTTTTCTAAGGCAACATCATAAAGATGGCTTACACAACACTATTCAAGCATTCAAAAAAATAACTCCCTAATTTTTAACGACATTTTTCTCCCTCCTATTAAGAAGCATTCATCGGTCTAGGACCGAGATGGCTTTAGTCCTAGACCGACACCCCTTCTCTCCTAGACCGAAGGGCATTAGGTCCTAGACCCTCTTTTAGGACGGAAAAGAGACTAAGAAAAATAAGGACAAAAACAAAGTTTTTATTCTATATGAAAAATAAGTTAGTTTTCTATTTTAAGTATTCAGATGGTAATACTCCATATTCTTTCTTGAAGCACTCACGATAATAAGCCATATTGTTAAACCCCGTCATATAAGCTGATTCTGTAACATTATAATCTCCACTCTGTAATAATTTAAGACTGTGCTTCAATCTTATTTTACGAATGAATTCATTTGTAGAGACTCCTGTTAGCCCTTTTATTTTTCTATATAGAGTTGAATTACTCATATAGACTTTTTCTGCTATATAGCTTACATCAAAGTCACCATTATCCAAATTATCCTCTATAATCTCAACCACTTTTTCCAAAAACTGTTGATCTAAATTGCTCAACCCAATATTTTCATGTAAAGAAATCGGCTCTTCCCCTTTTATACGTGTAGTAATTAACCGAGCCAACTCTTCTCGCGACTTCAACAAATTATTAATTCGGCTACGTAACAGCTTAGCACTAAAAGGTTTGGTTAAATAGGAGTCTGCTCCACTTTCATACCCTTTTTCTTTATCCTGAATGGAGTCTTTTGCTGTCAATAGTATAACAGGAATATGATTGGTGCGAACATCTCTTTTTATAGCTCTACAAAACTCTGTTCCATCCATTTCAGGCATCATAATATCGCTGACTATAACATTAGGAATAACATCTAAAGCAATTTGTAATCCCTCTTTTCCATTATTAGCCTCAAATACTTTATATTCTGAACTCAATGAGCTAACAATATATTCCCGTATATCAATATTGTCTTCAACAACCAATGCTAAAGGTTGTTGCTCCATTTCATCTTCTTTCTCTTTATTAAGAACTACAGATAAAGACTCAGAATGGTACTGTTTTTGTTCTTTATGTAGTGCATCAGAATAAACAGCATTGGCTAACAACCTAAATGTAAAAGTAGAACCCTCCCCTACTACACTTTTTACTCTTAGCTCTCCTTTGTGAAGCACAGCTAAAGACTTAGCTAAAGCCAAACCGATACCCGTCCCCGATGCTTGATGCTTCCCTTTCGCTTGATAGTAACGATCAAAAATATAGGGCAATACCTCTTCAGCAATACCATATCCGGTATCAGAGACTTGAATTTCCACATATTCATCAGCTAAATCAGAAACTAAAGATAAGCTTAAAGTAACTCGCCCTTTCGAGGTATATTTAAAAGCATTACTCAACAGGTTGTTTAGAATCGTTGTAACTACATCTGAATCAAAATAAATAAACAAGCTATCCACTTCTATAACTACAGTAAACTTCAAATCAGGATTTCTGTTTAACTCTTTATAGCGTAAACCTATTTCTGTTACCAATCTTGCTATATCCTCTTTTGCTACCGTAAGTTTCTTATTTTGAGGCTCCATTTTCCGAAACTCTAAAATTTGATTCACTAAATCAAGTAATTGATTAGCACTATTGTAAATCATTTTTATTTTCTTTCCGGATTTACCGGGTATCTGTGAATCCTCTGTCAAATCTTCTAAAGGGCCCAAGATTAAAGTTAAGGGAGAACGAAGTTCGTGAGCTATATTGGTGTAGAAACGCATGCGCTCTTCATTCAATAACTGTTCATTGTAATTATTTCTTCTTTCTATTTCCAAGGAACCTTTTAGTTTTAATTTCCTCTTATAAGATCGTATAATAAAGTAGATTATTCCAGTACTAATTAAGAAGTAGACTAACTTAGCATACCAAGTCATCCAGAAAGGAGGATGAATCAAAACGGTCATTGACGCCATATTTTCATCATCCCAGTCCTGATTTTTCAATCTTGCTTTTACATTAAAAACATACTTTCCCGGAGGAAGACTTCTAAAAGTAACTTGATTCTCTTTCAAAATATTGGACCATTGGTTTTCTAATCCTTCAACCTGATACGCATATTCAACATGCTTGCTTTGCGAAAAGTCGGGAACGGAGAAAGAAAGACTAAAAGAGTTCTGATTATAATTTAATTCCACTTTATTATCTAATGGAAATATAAGCTTTTCAAGATTATTGTAATCCAACTGTTTGTTATACACCTTACAGTTTACAATCTGTACAGGAGCTACAGCTTCTTCCATTAACAGTTCTTTTGGATTAAAGTAACAAACACCCCCTAAAGAGCCAAAATAAACTATGCCATTTGAATCTATTGCAGAAGATCCATTACTAAAATTTCCTATAGGTAAACCATCTTTATAATCATAGCTTTTCATAAGATTATTATTCCTATCCAAAGCAAAAAGATTATTATTAGTACTAAACCAAATATTTCCTAATGAATCTTCTTGAATTGACCGAATAAATAAATCAGTTAATCCTTCATTCTTTCCATAATTAACAAAAGATTCTATATCATCAATTATAGGAAAGTGAAAAAGACCGGCATCTCTTGTTCCAATCCATATTCCTTCTTTTGAATCGTTAGATATTTGAGAAATGGAATTAGAAAAACCGTTAGATGCATTAATATTTGCTTTAAATGTTTTATTCTTATCAAAAAGATAAAGTCCCCCACCAAATGTCCCAATCCATAAATTACCTTTTATATCTTGTGCAATTCCCATAATAGATCTAGCAAAAACTATATTATCAATGAAATTTTCTTCTTGAAAAACACCATCCACATATGAGTATAGTCCATCCTTTGATCCAATCCACAACTTATTATTATCTATAAAAAGAGATTGAACTTCTAATTTTTTTGAAGGATTATCTATTCGGTTGAAGCTTTCTTTTTTATAATTATACTTAAAAAGTCCACCCTCATCCATACCCAAATAAATATCACCTTGAGAATCTTCTACTATAGAATAGACAAAAGAATCATAGTTTTTTGTGTATGAAGTTAAACTAAATGAACTAAGCAATTTTGTTTCCTTCCATATTGTCACTTCATTTTTACTTCCTAACCAAAGCTGTTCTTTACTATCAACCCATATTCCTTTTATGGATTTATTTCTGATTTTATTACCTTTTACATAATAGTAAGAAAAGGTATTAATCTTCTTTCTTGAATGGCTGATGAAATCTAATCCTACACTATAATTTCCAACCCAAATATTATTAAAAGAATCTTGAAATAAACTTCTTATGTTTCCAGATGATAAAGTAAAATTATCATCAGATGGAATAATATTAATAAACTCCACATTCTCTGGGTTTATATAATCAATATTATATAAATCCAAAATACTAATCCCTCCTATATCACTAGCAATCCATAGAGTTCCATCGTTCATTTCTTTTATATTATAGACTTTATTTCCAGCCAAAGAACTAGGATTAAAGGAATTGTGCTTAAAAACAATAAACTCACTTTTGTGCGAATTAAATAAAGCTAAGCCCTGATTTGTACCAATCCAAAGATTGCCTTGCCTATCAGAATTTATCGTATAAACTTTATCTCCGGGTATACTATTAGGATTTAAAGGATCATGCATAAACCTTTCCATACTCAAGTTTTTTAAGTTTACAACACTTAATCCCTTATCTCCATGACCAATATAAAGATAGCCTTTATCATCTTCGTATGAACACCAGTTATAATTCGGTAAATCTTCAATTAAAGAAGAATTATAAAGTTTCACTTTATTGCTCTTCTTGTCGTAACACACAACCCCTTCATGATGAGTAGTTATCCATATTCTATTGTTTTTTCCTAGGCTTATATCGGTAATGTTTTTAAGTATTACATCATCAAGCATATCATAATTATCCAACTCTAAAGTAGAGCATTTCATTATACTGAGATTTTCTTTAGTACCTATCCACAGCAAATCATCTTCAGTATCATAAAACAAAGAGTTTATTTCAGCATTTTTCAATTTAGAGTTTAAACTATTAAAACTTATAAAAGAATATCCATCAAACCTATTTAATCCTGCCTCTGTTGCAATCCATAGAAACCCTCTTTTATCCTGAACAATATCTAGTACATAATTATTAGATAGGCCATTTTCCACGTTTAAGTTTTCCATATGGTAAAGCTGACCAAAGCTATTTTTGACCAGAAATAAAAAAAGAAAAGCTAAAATTATTTTTTTGAACATATTCATCTTAATCAATTATTCACACACTTAATAAAGAGAGAGATTAAGATACAGAATCTTATAATAATAACGCTCTTTTTTGCAATAGAATAGAAAAGACATTTTTCACATTTTAGAAAAAAGAAGACAGCAAAATAAAACACAATTAACTATAAACCAGAAAGTTAAAAAAACAAGGAGTAAGACTCACAACTTCTTAAATGATTGAAACACCTCTCATTTTTGATTGATATACCTACACTAATAACAACGATTAATCTATTCTTCAATCTTAATAAACTTGCTTAAACAATTACAAACAAGCATAATAAAGCCACTTACAAAAATAGAAACGAAACAACCACCATAAACCGAATCTATTGAGAATTGAATGAATCACCCTTATTCGATGACCGAATCCGAACCTTAATTTGTATTAAATAAATATACTTTTGGACTGCATTCTTGACGTTATTTAACCCAAAGATGCAGTATAGAATAAACATATTCCATCATTTAACACTTTAATTATTGATTTATGAATTACACAACAAAAAAACAAAGTTGGTCGTTTGTACGACGATGCAAAAGTAGCTTGGGTAATGTCCTACACTTTAAGCTTTTTTTAATTTTCTTTTTTTTAACGCCCCACCTCTTCGCTCAACAGCAACTTGTAACTGGAACTGTTATAGATACAACAGGTGAACCTATTATTGGAGCAAGTGTAATAGAAAAAGATACCTCGAACGGCGTAATAACCGATTTAAATGGACAATTTTCATTAAGTGTGAAACCAAATGCCATTTTAAAGATATCCTATATGGGATATACTACACAAGAAATTAAAGTTCCACCTAGTGGTACTATGGAAATTAGGATGAAAGAAGACACACAACTCTTAGATGAATTAGTAGTCGTAGGATTTGGCACACAAAAGAAAGTGAACCTAACTGGTGCAGTGGGCACATTAGCTGCTGAAGAATTGAAAGAACGTCCTGTAGCAAACGTCACACAAGCCTTACAGGGGTTAATTCCTGGTTTGAATATTGATGTAAGTGCAGGTAGTTTAGAAAGTCGTCCAAGTATTAATGTGCGTGGTACAACAACTATTGGGCAAGGGTCAAGTGGTTCACCCTTAATTTTAGTTGATGGTATGGAGGCAGAACTCCACAGCATCAATCCGCAAGATATTGCAAACATCTCTGTATTGAAAGATGCGGCAGCTTCTTCTATTTATGGTTCTCGTGCACCCTTTGGTGTTATTCTTATTACAACAAAGAGTGGAGGAACTGCTGGAAAAACAGAAATAAACTATAATAATAGCTTTCGTTCTAGTAGCCCAATCAACAAAAAGCATATGATGAATTCCGTGGACTTTGCAACATGGGTAAATGATATGTTAACTAATAGAGGGGAAAATATTCGGTTTGGTGAAGAATATATGAATAGAATAGAAACTTGGCATAACGCTAAACCATACAGTAATGGACAACGTATAACTGCTGATGGCACTATTGTTTACGCATTGGAACCAAATGCCAGTGGACAATGGAATGGTGCTTTTTCTTCTGGAGCAGACGATATTGACTATTATGATGTTGTTTATAGAGATCATAATTTCTCACAGGAACACAACATTAGTGCTAATGGAGGTACCAAAAAATTCAACTATTATGTTTCGGGTAGCTATTATGGTACAAATGGACTTCTCAAAATGGGAAAAGAGAATTTGAACAGATATACAGCCACGGCAAAAGTAGGATCTGAGCTGACTGATTGGTTAAAGTTAAATATGAATATACGTTTTACTCGCGAAGACTATGAGCGTCCTGCGGCATTAACCGATTGGTTCTACGAGTCATTAGGCTATAAAGCATGGCCTATTCTGCCCTTGTATGATCGCAATGGTAATTATTTTCATGGCGATGATACAGCAGTCGCCAGATTGGTTACAGGAGGGAAAGACTCTAAACAATCGGACTTAGTCTATTTGCAAACCGGTTTTATTATAGAACCGATTAAGAATTGGTTAACCCATATTGACTTCAATTATCGCATCAAAGCAGCAAACCGCCATTGGGATAGTTTTCCAATTACAAACTATGACATTGATGGTAATCCTTATTTTCGAAACTCAAATTCTAATGTGCATGAGGATTTCTTAAAAGAGAACTATTATAATTTTAATATTCGTACCGAATATTCATTAACATTGAATGATAGCCACAATTTTCATTTGTTAGGTGGGTTTCAAGCAGAAAATCTAAAACAAACAGCATTTGGCTTACAACGCAATGGTATTATGGTAGATTCCAAGCCGGAAGTAGATTTAACAAATGGTCTTGATGGCTCCGGTAAACCTATTACGCCCTCTGTTAACGGTGGGAGAAATGAGTGGTCAGTTGCAGGTTTTTTCGGTCGTTTTAATTATGACTACCTAGGAAGATATTTATTGGAGGTAAATGTTCGTGCAGATGGTTCCTCTCGTTTTAGAAAGGGTAATCAATGGAGAACATTTCCATCGGTCTCAGTGGGTTGGAATATTGCACGAGAAGAATTCTTCAAACCATTAACTAACACTATTGATTTACTAAAACTTCGTGCTTCATACGGTTCACTAGGCAATCAAAACACCAACAACTGGTATTATACATATTTAACAATGAATGCCTCTTCCTCAAATGGATCGTGGCTGCAAAATGGGGCAAAACCCAATACCGCTTCTGCTCCAGGACTTGTTTCTGAATCATTGACATGGGAGAAAATAGAAACATATAACATTGGGGTTGATTGGGGATTATTGAGAAATCGCTTAACCGGTTCATTTGATTATTATGTTCGTAACACAAAAGACATGATAGGAAACTCCCAAAGATTACCAGCAATATTAGGTACAAATGTACCCCAAACAAACAATACCGATTTACAAACAAAGGGGTGGGAACTCTCTATTATGTGGAGAGATGTACTTAAAAATGGATTTAGTTATTCAGCTAAGTTCTTATTATCAGATTCCCGAACGAAAATAACCCGTTATCCCAATAACCCTACGGAATATATTTACACCTATATTGAAAACCGATATATTAATGAGATCTGGGGCTATGAAACGGCAGGATTAGCAAAGTCAGATGAAGAAATGCTTGCACATCTGGAACAGTTGGATAAAAATTATGAACAATTTCATGGTATGGCTCCAACTATCCCTTTACAAGGACAAAATGGACTTGGTTCAGATTGGAAAGCAGGAGATATTATGTACAAAGATATTAATGGTGATGGAATCATTTCAGGAGGAAGTGAAACACAAGGCGACTCGGGTGATGTTAAAGTAATAGGGAACCATACACCACGCTTAAGATTTGGTTTGGATTTGAATGCTGCATGGAAAGGGTTTGATATTCGTGTTTTTTTCCAAGGGATAATGAAACGTGACTATTGGCAAGGTAGCTCATATATGTTTGGGGTTACCGGTGGTGGACTTTGGGGGTCCTCCGGATTAACAACTGCATCTGATTATTTTCGTAACGAAAACACTTGGTCTGTCAAAGAAGGATATAAAGCAGCTAATATAAATGCTTATTTACCTCGCCCTATGCAATCAGGAAAGAATCTCAACACACAAACTCGCTATTTACAAAATGCCTCTTACATTCGCTTGAAGAACCTCCAGGTTGGTTATACTTTACCGACTCAATTGACAGAAAAATTTGGAGTGCAAAGAATACGATTTTACATCTCTGGAGAAAACTTATGGACTGGAACAAATCTAGTCAAACAATTTGATCCGGAAACAATAGGTACAAGTGGTGGTAACGGTTATCCTCTGTTTGCAACACTATCCGGAGGTTTAAGTTTAACTTTTTAATATTGACAGACAATGAAAAATATAAATACGTTCATAAAAACACTACCCATTATTATATTACTATGTAGCAGTGTATTAATTTCGTGTGAAGATTTCTTAGATAAGCAACCACCTTCATATTTGGTTCCTGAAGATTATTACCGATCTGAGAACCAATTAGAGGCTGCAACAAATGGTTATTATGCTAGCCTTTTACCATCGTTGGGATACACTTTCTCTCATGATACGCATACGGACAATGAAGCTGGAATGAATGCTGATGGCAAATATGCCACTGGACAATGGAAGGTCAGTATGGACAATAGTAACTGGGATTTTACTATAATTCGTAATATCAATTATCAATTAAATACCATCCTAGATCGATATGCAAAAAATGAGATCACAGGATCGGATAAGAATATACGTCATTATATAGGTGAATTTTATTTCTTACGAGCTTATCGCTATTTTTCCATGTTAAGAATGTTTGGAGATTTACCTATTTTAGAGGAAGCTTACCCAGACAATGAGAGTCTTTTAATAGAAAAAAGTAAGCGGATGCCCCGGAATGAAGTAGCTCGATTTATTCTTGAAGATTTAGATACAGCTATTAATTATATGAGTGAGGATTTCGAATCCCGTCGTACTCGCATTTCACCAGATGTAGCAAGATTAGTTAAATCTCGCGTGGCACTTTTTGAAGGTTCATGGTTGACCAATTTTAAGAACACACCATTTGTTCCAAATGGCGAAGGATGGCCTGGTAAAGTTAAAGACTACAACGCAAACTATCAGTTCCCAACAGGTAGCATTGAAGAGGAAGCTAAGTTTTTCTTAAAAGAAGCCGCAGAATCAGCAGAGACTGTCGCAGAAAAATACAAGAATTTATTAGTTAAAAATACAGGTGTTGTACCACAAAGTTCCTCTGATATAAATCCTTACTTCACTTTATTTGGTAATATTGATATGACCCCTTACCCCGAAGTTCTCTTATGGAGGGAATACAGCCGTGCTTTAGGAATAGTGAATCATGTAGAAACATCTGTGAATCGAGGAAATATGGGTATTGGATTAACTCGCAGTATGGTTGAAAGTTTTTTGATGGCAGATGGTAAACCTATCTATGCAAGCAGTTATACCTACAATGATGAAACAATTGGGGAAGTTCGTAAAAATAGAGATCCACGCTTACACATCTTTATGAAAGAACCTGGACAGAAAAATATATTTATTAATGTAGGTAATGAATATGGTAATATGGCTGTTGAAGTAGAACCCGTACCAGATATAACAGCAGGGACAGATGATCGTCGGTATACTACAGGATATACTATTCGTAAAGGAGGCACATTCGATGCAATACATCCTGGAAATTATAATGGCTATACTGCTTCTATTACTTTCCGTGCAACAGAAGCATTATTAAATTATATAGAGGCACAATATATGCTTACCGGAAGTATTTCAGGAAAGGTTCTTGAGTATTGGAAGATTATTCGTGAAAAGGCAGGTTTCAGTGGAAGTGCAATAGACCCTAATGTAACAGTTACAGCTACCGATTTAGCTAAGGAGAAATTAGATTGGGGAGCATACACCGGAGGCCAATTATTAACCGATCCCATCTTATACAATATTCGTCGAGAGCGTCGATGTGAATTAATGGCAGAAGGTTTACGTTGGATGGACTTAATTCGTTGGCGATCATTAGACCAATTAAAGAGTGAACCTTATCACATTGAAGGCTTTCATCTTTGGAATGACGTTATGTTGAACGAGTATGGTTATGATTTTGACCCAAACGCCTATGATGGCTCTTCTTCTGCAAAAGTTTCTAGCCCGAATATAAGTAAATACTTACGTCCGTACGAGAGAAACCTTACATCAGGTAACTTATTTAAGGATGGGTATACTTGGCATATGGCACATTATTTAAACCCTCTTCCTTTAAACGAATTTTTATTGACTGCGTCGGATTACACATCTATAGAATTATCACCATTGTATCAGAATCCTTATTGGTCAACAACAGCTGACCAACCAGCGGAAAGATAGTAAAAGTAAAGATCAAAAAGGTCACTACAAATTAACAGTAGTGACCTTTATCAAATACACTAATAAAAGTATAATTCATTTTTTTCCACACCAGAATTAGCTAGAAGGACAAGAGATAGATATTTAGGCAAATAATAATACTAATGAGGTGGAATTGCTTGTAAATGAACAATCGCAAAGAATGAAGAACAAAAGAATGGAAGAATAGAATAGGAGATTGGATATATAAAATTCATTTCCCCTAAATGGACACAACAATATAAAAAAATCCGAGCAGGAATCGTTTCGAAGAAATAATAAAGATTAATATTTTTACCCTAAAAGTAGAGTTATACTGTAAATAACTAAGGAAAAAGGAAAGAAAAACCCACAATCTGATAGCACATTTTACAGAGGAGAAATAACAACAAACAGTATTTTGTGACTTTAGCTCCATAAAAAATCAAGAATAAACAACAGTATATAATCAAAATATCATGACTACCATTAAACAACTGTACATACTATTTTTTATACTCCTTCTCACTTTTAACGGATGTACCTCAACTATAAGCGACAGCAATTCCAACTTAATTTATAATGGAGTACCTTGGTTTGATGACCAGGGAAATACAGTGAATGCTCACGGAGCGTGTATTGTAGAAGAAGGAGGAAAATACTTCCTTTTTGGAGAATGGAAATCGGATGAAAGTAATGCCTTTCCTGGTTTTAGTTGTTATTCATCAGATGATTTAGTGCATTGGAAATTTGAAAATGTGGTGCTTCCGATGCAAGAAGATGGAATATTAGGACCAAATCGTGTGGGTGAGCGTGTAAAAGTCATGAAATGTCCTTCAACAGGTGAATTTGTGATGTATATGCACGCAGACGATATGGGCTATTTTGATCCACATATTGGATATGCCACTTGTAAAACCATAGCAGGAGATTACGAGTTTCAAGGTCCATTACTATACAACGGAGAACCCATTAGACGATGGGATATGGGCACTTTTCAAGATACAGATGGTACTGGATATTTACTCATCCACCACGGTATTATTTATCGTTTAAGTGAAGATTATAAATCAGCCGAAGAATTAGTATTAAGTCACTTATCCGGTTCAGGAGAATCTCCGGCAATGTTTAAGAAAAACGGACTATACTATATGCTTTACTCAGACTTAACTAGTTGGGAAAAGAATGATAACTACTATTTTACAGCTCCAAAAATTGAAGGCCCGTGGACAAAACAAGGGCTTTTCACTCCTAAAGGCAGCTTAACCTACAATTCACAAACCTCCTTTGTATTTCCTTTAATTCACAATAACGATACGATTCCTATGTTTATGGGAGATCGGTGGTCGTATCCTCATCAAGCCTCAGCAGCCTCCTATGTTTGGCTACCACTTCAAGTTAATGGGGAGCAACTTTCCATACCTGAATACTGGGAGTGCTGGGATGTGGAAAAGATAGAAAAAAGAGAACCTCTATCTGATGCAAGAAGTATTAAAACCTCAAGTATAAAAACAAATAATGATTCGGATTGGAGTATTACTAATAAAAGATATAGTTCTAATAGAAAGGGAAGTTTTATTGAAACTTCTTTCTATGGATCTCAAATAGCAATTATAGGTGAAACAAACAATAAGAGCGGTTATGCTAAAATAACAATCACCAATAAAGAGAATGATGTAGTTACTTCATCACTGATTGATTTCTACAGTAAAAACTCCAATAAGTCAACCCGATATATAAGCCCTAAGTTAGCCACAGGCAAATACACATTGAAAATAGAGGTTACCGGAATCTCGCCGGTTTGGACAGACAAAACAGAAGCTATATATGGCAGCACAGATAACTTCATTACAATTGATGATATTAAATACTTGTAATAAAATTCATTAACTAAGATAGATATGATTCGATTGATTACAACCTTTCCTTCTTTTTTATTGTGGAACTCTAACTCTCTTTATTCACAAGTTAATGACTTTAAGTACACTTCTAAAACACTTTCAGAACAAGAAAACATTAAACAACTTAAAGAAAAAAGGAAAGATGATTTAGCTAAAATAATTAAAAGTTCTAGAGTGATGGAAATAAATCTTCCTATTGAACAATTTTCTTTTTATGAGTTTAAAAATCACATTTTCTAACTCTTTTCTACACACAATTAAACTAACAGAAGATGAAACTTATTCTTGCCATTCTACTTATAGTTCTTTCTTTTCATACTAGCTTTTCTTCCAATAGGAATCAATATATTGAAATAGAAGTGGAGGCACCTTTTTCAATAAGCCCTATTAAAGAGTTTGTTTTTCCAAAGAAAGATTTCATTATCACTAAATATGGTGCCATTGAAGGTGGCACAGTTAGCAACACAAAAGCTATTGCAAAAGCCATTACTGATTGCCACCAAGCCGGAGGAGGTCGTGTTATTGTGCCAACGGGTAAATGGTTAACAGGAACAATACACTTTAAAAGTAATGTAAACCTTTATTTGGAGGAAGGGGCTCAGCTAATTTTTACAGATAATCCTACAGACTATTTACCTGCGGTTATTACTTCCTGGGAAGGAATGGAGTGTTACAACTACTCTCCTTTACTTTATGCATATAACTGTACAAATATAGCAATAACAGGAAAGGGAATAATACAACCCAAAATGGACACTTGGAGGAAATGGTTTGCACGCCCTGAAGCCCACTTAAATGCACTACGTCAACTATATGCCATGGCATCTACAGATGTTGGGATAGAAAAAAGGCAAATGGCCGAAGCGGAAAATAACTTAAGGCCCCATCTCATACATTTCAACAGATGTAAAAATGTATTATTAGATGGATTTAAAATACGAGAAAGTCCCTTTTGGACCATACACCTCTTTCTTTGCGATGGAGGAATTGTTCGAAATTTAGATGTAAAAGCTCATGGACATAATAATGATGGCATTGATATAGAAATGAGTCGCAATTTATTGGTGGAAAATTGTATTTTTGACCAAGGAGATGATGCAGTAGTTATCAAAGCAGGGAGGAATCAAGATGCTTGGCGGCTAAATAGTCCAAGTGAAAATATCGTTATTCGAAACTGCACCATATTAGAAGGACATACCATGTTAGGTATAGGAAGTGAGATATCCGGAGGTATCCGCAACATCTATATGCATAATTGTAATGCTCCAAAGTCTGTTAGGCGCTTTGTCTTCATAAAAACCAATCACAGACGGGGAGGATTTGTAAAAAACATATACGTTAAAGATGTACAATCGGGACAAACTCAAAGATTATTCGAGATTGATACGGATGTTCTTTACCAATGGAAAGATATTGTACCTACCTATGAAACCAGAATAACAGAAATTGAAGGTATTTACATTGAGAACGTGAAATGTGAAACAACAAATGCTATATATGAACTGAAAGGCGATGCTGAAAAGCCAATAAAAAATGTAAGAATAGAGAACATTTACATAGAAAAAGTAAACGAGTTTATTAATAGAATAAATAATGTAGAAGATATTATTGAGAAGAATATAACCTATGAAACTTATGAAAAAACAAAAAATCCATAGTCCGATAGAAGGTAAAACAACAAAAAAAACCCTATTTCTCTTCACCCTTTTACTCTTTATGAGCCATTCCTGCTTATTACTAGGTATGGATAGCTTTTACTTAATAAAAGGAAATAAAGGTGCATCCATTTATTATGAAGGAGAAGAACCGGTTATAAAAACAGCTATTGACTTATTAATAAATGATTCAAAGCTAATTTGTGAGAGTTCCTTTTCAATAACTGATGAATTAAAGGAAAACACAATTCTTGTTGGCATACCAGAAAAAGATTCAAATATTACCTCTCTAATATCTAAATACAACATTAATGTTAATGAGTTAAAAGGAAAATGGGAAGCATTCCAATTTAACACAGTAAAAATAGAGGGGAAGTCTTGTCTTCTTATTTTAGGTAGCGATTCCCGTGGGGTTGCTTATGGTATACTTGAACTTTCACGTCAAATGGGAGTCACTCCTTGGGTCTGGTGGGCTGATGTTATACCCGATAAAAAGACCGAAGTTTCATTTACCCCTATAAATAAAACCTATGCTCCCTCGGTACAATATCGTGGTGTTTTCTTAAATGATGAAGATTGGGCACTTATGCCTTGGAGCACACGGACTTTTGAGCCTACCACTCAAAGTGGAGCAATAGGACCAAAAACTTATGAGAAAATATTTGAATTATTATTACGTCTTAGAGCAAACACCATTTGGCCGGCTATGCACGAATGCACCATACCTTTCTTTTTTGTAGAAGGTAACAAGGAAATGGCAGAAAAATATGGGATAGTGTCTAGCACTTCTCACGCCGAGCCTATGATGCGAACCAACACGGGAGAATGGGATAATAATAAATATGGTCCTTTTAACTTCTTCAATAATAAAGATCAAGTCCTATCTTATTGGGATGAACGAGCAAAACAACTAATCCATTCTGAAAATATATATACAATGGGTATGCGAGGGATTCACGATGGCCCTATGGAGGGGGTAAGTAGTATTGATGAGGAAACAAGAGTTCTACATACTATTATTGAAGAACAACGTAAAATACTAAAAAGAAATAATCCGGATAAAAGTATAGCAAAAATCCCTCAAATTTTTGTTCCCTATAAGGAGGTTCTTAAAGCGTATGACAACGGGTTAGAATTACCAGACGACATAACATTAGTATGGTGTGACGACAATAATGGTTATATTATGCGATTAAGCGATGAAGAGGAACAAAAACGCTCAGGAGGAGGTGGTGTTTATTATCACATCTCTTATTGGGGCAAACCACACGATTACTTATGGTTGGGCTCTACTCAACCCGGATTGATATACACAGAAATGAAACGGGCATGGGACAACAACGCTCGTCGTATGTGGATTCTAAATGTGGGGGATATTAAACCGAACGAGTATCTGACTGAGTTTTTTCTCGATATGGCTTGGGATATTGATGCCTTTGCCGGAGATAAAATTTACGCCCATCAAGAAAATTGGATTAAGACGATATTTAAGAATAAAGCTACAGATGAAATCCATACTATTCTAAAACACTATTATCATTTAGCAGGGCAACGCAAACCTGAGCACATGGCTTGGAATAAAGTTGAAGACTGGTCCGGAGAATATAGTGGACCGGGACTACAACCTGTAAAAGATTCAGAATTGTCTCCTTATGTCTTTGGCGATGAAATGGAGCAGCGCATTAAAACCTATAATTATATCTCTCAGCTTTCTGCAGATATATATGAGAATAAAATTCCAAAAGAACTCAAACCTGCCTATTTTCAACTAATTCACTATCCGGTAGCTGCCAGTTCTGCAATGAATCGTAAAGTTCTTTACGCTCAGAAATCTCGTCTATTTGCAGAAAAGGATGAAAGCCTTGCGGGTTATTACGCTTGTTTGGCAACTAACGCATACAACGAAATTGCAGCTTTGGATTATACCTATAACAAAGATATGCTTAATGGAAAATGGGAGTTAATGATGGATATGAAACCCCGGGATTTGCCTGTTTTTCAACAACCCAGATTACCCAAACTCTCTTTGAAAGCTTTAACTGAGAGTAATAATCTAAACCTGCCTCAAACTCCCACACTAGTTGAAACAGCAGGAACACCCATTGAAGGCAATCGAATGATTGCTCTGAATGCTTCTAGTTATACAAATAATCTTCAGACAGAAATCATAGAAGGATTAGGGCATAGTGGAGAAGCCATTCGACTACCTGTAGCCAAAAAGATAAACAAAAAGCAACCTCATCTAGAGTATAGAGTTACCACTACTAGTAGTGGCAATGTGAAGATAAAAGTGGGATCTATTCCTATGCATCCGGTACATGGTAAATCAAAAATGAGATATGCTTTAGTTATTGATAATAATAAGCCTATAATAGTAGCTACAGCCGAAAGTTTTTTATCTGATAAATGGGCTAAAAATGTTCTTCGTAACCAATCACTAACTGTTATAAATACCGTTATAGACAAACCCGGAGAACATATCATTCGTCTATACGCTTTGGATGAAGAGCTTTTGCTAGATCAAATTATGTTGGATTTTGACCTTGACCGAAAACACTATTTGATTCCTGTGGGTAATCATTAAAATAAAAGAGGGCTGAATCGAAAATATAAAGATTCAGCCCTTTCTATAAAATATAAAATAATAACTCACACTCAGAATGAACAGAATAAGCGTACTAAAAAAGGTACACTGAAATCAATAACTACTCCATGAAACATGGAAAGAACCAGAAAATCTTGCCCTGAAAACTTAGCTACTGCAGGTAAGGTAGTATCTAAACTAGTTGCACCTCCAGCTGCTATAGGAGCTAGCTTTCCAAAATAACGCACAAATAAAGGAGCTAACATCAAAGCAGAAAGTTCTCTTATGATATTTGAAAGTAAAGCTATGGTTCCCATTTCTGCCCCTTTATATTGAGTAATAAATACGCTCGACAAGGAATAGTATCCAAAACCTGATCCAACAGCCATACAGTCGGACAAGGAACGATTACTCATAAAGAGACTAATTATGGCACACCCAAGCAGTGTTCCTGTTATTGTCAACAAAGGTAATACTGCCATTTTAGGATCTAATGCCTTGAACTTTTTTACTATATTTTTATCGTGTCCCAAGGTCATACCTACACACATCATTAACCCACACAATGCATAGATGCTATAATTTCCTTCTAATATGAAATTTGGTAATAGACCTAAAAAGCCACAAATTGCTCCTAAAACAAATAAGCTAACAACAATAATGCTACCAATCATTTTACTTTTTTTCTTGTTTATTTATAACAAACACCCATAACAACCAAGCAAAAAACAAACTTCCACTTATTGCGCCGAATGTAATAATTAGGGTATCCCAGCCTATAGTACTTAACTGACTAACTACGGCTTTATTAACCCCCGTATTAACTCCTAATAAGAACAACAACACCCAAATAAATAAGGTGATACCCATTGGAATCCAATTCATCTTTCTATTTCTAAATAGGACCCCCAGGATTATTCCCGTAAACATTGAACCAATTACCACAAGCATATTAAATGTATTTTTATTCAAAAGGCCTGCAAAGTTAATGCTTCTTTTTTAATAAAAAACACTTTCAATAAAAAAAATAAAAGGACTATTTGTTAAAGAATAAATAACAGGTCACTCATTATCCCATCGGACACAAAGATGCCTTTTCGGGTAAGTTTTAGATTGTTATTTTTTAGGCTTAAAGTATAAGAATTTAAATGTTGCTGAGCATTATTAAGACAATGCTGATAGAGTTTTTCTCCAAAAACTTTCTTCACATAATTTAAATCTATTCCTTCACTTCTTCTCAGAGATGTAATGACATAATCATTGTATTGTGTGGTTACATTCAACACCTCAATTTCAAAGTTCCTATGCCCAGAATTTATGCCATCTACATATTCAGGCAAAGAAGAAACATTCCACTCTCTACTTTGCCCATTAAAAGAGTGAGCAGACGGACCGCACCCCAAATAATGTGCTCCATTCCAATAAGAAGAATTATGCATGGATCGAAATCCTTTCTTACAGAAATTGGATATTTCATAATGCTCAAAGCTTGCTTCATTCAAACTATTCATCAAATAATCAAAAAACTGAACACTGAGATCTTCTTCAACTTCTTTAATTCTCCCTTCCAAAAGCGACTTATATATTGGAGTGCCTTCTTCATAAATTAAATGGTAGGCGGAAATATGCTGAATATCTAAAGAGATGGCTTGACTTATATCTCGTTCCCAATCCATCTTGTTCTCCATAGGAAGACCATAAATAAGATCAATACTGATGTTTGAAAAACCAAATTCCTGACTTTTCTTTATGGCTTCAATGGCTTGTTGTGCCGTATGTCTTCTATTTAACTTTCGAAGTTGCTCATCATTGAAGCTTTGTATGCCAACGCTTAATCGGTTGATAGGTGTATGCACTAAATCTTTGAGGTAATTAGAATTCAAATCATCAGGGTTTGCCTCTAAAGTTACTTCTTCTACACTACTTAAATCGAAAGTAGCCGATAGAACATTAAACAACTTGTCTAGTTGGCGAATAGTCAAAAGAGAAGGTGTGCCTCCCCCCAAATAGATGGTTTGAATTGAATCGACCAAGTAATCTTTTCGTTGCTTAATTTCTTGAACTAAAGCCTCAACATAGATATCAGTATTAGCCAACTGAGTAGTAGTATAGAAATCGCAATAAATACAGCGTGATTTACAAAAAGGTATATGTAGATAAATTCCTGCCATTGATTCAATTAATAGACTCCAAATCTCTTTTCTTTTAGGTTATAACAAGCCGAAAATACCCTAATCAATTGGTTTAGGTAAAGAATGATTGGATAGCGACTTCAATTATACCTCAAAATTCAAAGTATTGACAAAGATAAGGAGTTTATTTCTATCTGTTTTATGTTTAACAACAGCATTATTTCGTTGCTTTTTGTATATCAATACTATAATTTGCGATACCCCTCTGAAAAGAGGATTTTTTATTCTTAGCCTTTTAATAATAAACATATTTAAATTCTAAAACCAATGAAAATCTATCAAACCAACGAAATTAAAAATGTTGCCCTACTAGGAAGTTCGGGCTCTGGGAAAACCACTCTCGCTGAAGCTATGCTTTTCGAGAGTGGTATTATAAAACGCCGTGGCACCGTTGAAGCCAAAAATACGGTAAGTGATTATTTCCCAGTAGAACAAGATTATGGTTATTCTGTTTTCTCTACCGTTTTTCACGTAGAATGGAATAATAAAAAAATCAACGTTATAGATTGTCCCGGATCGGACGATTTCGTAGGAAGTACAGTTACTGCATTAAACGTTACAGATACCGCTATTATGGTATTGAACGGTGCCTATGGAGTAGAAGTGGGAACACAAAACCACTTCCGTTATACTGAAAAGTTCAATAAACCGGTTATTTTTTTAGTAAATCAACTAGATGATGAAAATTGCGATTTTGATCAAATCATTCAACAACTGAGAGACTCTTATGGTCAAAGCGTTATTCCTGTTCAGTACCCAATCAGTACAGGACCAGGATTTAACTCAGTTATTGATGTTTTGTTGATGAAAAAATATTCTTGGAAAGATGAAGGTGGAGCTCCTATTATAGAGGATATTCCAGCTGAAGAATTAGATAAGGCAACAGAACTTAACAAAGCTTTGATTGAAGCTGCCGCAGAGAACGATGAAGGTTTGATGGAGAAATATTTTGAGCAAGATCATTTATCTGAAGATGAGATGCGCGAGGGTATCCGTAAAGGGCTGGTTAACCGAGGTATTTTCCCCGTTTTCTGTGTATGTGCTAAAAAAGATATGGGTGTTCGACGCTTAATGGAGTTCTTAACCAATGTGGTTCCTTTTGTTAGTGAAATGCCTAAAGTAACAAACAAAGACGGAGAAGAAGTTTCACCGGATGAGAATGGTCCTACCTCTGTTTATGTATTTAAAACAAGTGTTGAGCCACACATTGGTGAAGTGTCTTACTTCAAAGTGATGAGTGGAACACTTAAAGAAGGGGATGATCTATACAATTCAAGCAATGGATCGAAAGAAAGAATAGCTCAAATATATCTTGTAGCTGGAGCACAACGTAAAAGTGTGAAAGAGCTTCGTGCCGGAGACATTGGTGCTGCAGTGAAACTTAAATCCATAAAAACCGGACAAACACTAAACGCAAAAGACTGCAATTACAAATTCGATTTCATCAAGTATCCAAATTCTAAATATTCGCGTGCCATAAAGGCTAAGAATGAATCTGATACAGAGAAGATGATGGATGCCATAAACAAGATGCGGGAGGAAGACCCCACTTGGGTTGTAGAAAACTCGAAAGAGCTAAAACAAATTTTAGTACACGGACAAGGAGAATTCCATTTAAGAACATTAAAGTGGAGATTGGAAAACAACGAAAAGATCGAAGTGGAATATATCGAACCTAAAATTCCGTATCGTGAAACCATAACTAAGGCAGCACGGGCAGATTACAGACATAGAAAACAATCTGGAGGTGCAGGTCAATTTGGAGAAGTACACCTTATTGTTGAACCATATAAAGAGGGCGATTCTGTTCCTTCATCTTATAAGTTTGATGGACAAGAATATAAAATTTCAGTGAGAGGTGTTGAAGAGTTCCCATTAGACTGGGGAGGCAAAATGGTTTTTGTAAACAGTATTGTTGGAGGAGCCATTGATGCACGTTTTATCCCAGCCATTCAAAAAGGAATTATGCAACGCATGGAACAAGGTCCGTTAACCGGATCATACGCTCGAGATGTTCGGGTTATTGTTTACGATGGTAAAATGCACTCTGTTGACTCCAATGAAATTTCCTTTATGCTAGCAGGTAGAAACGCATTTAGTCAAGCCTTTAAAAACGCTAGCCCTAAAATTTTAGAGCCTATTTATGATGTTGAAGTATTTGTACCTGCAGATAAAATGGGAGATGTTATGAGTGATTTGCAAAGTCGCAGGGCAATGATTATGGGAATGAGTAGTGAAAAGAGCTACGAAAAGATACAAGCTAAAGTACCTCAAAAAGAAATGTCTTCTTATTCAACAGCGTTAAGCTCCATAACCGGAGGGCGTGCTTCATTTATTATGAAGTTCTCCAATTATGAGCTAATACCAACTGAAGTTCAAGAACAACTAGTGAAGTCGTTCAATCAAGATGAAGATGAGGATTAACTTTTTATTCTTAAAAAAGTAAATTAAACTATCATTTTACTTTAGCTAAAAGCTATTACCACTCTAAAATGGTAATAGCTTTTTTTATAAAAAGGATATTTTCAGCCTTTATTTCACAAATAAAGCAGTTCTTGGCTATTTATAATTACTATTTTGTTATGTTTATATATATTATTTGTTAAATATAGAGAAAACATATAATAATAATCTATGGATGTTAAAATTGTTAATTTACTATTGTTAGATTTGTATATATGAGAAAGTCAACAATTTGGATATTAGGTCTTGTAATGGGCATCTCTTTTTTAAGTTTACTTTACCTGCAGGTAAGGTACATAAAAGAGATGGTTAGAATGCGTAATGAGCAATTTGATGTCTCAGTAAGAAGAAGTTTATATCAAGTTTCCAAAAACGTAGAATACGACGAGACACAAAGATGGCTTATTAAAGACGTATCAGAAGATGATCATCGCCAAGTACAACCCACTGAACCGGAACAAACAGAAACAGTTGTTCAGCAACAGTATATGCACCAGTCAGATAGCGAGTCTTTCTCTTCGTTTGAGTTAAAAACCATCAGAACACGTCCTTCTGACTTGCCTAAGGCAATGATATCGAAACGGCACGGGGCAAAAACAATTCCACAAACGTCTAAGTCTTTAAGCGATGCAGTAAAAAACAGGTATATGTATCAGCGCTTTTTATTAGACGAGGTGGTTTGGCAAATGATACACCAAGCCAACAATCAGGAAATAGAAAAGCGTGTAAACTTTAGAAACCTCGATCAATATTTAAAATCTGAGTTTTTAAATAATGGCATAGATTTAGGGTATCACTTTACAGTAATCGACAGAACAGGAAGAGAAGTCTATCGCTGCCCGGATTATGAAAAGAAAGGTAGCGAAACACCCTATATCCAACCCCTATTCCCTAATGATCCTCCAGCAAGAATGAGTTTAGTAAAAGTTCATTTCCCTGCAAAACAGGATTATATATTCTCAAGCATCACTTTTATGATACCTTCTACCATTTTCACCTCGGTGTTGTTACTAACCTTTATTTTCACCATTTACATTGTGTTTAGGCAGAAGAAGCTTACAGAGATGAAAAATGATTTTGTAAACAATATGACACACGAGTTTAAGACTCCTATATCTTCTATATCGCTTGCAGCCCAAATGCTGAAAGACCCAAGTATAAGTAAATCACCACAGATTTTCCAACACCTTTCAGGGGTTATCAACGATGAAACGAAACGTTTGCGTTTTCAGGTAGACAAAGTATTACAAATGTCTATGTTTGACAGGCAAACCACTATGTTAAAGGAGAAAGAGCTAGATGCAAATAGTTTAATTAATGGTGTAGTTGAAACCTTTAAACTAAAGGTTGAACAACATCACGGTGAACTACTTGCTTTCTTAGACGCAATGGATGCCAACATTATGGCAGACGAAATGCACTTTACAAATGTTATCTTCAACTTAATGGATAATGCAGTAAAGTATAAAAAACCAGATGAAGACTTAAAATTAACGGTACGCACCTCGAACGACTCTAATAAATTAATTATTGTTATTCAAGATAATGGCATAGGCATAAAAAAAGAAAATGTAAAGAAAGTGTTCGACAAATTCTATCGCGTGCATACAGGTAATCTGCACGATGTTAAAGGATTTGGATTGGGCTTAGCATATGTTAAGAAAATCATTGAAGAGCACAAAGGAACCATTAGAGTGGAGAGCGAGTACAATGTGGGTACAAAATTTATAATTGCATTACCTTTATTAAAATAATTTATTGTTATGGACGAGAACTTGAAAATTTTACTATGCGAAGACGATGAGAATCTAGGAATGCTTCTTAGAGAGTATCTACAAGCTAAAGGTTACTCAGCAGATCTTTATCCTGATGGAGAAGAAGGATATAAAGCTTTTGTGAAAAATCAATACGATTTATGCGTACTTGACGTAATGATGCCTAAAAAAGATGGTTTTACATTAGCACAAGATATTAGAGCTATCAATGCAGATATCCCTATTATCTTTTTAACTGCAAAAACCCTAAAAGAGGATATTTTAGAAGGTTTTAAAATTGGTGCTGATGACTACATTACAAAACCATTCAGCATGGAAGAGTTAACTTTACGTATTGAGGCAATCTTACGTAGAGTTAGAGGCAAGAAAAGTAAAGAACAAACCATTTATAAGTTTGGTAAGTTCACTTTCGATACACAAAAACAAATTCTTGTGATAGGAAACAAGGAAACTAAGCTTACAACAAAAGAATCGGAACTATTGAGTTTATTATGTGCTTATGAAAACGACATTCTTCAACGTGAGCATGCACTGAAAACCATCTGGATTGATGACAACTACTTCAATGCACGTAGTATGGATGTTTACATTACTAAACTACGTAAACATTTAAAAGATGATGAGTCGGTAGAAATTATAAACATACACGGAAAAGGTTACAAATTAATTACACCAAACCGTGAAGAAGAGCAACAATAAAAAGCTCGTTAGGTTATAAAATAAAAAAGGAGAGTGAGGTTTCACTCTCCTTTTTTATTATCCGCCTGATTCAAGCAAAAGAAAAGCTTCATTATAAATAATGAAAGAAAATTGTTGTGTATTGTTTATTTTTATTTAGCTTTGCATTTACCTATCTTAATAAATAAAGAGAAGTAGATAAAAACACAATATGGTAAATTCTATTTTACATACTACCACAACGTTTATGTGTACCATGACCCTTAGGGGTTAAGGTCAATTTTTTGTGTTTCTACGTGATACACTGTATTATTCAATCTCGTTTTATTTTTCGTGCCTCAGCACACTTTTATTACAAGCAATTTAAGCCTTGTATCTATAAACATTAACTCATCTTCTTAAACAATATGATATGAAAGTAATCAAGTTTGGTGGAACATCCGTAGGTTCCACAAAAGGATTAAAAAAAGTAAGACAAATCGTTGAGTCAATCAATGAACCGGTAATCGTTGTGGTTTCTGCATTCTCAGGTATAACAGATAAATTAATTAAAACATCAAATCTTGCCTCTATAGGAGATGAAGCTTACCAGCAAGTCTATGAGGAGATTGTAGCTACTCATAAAAGTATTATTGAAGAGCTTTTTGAGCCTAATAGTTCAAGAGAAGCTTTAATCCAAAAAGTAACTCAACTACTCAATGAATTAAACGATATTTTTCAAGGTATATTTTTAATTAAAGATTTATCTCCCAAAACACTGGACACCGTCTTAAGTTATGGAGAAAGAATATCTTCTAAAGTAGTGACATACCTTATTGATGGTGCAAAACGCTATGATTCACGCAGCTTTATTAAAACAGAAAAAAAGCACGCAAAGAATTTCATAGATAAAGACTTAACAACGCAACTCATACAAGAAACCTTTAACCCAATTCCTGAAATTGCAGTTGTCCCCGGATTTATCTCATCGGACAAGCTCACAGGAGATGTATCAAATTTAGGAAGAGGTGGTTCAGATTATACTGCAGCTATGATTGCTGCAGCTTTAGATGCCAGTTGCCTTGAAATATGGACCGATGTTGATGGGTTTATGACTGCAGACCCTAATGTTATTAATTCAGCTTATACCATTAATGAACTGAGTTATGTTGAAGCAACAGAGTTGTGCAATTTTGGAGCAAAGGTAATTTATCCTCCAACCATTTACCCTGTGTTTCATAAAAACATCCCCATACGTGTACGAAACACTTTTAATATTGAATCGAAAGGAACAATCATAAAGCAAGAGGTTAGTGGATCAAAATCTCATAAAGCAATTAAGGGAATTTCATCCATCAATAACACCTGCTTAATTACAGTTCAAGGATTAGGTATGGTGGGTATCATTGGGGTAAACTACAGAATATTCAAAGTATTAGCCAAAAATGGCATCAGTGTATTCTTAGTATCTCAAGCCTCATCAGAAAACAGTACATCAATTGGTGTAAGAAACGAAGATGCTCAGCTTGCCTGTGAAATATTAGATAAGGAGTTTGCCCGAGAGATTGAAACGGGCGAAATGTATCCTATGAAAGCAGAACACAATTTGGCAACTGTTGCCATTGTGGGAGAAAACATGAAGCACACACCAGGAATTGCAGGTAAACTTTTTGGTATTCTAGGCAAGAACGGGATTAATGTTATTGCTTGTGCTCAGGGAGCTTCTGAAACAAATATCTCCTTTGTTGTTACGCTGGAATCTTTAAGAAAATCACTAAATGTTATTCACGACTCCTTTTTCCTTTCAGAATATCAGGTTCTGAATCTCTTTATTTGTGGAATTGGTACAGTAGGTGGTAGCCTTATTGAGCAGATACAAAGTCAACAAGAAAGACTCAAGAAAGAGAATGGTCTCAAATTGAATGTTGTGGGAGTAGCCAATGGCTCTTATGCTTTGTTCAATCGAGATGGAATCCCTTTGAACAGCTACAAGGAACTACTCAAAGAAAAGGGTATTAAAAGCAATACCAAAGTACTGGAATCAGGCATATTAGATATGAATATTTTCAATTCTGTATTTGTTGACTGTACTGCAAGCGAAGAGGTTTCCTCCATTTACCAGAACCTACTAAATCACAACGTATCTGTAGTAGCTGCCAATAAAATTGCAGCGTCTTCTTCTTTTGACAACTACATCAAACTAAAACAAACCGCTCGCCATAGAGGGGTAAAGTTTCTGTTTGAAGCCAATGTGGGTGCAGGTCTGCCTATTATTAACACCATCAACGACTTAATTCATAGTGGAGATAAAATAACAAAAATTGAAGCTGTTCTTTCCGGAACTTTGAATTTTATTTTCAATGAGATAAGCGAGAGTATTCCTTTTAGTGAAACCATTAAGCGTGCACAAGAGCAGGGATATTCAGAGCCCGATCCTCGCATTGACTTAAGTGGTATTGACGTAATTCGGAAACTGGTTATTCTAGTTCGTGAAGCTGGATATGAGGTGGAGCAAAAAGATGTTAAGAAAAACCTATTTGTTCCGGAGTCGTATTTTGAAGGATCACTGGACGATTTTTGGAGTCGTATTACCGAACTGGATGAGTCTTTTGAAACTCGTCGAAAAGAATTAGAAAAAGAGAATAAAAAATGGCGTTTTGTAGCCAAATTTGAAAATAATGAAGTGTCGGTTGGACTAGAAGAGGTAAATCAAAAACATCCATTCTATGCACTTGAAGGAAGTAACAATGTATTACTTCTGACAACAGACCGATATAAAGAATATCCTATGATGATTCAAGGCTACGGTGCAGGGGCCGGAGTAACTGCTGCAGGTGTATTTGCCGACATTATGAGTATAGCTAACGTATAAGTTCAGACAAATGAAATATATTATAATTTTAGGTGATGGTATGGCCGACTGGCCAGTAAAATCATTAGACAATAAAACACTATTACAATATGCCAATATTCCGTTTATGAATAAATTGGCAAAAGAAGGAAGAACCGGACTGTTACAAACAGTTCCTGAAGGGTTTCATCCCGGAAGTGAAGTTGCAAATCTTTCGGTTCTAGGGTATAACCTAGAGAAAGTATACGAAGGTCGGGGCGTCTTAGAAGCTGCCAGTATGGGAGTAGACATTGAGCCCGATGAAGTGGCTATGCGTTGCAACCTGATTTGCATTGAAGACAACAAAATAAAAAACCATTCAGCCGGACATATTTCCAATGCAGAAGCTGAAGAGCTGATTCTATATTTAGAAAAAGAACTAGGAGATGATAGGGTTTCTTTTTATCCGGGTGTTTCATATCGCCATTTACTAAAGATTAAAAATGGAAAAAAGGAACTCAACTGTACCCCACCCCACGATGTACCCGGACAGGAATTTAGACCTCTTTTAGTTAAAAGTCTCACCTCAGAAGCAAAAGAAACGGCTGAGTTGATTAACCAGTTGATTCTGAAATCACAGGAGTTATTATCAGAACACCCCATTAACAAAAAGCGTATAGCTGAAGGAAAAGATCCGGCAAATAGCATTTGGCCCTGGTCTCCGGGATACAGGCCACAAATGGATACTTTATCTAAAACTTATCCCATGATTCAAAGTGGAAGTGTCATCTCAGCTGTTGATTTAATTAAAGGCATTGGGGTATATGCCGGTTTAACTCCTATTGAAGTAGAAGGAGCTACCGGACTTTTTGATACAAATTACGAGAACAAAGTGGCAGCAGCATTAGAGGCTTTACAAACACAAGATTTTGTTTATCTCCACATTGAGGCCAGTGATGAGGCCGGGCATGAAGGAAATGTTGAACTGAAAATAAGAACCATTGAAGATCTGGATTCACGTGCAGTAAAACCCATATATGAAGCGGTATTACAAATGGATGAACCGGTTGCCATAGCTATACTACCCGACCATCCAACACCCTGTGAAATCAGAACACATACCTCTGACCCAATTCCTTTCCTCATTTGGCATCCGGGAATAAAAGCTGACTCGGTTACTACATACAATGAAGTATCTGTAAAACAGGGAAGTTATGGTTTATTAAAGGGAGATGAGTTTATGAACGAATTTATGAAAATAAAATAAGAATGAAATATTATAGTACAAACAATGAATCGCCTAAAGCATCATTGGAACAGGCTGTTATTCAAGGGTTAGCCAGTGACAAAGGATTATATATGCCTGAAGAAATCCCCTCGTTGCCCTCGGATTTTTTTGAAAAAATTGACCAACTTTCATTTCAAGAGATAGCTTACACCGTGGCTTCCGCTTTCTTTGGCAAAGATATTCCGGCTGAAGATTTAAAACAAATTGTTTATGACACGTTAAGCTTTGATGTTCCTTTGGTTGAAGTTACTCCAAACATCAGTGCTTTAGAATTATTTCATGGTCCAACACTTGCATTTAAAGATGTGGGTGCACGCTTTATGGCTCGTTTATTGGGCTACTTCACACAAAATCAAGAAAGGGATAAAGGTCGGGACATTCACGTATTGGTTGCCACTTCTGGTGATACCGGTAGTGCTGTGGCCAATGGTTTTTTAGGAGTAAAAGGAGTTAAAGTACACGTTTTGTACCCCAAAGGAAAAGTAAGTGAAATTCAGGAAAAACAGTTTACCACACTTGGACAAAACATAACAGCATTAGAGGTAGATGGTACCTTTGATGACTGTCAAGCTTTGGTTAAAAGTGCATTTATGGATACAGAATTAAAAGAAAAATTGTTTCTAACTTCTGCAAACTCCATTAATGTTGCACGTTTTTTACCCCAATCATTCTATTACTTCTATGCCTATGCACAACTGAAAAAAGCAAATAAAGCTAACTCGGTTGTTATTTGTGTTCCAAGTGGCAACTTTGGGAACCTTACTGCCGGATTATTCGCAAAAAAAATGGGATTACCCATTAAGCATTTCATTGCAGCAAATAATAAAAATGATGTATTCTATCAGTATCTACAAACTGGAGAATATACCCCTCGCCCATCAGTAACAACAATTGCGAATGCTATGGATGTGGGAGATCCTAGTAACTTTGCCCGTATTTTAGATTTATATAGCAATAACCACGAAACAATAACTAAAGAAATTAGTGGAATATTCTATTTAGACAACCAAATAGAACAAACCATTCAAAAAGTATGGAAAGAGCACAATTACCTGCTTGACCCTCATGGAGCTTGTGGTTATCAAGCACTAGCAGATTTACTTAAAAATGGAGAACAGGGAGTTTTTTTAGAAACAGCACATCCGGCCAAATTCCTGGAGACGGTTGAAAACATAGTTAAGGAGTCTGTAGAAATCCCTAACAAACTACAGGTTTTCTTAAAAGGAGAAAAACAAAGTCTATCAATAAGTGAAAATTATGACTCTTTTAAAGAGTACCTAATGAATTTAGAATAAAACAGATGGCTTTAAAAAGTCATTAGATAAAAATAAGTAATAATGAATTTATACACCATTCTACTACTTGTCTCAAATGTAGTAGAACAGACCGAACAAGTAATAGAGGAACAACCTCAAGTATTAAGAAGACTAATTGAACTTGCAATTAACTTTGGCGAGAAGCTATTACTTGCAGCTATTGTATTTGCCATTGGGCGTTTTCTTATTTCAATCATAAATAAAATAGTTCGCAAGTTCTTAGATCGCAGAAAACTTGAGCTTGAAGTTAAAACCTTCCTTAAGAGCATGGTGAACATTATCCTGATTACACTCTTAATTGTATCTATTATCAGTGTGCTAGGCGTTCCAACCACCTCTTTTGCTGCCTTAATAGCATCTGCCGGGGTTGCCATTGGTATGGCTCTCTCCGGAAATCTGCAAAACTTTGCTGGAGGAATTATCATTCTTATTTTCAAACCGTTTAATATTGACGACTTTGTGGAGTGCCAAGGTATTTCCGGCACTGTAGAGGAAATTCAAATTTTTCACACCATTATTCGTTCCTCAGACAACAAAGTGATTTATGTACCCAATGGAGCATTGAGTAGTGGAGTAATAACTAATGTAAACCGTAAACCTACCCGAAGAGTACAATGGATAATAGGAATAGCTTATGACACTGACTATGTTATGGCAGAAAAAGTTATACAAGACATTCTGAATGCTGAAGAGCGCATATTTAAGAACCCTGCAAGTGCCATTGTTTTACACGCACTAGACTCTAGCAGTGTAAACATCAGGGTACGTGCTTGGGTAAAAAGTTCAGATTACTGGTCGGTTTATTTTGGTATTAATCAAACCATCTATAAAACCTTTAATGAGAAAGGCATTGAGTTTCCATTTCCTCAACTCACAGTACATAATACAGAGAAATAAATACAGATTAAACCGGTTAACTTTTAAGGCTAACCGGTTTTTTATTTCAATACCGGAATAGAAGTATTTTTAGTTTGACGTAAAACTGTTGTATAGCTTTACTTTTAGTTGTCTTACTAAGACATAAAGATTTGAGTTTTTATTTATTCACATATACAGACAAAAAAGCACCAAATAGGAGGCTTTTTACATCTCTATCATTGTAGGTCCCTGACCGAAGCCCCATCGATCTAGGACCAAAGGGCTGTCGGTCTAGGACTGAAGGGTGCTCGGTCTAGGACCGAATGATACCCCACTCACAAGCTTTGTAAGAGTGACAAAGTAAATATTCAAACGAAAAAGAATTATCACAAACTTATATATACAAAAAACACCTCTATTTAGTACAAAATAGAGGTGTTTTATTCAATAACTGTAGTGAAACTATTGTTTCATTTATTTCAGCTCAAAACTATTTGATCCAATCATAACTCCATCAGCAAAAATATCAATCCGATATTTTCCTGCATACATAAACTCTTCAACATCCCAATAAACAACTACTTTTTGTTCTTCTCCATCATATTCAACATATTTCTTAATAGAGAAATTCAAGTTTCTGTTTTCATATTCAAAGGTATCGGAAGAGTTTTTAACCAACACATCATTATCCGGCTTAGTAATACGAATATAGAGGGTTTTCTCTCCTGTAACTGCAGTGATGTTCTTCACTAAGGTAAAACTAATATCCAAACGGGTTACATCTTTCACTCGCTTAGCTGTTCGTCCTCTTCGGTCTTTGGGTTCAAGCCATATATTTGTGGCATCCAATTGAGCAGCTAATGAAACCTTTTCATCCAGATTCTTTTTCTCTTTCGACAAAGTTGTAATACGCTGAGAAGCCACATTGTATTTTTGAGTTACTTCATCAATAATTACTTTTTGTTGTTTTGTCAACTGATTCAATGAATCAATTTGGTTAATATAGGTAACCATAATCTTACGCAAAGTTGACAGCTCATTCTTTAAGCGTCTAATTTCTGTAGCATTGCTAGATTTAACAGTGCGCAACTCTTCTAGTAAACGTTGCGTTTTAATTTGTTCCTTTTCTAAAAGAACGGCTAAAGAATCATTTGTAACCTCAAGTTTTAACTCATCGTATTGCTGAGCAAACCGTGTATATTCGTTTTCTAGATCCTCTTTTTCTAATTCAAATCCTTCAATTAACTCCTGACTAACAATTTTCTCACGAGTAAAAAGAATGGTTACTGCTATTAAGGCAATAACTAAAAGAATTATAGCAATTAAGGTTATTTTATTTTTATCCATAAATATAAAATCATTGTATAAATGTAGATTATGGACAAAAATAAGCTTTTAATATGAAATGTATAAAATACTAGGCAAAAATTATTAAAGAAATATTTCTCTAATCCCGATTAAATTGTAATTTTGTAATTCAAATAAAACAAATAAGAGATAACACATTAGGCGTTTTTCTTCATTTTTTTAATTTACTTTGTAAAAGATTTAGTTGTTATAAACCATATAAAAAACAAAATTATGTCAAAAGTAACCGTAATTGGTGCAGGAAACGTAGGTGCAACATGCGCTAACGTTCTTGCTTTTAACGAGGTAGCAGATGAAATTGTTATGCTCGATGTAAAAGAAGGTGTTTCTGAAGGAAAAGCAATGGATATGATGCAAACTGCACAGCTTCTAGGCTTTGACTCAACACTTGTAGGATGTACAAACAAATATGAGGAAACAGCAAACTCTGATGTAATTGTTATCACTTCAGGTATTCCACGTAAACCGGGAATGACTCGTGAAGAGTTAATTGGAGTAAATGCAGGAATCGTAAAAGATGTAGCTGCAAAAGCTCTGAAAGAATCACCTAACGCTATTTTAGTTGTAATTTCCAACCCTATGGATACTATGACTTATTTAGCTCTTAAATCTTTAGGATTACCTAAAAATCGCATCATTGGTATGGGCGGTGCTTTAGACAGTTCACGTTTCAAATATTTCTTAACTCAAGCTTTAGGTTGCAATGCCAACGAAGTAGAAGGTATGGTTATTGGTGGACACGGAGATACTACCATGATTCCTTTAACTCGCTTTGCTACATATAAAGGTTTACCTGTATCAGAATTTTTATCTGAAGAGAAACTAGAAGAAGTTGCTAAGTCAACAATGGTTGGTGGAGCTACTTTAACCGGTTTATTAGGTACCTCTGCATGGTATGCACCAGGAGCAGCAGGAGCAGCTGTAGTTGAATCAATCCTTCACAACCAAAGAAAGATGATTCCTTGTTCTGTATCTCTTGAAGGAGAGTACGGAGAAGAAGATATCTGTTGTGGTGTTCCTGTAATTTTAGGACGTAACGGTATTGAAAAAATTGTAGAGTTACCTCTAAATGAAGAAGAGAAAGCTAAATTTAAAGCGAGTGCCGATGCAGTTCGCAAAGTTAACGGTGCTTTAGAAGGACTTATTTAATTAGACAAATAAGTAGAGATATTAAAAAAGGCTGAGTTTTGAAACTCAGCCTTTTTCATATTACTATGCTATACTTTTACATTATACAAGAGTTACTTCAATTTCTTTTTCACGCAACATTTCAACAATGTGTGAAGGAGCATTAGAATCAGTTATAATGTGATGTATTTTATTAATATCACAAATTTTACAAAAACCTCTTTTTCCAAACTTAGAGGAATCTGTAAGAACCACTATTTTCTGAGCAACATCTATCATCTGCTGATTAATACGAGCCTCGTTCATATCACTAGTAGTTAAACCATAATCCAAATCGATACCATCAACTCCTAAAAACAGTTTATTACAAACTAAACTGTCTAAAATATTCTCTGCATAATGTCCGATGACAGACACAGAGTTCTTTCTGATTATTCCTCCCAATTGAATAACTTCAATATTCGGATTATAACATAAGGCCAATGAAACCTTAACTGAAGAAGTAATTGCTGTCAGGGAATTATCATAACCACCAATTTCTTTAGCAAAAGCAAAAAGAGTAGTTCCTGACGCAATAATTATTTTGTCATCCACACTCAAAAGATTACGGGCTGCTTTAGCTATTAACGCCTTTTCTTCAGTAAACAACTTTTCTTTGATATCAAAATGTTTATCTGAAATGATAGAGCTCAGACTACTCGCACTACCATGATTACGATAAAGTAGTTTTTTGCTTTCCAATTTTCGTAAATCCTTTCGAATAGTAACCTCTGAAACACCAAGCAAATCACTCAACTCTTTTACTTTAACATATCCTTCTTCTTTCACCTTATCAAGAATAATCTGATGTCTTTTTGCAATACTAGTCATATATAAATTTTAATTTTAGTTATGATACAAAACAAAGATAAACAATTATTCGAAACACAGAAACACTTAAATGAAATACAAATACAAAATAATGGAAATCACAACATAAAAACAAGAAATCTACCACAAATTCGAAACCAAAAGACGAAAAAAATCAAAATAACCATCAATCGAAACAGAAAAAGTTTCGATTTGTTTTTTTTATAAGAAATAAACAATATATTTGCGAATAGAGAAACACATCTTAATTAAAAAAGAACATACAATAGTGACTAAAATCCACTATAGAAAAATATCAACAAATAATAGTTCTAATTTATCTTAAACTAATATTATGGAAGAAAAATTCATTTTAGCATTAGACGCAGGAACAACAAGTTCCAGAGCAAT
>CAZOVL010000004.1:0-65477 GCA_964583185.1 uncultured Bacteroides sp. | reverse complement strand
TCTAGGACCGAAGGCCTGTCGGTCTAGGACTGAAGGGTACTCGGTCTAGGACCGAAGGGGTGTCGGTCCTAGACCGAATATTTTCCCCAAAAGAAAAAGTACCATATCTTCTCTTATTCTACTAGTAAAACAAAATAAATGCACAAAAAAAAGAGGTGAAAGCTGGTAAACTAGGTACTTAAACATAAATTTCTCAACCCAAAGAGAAAGCATTTCAAAGGTCAGATTGAATATTTTTGCGAGCTTTGTATAATTACGATCTTATCGCTTTTAGATAAGCCTCTGTAACCGTTCTACTTATAATAAAGCACGGCCCGACTTCAATCCATATCCAGTCGGCATACTAGCCTTCAGAGAACCCCCTTTTCTGAGATTGTGGCTGAGGAAGTGGTTTCTTCTGCTATTATTTTATTGTTGAGCACGCTAATGGTTTTCTCTGTTTTTTCTCCAAGCTGCAATCAACAAATCATAAAAACCATAGCATACTCAGCCCCGCCACGTTCGAAAACATAGGAAGAACTTCTTTTTACCTCCTACATGGCTTGTAGATAGACTTCGTATACCGCTTGGTCGAAACTTGTCACATATCCGGTTGCGACATAATCTGCATATATGCTTGAGCAAACAAGCCATTAGCACGCTGTGCACAAAGGTAATCGATCTTTTGGGAGGCTTCGCCATATTGAAGTAAATCAATACGCCTGCCCATACTGAAGTCGCCGTTAGGAAGGAGCAGTCTAGGCATCAAGAGCTTAGAACTATTTTATGTTTAATCATTTCTGTCTAATGGGTGTCGTGAACCCCAATAAACAACAGAGCCTCCTTCTCCTTCCCGTATCGGTTGGTTAGAGGCGTTGTATCCGATAATTCGCTTACCTGAACCACCCTCGCTTTCTATTACTTTTACAAAACTGCTATCTCTTACAAGTGCCATTATGGCAAATGTAACTACCGTGGGGAGAATGAAATATATCATCCACCCTGCCGCAAATACAAGCCCAATGAGCACCAATCCGATTGACCACGTTCCAGGAAAATAGATAATGAGCCACCATGTTTTATATTTTTTAATCATTTCCCACAACATTCCGACTGAAGAAACCACCCACAGTAGCAAAACCAAGGGAAGAAGCTTCAATAAAAACGGATATTCCGAGAAGTGTACTAAGAAATTGGGATTGAACTTTAATGAATTAACTATATCGTTGTTGTAATCGACATAAAAGACAATAAGCCCCACAATCGCCGATAGAATAAAGTAGATTGGCTTGAAATAGATTTTACGTCTTCGTAAAAGGCTTCCCTGCGGCGTATTTTGCATTGTACAATCCAATATATAAGTTTCCACAATAAATAAACAACAAGCAACATGCCGCCAAAGATAACTAGCAGAGCAGCAGTCCCGTCCGCATCATAAAAGACGTACGCCCAATTTGGGTCTAATGGTGTTGCCAAACCCGCATAAAACCATCCATCCTTGTTTGGCTTACCGTTTTTTATATGTGTAACTTTAATAGATTCCGACGAATTTGCTTTCTTCATGAATCCCCCTCCCCAGACACTTCTTTCAAACTCTCCAAGAACGACCAGTGTGTCACCCCTAAAAACCTGACAGACGGCATTCAGCACTTTTAAGTTTACATCTCTTTTTATTTTAGGTGAAGTAGTCAGATAAATAGGGGCGTTTAAGTCCATCGCCGAATTCTCTTTTGGTTTAGAGCTTTTTTCTACGGTAATTGTATCACCTTTCCTCAATCCTTGATAATAATAGAGCATTGCCGCGGTTTTATCCGTGCCTTCGGGCATCGCTTCGATAGCATTAATATCAATGCCACGCTTACAGGAGGCAAGTATTAAAATACCTAGAAACAGGAATGAGATGCTTACTATCCTGCTCAAAAAAGTGTTTTGTTTCATTATCTTCTTATTTTTATTGTTTATAATCGGCTACCCCCTCTTTTTGAAAGTAATCCTTGCTTTTACAAAATAAAATGTTTCGTGTAAATTTCGCGCGTGCGCGATATCGCGATATATTATTATAAGAAGTTATAACGCCTGCTCTCGCTAGGGAATAAAGAAAATTATGCAAATCTAAAACGTTAAATCTGCAAACTTTGGTGGAGATATTTCGTGAGATGGCAAGCATATCTATCTACCCTGAATATTCATAATAAAAAAAGAAAAGTTCTTTATATTACTTATTATCAGTTATCTATATCTCTTTATGGTGCAAAACAAAAAGATAAACTAAAAGAACTTTTCATCAATTAAACATACAAAAAAATCCTCACAAAATGACCTTTTCTTCGAGTTATTTTCCCCGAGTTGGTTAATTCCAAAAAAGCAAAAGTAAGTATCACCGTACCTGACCTGTCCCCACAGGGCAATCTAACACTTCCTCGTGAATTTGATCAGTGAATCGGTTTTATCGACCGACTGACAAGAAGACTGAAAGATAAGTGCACTCCCCCTCCTCATTCGGCACAGTTATGAAGAAATGATTAGTCAACGTATCTGTCAAATTGCTGCCGGCATTTCCTCTATATCCGGACACAATGCGTATTGCCAGACTTCAAATCAGGCAAGTAAAAAGAGCAAAAAACGCTAGTATAGATAAAAAAGCTAAATGTTTTTCTTGCAAATTAGAGAATCTTGATAGCAAACTGAATTTTTACAACAAGGAAATCTGGCATTACAGGTCTAAAAATTGAAAACTAAAAAGAGTATGAATAATTCAGGTTAAGTATCTGAGCAAAGAGACATTTAATAATTGTGTACTCAATTTTTTCCTCGTGATTACTTTTCAAAATCCTTTAAACTTTCCTCACTTGGTAAACTAGGTTAGGAATGTGTCTTATTTTACCCCTAATCCTAAAAAACAGATGAAAGCATATAAAAAAAGAGGTAAAATAGAGAAGAGGAGATAGCAGAACCCTCTAATTAGTACAGAATAAAAACATACTTAAGCGGACAGCCTGTCCCAAAAGTAAGGACACACCTATAAAACAAAGTGCGACAAAAGAAAAATAGAGAACAAGAAAAAGGGCGTATTTACTAAAATAATACACCCCTAAGAATAAGATCACTCTATTTCATTTACCCCAATCGGCATTACAATCCAAAGAATTATATACACCAAAACACCGGCAAAAGCGGTAAAGATAGTTCCCAATACATATATAATTCGGATTAAAGAAGCATCTAATCCAAAGTACTCTGCTAATCCTCCACAAACTCCAGCAAGCATCTTATTGGATTGTGATCTTGTAAGTTTCTTTTTATTTTCCATTTTTATTCAAAAGATATTAGTTCAACATATTACAAACATAATAAAGAATCTGAATAAATTTATTTTATAAATAAATAAATGTCTTCTTAAAGCCTCTTTTTAAGCAAGTTTGTATTAAAAGTATTTAAAGTATAGGCCAAAGCCCATATTTTATTTGTTATTTTGCATAAAATTTAGGGGTTTTACACCCTATATATTTTGATAAGAAGAATACAACAACTAAAGTGAGTAAAAACCAACGCATTGAATACATAACTATTACTTCTTGTCCCCTTTGTGGTGCACAAAAGTTTAGTCCTGTCCATACTTGTATTGACTACACGGTTTCACAGGAAAGTTTTGAGTTGTATTCGTGTGATGAGTGTTCATTTACTTTTACTCAAAACTTCCCTTCCGAGGAATTTATGGATTCCTATTATGAGTCAGAAGATTACATAGCACACTCCAATACCAAAAAGGGTATTGTATCATTGTTTTATCATTGGGTTCGAGCCATTACTTTGCGACAAAAAGCAAGGTTAATTAAACGGGAGTACCCTCAAAAAACAGGTGTGCTATTGGATTTTGGAGCAGGAACAGGACACTTTGCTCATAAAATGCACAAAAAACAATGGGAAGTAGAGGCTTTTGAAAAAAGCAAAAAAGCCAGGACCGTTGCACGTGCTCGTTTAGGGATACATCTAAAAGAGGAGAAAGCCATTGATTTGTTGGCTCCCAACTCTATTGATGTCATTACATTATGGCACGTAATGGAACATTTGCAAGACATCAATGGTTTCTTTGAAAAATTCAACGAACTGTTAATTGAGCAAGGATTATTAATTGTTGCTGTACCTAACCCAACATCGTACGATGCAAATTATTATAAAGAGAAATGGGCGGCTTACGATGTTCCCAGGCACTTGTGGCATTTTAGTCCAACCACTATGCAACGTTGGGGTATTAAACATGGATTTGTGTTAGCAGCACATTACCCTATGCCTTTTGATGGTTTTTATGTAAGTATTTTAAGCGAGAAAAACCAAAAACATTTTTGTTCCATTTTGAGAGGCTTTTATGTGGGACTTAAAGGTTTTCTTCAATCCTTGGCAAAGAAAGAAAGAAGTAGCTCAATGATTTATGTTTTTAGAAAGAAACACTAAATGAGTAAGAAAAAAAGAAAGAAAAGAGTTAAATTAGATATGCAGTTTATCACTTCAAGCATCAGTACAATGCTTGTTTTGATACTTTTAGGTATGGTGGTTTTTCTTGTGTTAACAGCAAACAACCTCTCCACTTACGTAAGAGAAAACATTAATTTCAGTCTTATTTTAACCGACCCACTTAAACCTGAAGAAGTAAAAGAGTTTCATAAAAACCTACTGAAAGAGGATTTTGTAAAAGAAGCAGAATACATATCCAAAGAGCAGGCTCTGAAAGAGCAAACAGAAGCATTGGGAACAGATCCTAAGGACTTTTTGGGATACAACCCTTTCTCCGCATCCATAGAACTGAAGTTAAATGCGGAATATGCAATTTCCGATAGTTTATCTATGATTGAGCAGGAACTTGAGAAAAGCAAATACGTTACTGAGGTAATTTACCAAAAGGACTTATTGAATGCTGTCAATGAAAACATACGAAACATAACATTCGTTTTATTGATATTATCTTTAGTACTTGCCTTCATCTCCTTTGCACTGATTAATAACACCATCCGGTTAGGCATTTACTCGCAACGTTTTATTATACACACAATGAAGCTGGTGGGAGCCAAATGGAGTTTTATCCGTGGACCTTTTATCCGAAAGAATGTATGGAGTGGAGTGGTAGCGGCCATATTGGCTAATCTTATATTTTTAGGAGCTAGTTATTTTCTAGTGCAATACAATCCGGAACTCGTAGTAATTTTTACTCCTGAAATTTTACTTATTGTGGCCGGATCGGTATTAATCTTTGGCATTATCATTACTTTCATTAGTTCACTGCTATCGATTAATCGGTATTTACGAATGAAAGAATCGCAACTTTATTAGAAAGCATAGTTTTATTATAATAAATGATATGAACGATAAAAAAATATTTGCTTTTAGCAAAATGAACTTTATTTTGATTGCAATTGGTATGTTGGCAGTCATCATTGGATTTTTCCTGATGTCAGGACCTGTATCTACAGAGACCGTTTTTGAAACAGACATTTTCAGCGTACGCCGCATAAAGGTTGCCCCGGCTGTTTGCTTTCTGGGCTACATTTTCATAGTGTATGGCATTTTACACAAATCTAAAACAAAATAAGAAATAAAAAATGAGTTGGATAGAAGCGTTAGTTCTTGGACTAATCCAAGGACTTACTGAGTATTTACCTGTAAGTAGTAGTGGTCACCTAGCGATAGGTTCTGCTCTTTTTGGGTTAGAAGGAGAAGAAAACTTAACCTTTGCCATAGCTGTACATGCAGCCACAGTACTAAGTACCATTGTGATATTATGGAAGGAGATAGAGTGGATTATCAAAGGACTTTTTAAGTTTTCCTGGAATTCGGAAACTCAATACACCTTAAATATTATTCTATCAATGATACCGGTAGCCATTGTTGGTTTGTTTTTCAAAGATGAGGTGGCTGCTATTTTTGGAGAAGGATTATTAATTGTAGGTTGCATGCTGTTAGTAACTGCTACGTTGCTAGCTTTCTCTTATTATGCCAAACCCAGACAAAAAGAAAAAATCTCAATGAAAGATGCTTTTATCATTGGCATTGCTCAAGCTTGTGCTGTTTTACCCGGGTTATCTCGCTCAGGTAGTACCATAGCCACAGGATTACTACTGGGTAACAAAAAAGAGAATTTAGCACAATTTTCCTTTTTAATGGTTCTTATTCCCATTATGGGCGAATCTTTTTTAGAGCTTTTAAAAGGAGGCTTCTCGGTTGAACAATCGGGTATTCCTACTTTTTCATTAATTGTGGGCTTTTTAGCTGCATTCATATCCGGTTGTTTTGCTTGTAAATGGATGATTAACATTGTAAAAAAAGGAAAACTAATTTATTTTGCCATTTATTGTGCCATTGCAGGAGCAGCTACCATTATTTACTCTTTTATACAATAAAATAACAAATGGATTTTATCAAAGGAGAAGTTCTTTATTTTAATAAACCCCTCAATTGGACCTCTTTCAAATTGGTTGCCTTAGTTCGCAATCGGATTTGTCGCAAACTAGAAAGAAAGAAGTTAAAAGTGGGACACGCCGGAACACTCGATCCACTGGCCACAGGTGTATTGATTGTTTGTACCGGGAAAGCCACAAAACGGATTGAGGAGTTCCAATATCAAACAAAAGAGTACGTAGCAACCATAAGGCTGGGAGCAACTACCCCTTCATACGATTTGGAAACTGAAATAGATAAACACTATCCTTACGAACACATAACAAAGGAATTGGTTTCTGAAGTTCTAGCCACACAGTTTATTGGGGAAATAGAACAAACACCCCCCTCCTTTTCTGCCTGTAAAATTGACGGGAAAAGAGCCTATGAATTAGCTAGAAAAGGAGAAGAAGTAAAGCTAAAACCCAAAATTTTAGCAATAGACGAAATTGAACTTTTAGAGTACAAGCTGCCTGAAATAAAAATCAGAGTGGTGTGTAGCAAAGGAACCTACATAAGAGCACTAGCCAGAGATATTGGAGCCGCTTTAAATAGTGGAGCACATCTTATTGCTTTGGAACGAACAAAAATAGGCTCTATTTCATTAGAACAATGTAAGACTCCTGATGAGTTTTTAGAGTGGCTAGACAATTATACGATAGAAAATAACAATACATAAAACAGGTCATATGAAATTATCACAATTTAAATTTGATTTGCCTAAAGAAAGAATAGCACTTCATCCCACAATGTTTAGAGATGATTCACGCTTAATGGTACTTCACAAAAAAGATGAAACAATTGAACACAAACAGTTCAAAGACATATTGAACTACTTTGACGATCAAGATGTTTTTGTGTTTAACGACACAAAGGTTTTTCCTGCTCGCTTGTACGGATACAAAGAAAAGACAGGAGCCAGAATTGAAGTATTTTTACTCCGTGAATTAAACAAAGAACAAAAACTATGGGATGTATTGGTTGATCCTGCCCGTAAAATAAGAATTGGTAATAAACTATTCTTTGGTGAAGATGGCTCTTTAGTAGCCGAAGTGATTGACAACACTACATCCAGAGGACGTACACTAAGATTTCTTTACGATGGACCACACGAAGAGTTTAAAGCGGCACTTGAAGCGTTGGGAGAAACTCCACTTCCTCGTCACATTGTTGACCGGGAAGTTGAACCTGAAGATGCAGAACGCTTTCAAACCATTTTTGCTGAGAGCGAAGGAGCAGTTACTGCACCTACTGCCGGATTGCACTTTAGCCGTGAACTAATGAAACGTATGGAGATTAAAGGTATTGAAAGCTCTTTTATTACTTTACATGCAGGACTTGGAAACTTCAGAGAGATTGATGTAGAAGATTTAACCAAGCATAAAATGGATTCAGAACGCATTGAGGTTACTCAAGCATCAGCAGACATAATTAACCGGGCCATTGATAAACGAAAAAATGTTTGTGCTGTGGGAACAACAGTAATGCGTACATTAGAAAGTACCGTAAGTACCGATGGTCACGTTAAGGACTTTAAAGGATGGACTAATCGTTTTATATTCCCTCCCTACGATTTCCATGTAGCCAATAGCATGGTGTCAAACTTCCATATGCCATTATCTACTTTATTAATGGTATCTGCTGCTTTTGGAGGATATGATTTCACAATGCACGCATACGAAGTAGCCATTAAAGAGAACTATCGCTTTGGTACGTATGGCGATGCAATGCTTATTCTGGATAAATAAAAATGCACAAGCTATATGTTGGGTTAGGTTCCAATCTTGGAGATAAAGAAAAGAACCTAAATCAAGCCATTCAGTATATTAAAGAGCGGATAGGAGCTGTAATAGCCCAATCCGCTTTTATTTCTACTGTTGCCTGGGGGTATGAATCAGATAACCTATTTCTTAATGCAGCACTGATTTGCCGTACTTCATTAACACCCTATGAAGTATTAAGTCAACTTCAAGCCATTGAGCAAGAAATGGGAAGAACACATACTCTCACGGGGTATGAAGACCGGGTAATAGATTTGGATATTCTTTTTTACGACGATCTTATTCTAAACTCGGAACAATTAACCATACCTCACCCATTAATACATCAGCGTTTGTTTGTTTTGGAACCTTTAGTTCAAATAGCACCTAATGCCGTTCATCCTTTATTAAAACAAAACATAAAAGAACTGGTAGATACCTATAAATAATAATATTTATTGGACTGTAATTTTAGCTACTCCTAAAAAAAACTATATTTGCAATAGAACAAAACTGAATATATGAAAAACTATCATTTTATTTTCTTCTTATCTATCCTTCTTCTGGTTGTTTCTTGTAAAAAAGCAGATACATTTACCATTAAAGGAACTATTACAGATGCCGGAAAGGAAACCTTGTACTTAGAAATAGCAGGATTAGAAGGTGATTTACCCATAGACTCCGTTAAGCTCAAAGATGACGGGGCTTTTAGCTTTAAATCAACAAGACCGGATGCACCTGAATTCTATCGACTAAGGATAAGCAACAAAGTGATTAATTTTGCTATAGATTCAACAGAGACACTACAAGTTAAAGCATCACTAAGCGGCTTTGCTGATAAGTATGAAATTGAAGGTTCTGTTAATGCTAAAAAAATTAAAGAGCTATCTGGACTGCAAGGAAACCTACAAGCCGGAATTAATAGACTAATGACACAGGCAAAGGATCGTGTCATTACACACGACGTATTGGAGGAGTCAATTAACACCTTGTTAAAAGAGTATAAGGACACCGTGAAGATTAACTACATCTACTCTCTGCCAAATACAACAGCTGCCTATTTTGCTTTATTTCAGAAAGTGAATGGCTACCTTATTTTTGATCCACTAAACAGCAAGGAGGATGTTCGGGTCTTTGCAGCTGTCGCAACCAGCTTGAACAACAATTATCCTCATTCAGATAGAGCAAAAAACTTATATAACATTGTAATCAAGGGAATGCGAAATACGCGTACTCCGAAAGAGAAAGTTTTAGAGATACCTGAAGATAAAATATCAGAATCGGGATTGATAGATATCAACCTAAGAAATATTAAGGGTAAAAAAACCAAACTAAGCGATTTGAAAGGGAAAGTAGTGTTACTGGACTTTACTATTTATCAAAGTGCAAACTCTACTCCTCATAATTATATGCTGCGAGACTTATATGAGCAATTTTCCTCACAAGGATTGGAAATTTATCAGGTTTCTCTTGATGCTGACGAACATTACTGGAAAACCATTGCCGATAATTTACCTTGGGTATGTGTGCGTGATGAAAATGGCATATATTCCAGTACTGCAAGCATTTACAACGTGAAAGAAATACCTTCATTCTTCTTAATCAGTAGGGAGAGCGAACTAAAACTTAGAGCGGAAGATATTAAAGATTTAGCAGCAGAAATTAAGAAGTTATTATAAACATAAAAGCAAAGATAGTCCTTCTGGTATGTTACAAAACAGAAGCTAAAGTTTGCTGACGAGCATCTTTTAACCTATCTTTGTGTAAAATATTTTTCTAAGAAAGGGATTCCAACATGTCTCATGTTGGAATTCTTTTATTTGATTAAATCAAGAAAAAGGAGGAACTATTATGGCTTATATGTCAGAAGAAGGTTATAATAAACTGTTGGAAGAACTCAAAGAGTTAGAATCAGTTCAAAGACCTGAAATATCAAAACAAATAGCTGAGGCTCGCGATAAAGGAGACCTCTCTGAGAATGCTGAATATGATGCGGCTAAAGAAGCACAAGGAATGCTAGAGATGAAAATCAATCAACTCAAGCAAATCATAGCAGAAGCACGTATTATTGATGAATCCAAGCTAAATACTGATTCTGTTCAAATGCTAACCAAAGTGAAGCTAAAAAACATAGCGAACGGTATGACAATGACCTACACCATTGTTTCAGAAAGTGAAGCGAACTTAAAAGAAGGAAAAATCGCAGTTAAAACACCTATTGCTCAAGGTTTATTGGGTAAAAAAGTAGGTGACATTGCTGAAATAGAAGTACCACAAGGAAAAATAAGTTTTGAAATCCTTGACATTTCAATTTAATTAAACACAATTATATGGCCACTATATTTAGTAAAATTGTAGCAGGAGAGCTTCCCTCATATAAAATTATGGAGGATGAACGTTTTTTTGCCTTTTTGGATATCAATCCTTTAGTAAAAGGACACACTTTAGTTATCCCTAAAAAAGAGGTGGATTATATTTTTGACCTAGAAGATGAAGAGTTAGGGGCGATGCATATCTTTGCCAAGAAAATAGCAAAAGCCATAGAGAAAGCTATTCCTTGCCAACGAATTGGCGTTGCGGTTATGGGCCTTGAAGTTCCACACGCACACATTCATTTAATTCCTATTCAAAAAGAATCGGATATGATTATATCGAACCCCAAATTAAAACTTAGTAATGAAGAGTTCGTAGAGATTGTTGAAAGAATAAAAGCTCAACTCTAAGCTTCTTTTTTACAAATAAAATTGACTTAATCCTTCTTTGATAACTCAGAGAAGGATTTTTTTAGGCACTTACTTACAAAGCAATTTATGATTTCAGAAGGCAACAGAGCTTCTAACGCTTTTTACGAGTTAAGGAAATAAGCAATCCTACTCCAACAACAACATCAACTATATTCCAAATGCCCCTGCCAAGCGCTATTTTAAAGAAAGGTTGGAAAAGTAAAGCTAATGCTGCGTAAATAATCATTTCTGTTTGCTTTCCTTCCCGATAAGATTCATAGGCTAAAAACCCAAAACCGATTAGAACAATAAAACGAACCAGCTGATAATAGCCATAAGGCATAGATAGCAAACAAAGAAATAAAAGGGTTGCCAACCCTATTTTTACAATAACTTGATTTTCTCTCATTAATCAATATTCTATATTACACAATAACCATTTCTGCGGTATAAGATTCTTAGAACCCCGGAGAAGGATTATTTTTTTAACTCCGGATAACTAATTCGTGTATGATAAATGGTTTTGAGCTTCTCTTTGAATACAGCTTTAACCGTTTGTATGTCTTTGAATGTAATAGGACACATTTCAAAGAATCCATATTCCATCTGTTTATTAATAATTTTCTCCACCAATTCACTAATGGATTCCTCCGTATAAGAAGGCAAACTACGAGAAGCCGCTTCAACTGAGTCAGCCATCATTAATATTGCCGTTTCACGAGTAAAAGGATTGGGTCCCGGATAGGTAAATTGCTCCACATCAGGTTCCTCTCCCGGGTGTTCATTCATCCAGGACACATAAAAATACATGGTCTTTCCTTTTCCGTGATGAGTTACAATGAAATCTTTAATGGATTGAGGCAACCCGTGTTTATCCGCCAATTTCATACCATCGGTTATGTGACTAATCACTACACGAGCACTCTCTTCATAGCTCAAATTCTTATGCGGGTCTACTCCGGGGGGTTGATTCTCTGTAAAAAAGATGGGATTGACCATTTTTCCGATATCGTGATAGAGAGCTCCTGTTCTAACCAGCTGACTATTTGCTCCAATGTAACGAGCCGCTTCAGAAGCTAAATTCGCCATCTGCATGGAGTGCTGAAAAGTTCCCGGAGCAGTTTCTGATAATTGCTTTAACAAAGGATTGTTTGTATTGGACAACTCAACCAACGTTACATTAGAGGTAAAGCCAAAGGCTTTTTCCATAATAAAAAGTAGCGGATAAGTGAAAAGTAAGAAGATACCATTAATGGCAAAATGTCTGAACCGGGCCATATTCAGCGTTGAAATATCCGCTTCATTAATCAATTCATACCCCATATAAACTAAGGCATAAGTACCCATTATTAAAATGGCACTTTTAAATAACTGCGAACGTTGAGATAATTCACGAAGAGAGAAAATGGCCACCAAACCTGCTGTTGCTTGCAACAATACAAACTCGTAAGGGTACTTTAATATGGATGCACAAATTAAAAGAGTCAACACATAAGAGGTAAAAGCAGTTCTGGAGTCTAAAAACACCCTTATAATAATTGGCAACATGGCATAAGGTATAACATAAACATTCATTATGTTATTTGTCACCATCAAACCGGTTAATACGGAAAAGAAAACCATCAGAGAGAAAATCAATAAAATAGCTCCTTTTTTCTCATAGAAATCAATTCTGAACAACTCTAAGTAGAGCATAAAAAGGGCTATAACAACCCCCACCAATAAAATATGCCCAATGAATTGCTGCCATTGCATACCCGAAGTTCCGCTGCGGCTTAACGACTCTTTCTTTAACGACTGTAAAATACTATAGGTATAGGTATTAATGATTTCCCCACGCCCCACTATTTTCTGTCCACTCAAAACCACTCCTTTGGCCAAAGGGATACTTGCCAAGAGTTCGTTTTTAACCGTTTCAGATTGCTCCTTCTCATAGCTTAAATTGGGATAGATGTATTCATTTAAGGCACACCGCCTTAGCACTTCCGGATCAAAGTGCACAGTATCACCATAAAGTATGGCTTCATAAGCAGTTTTAACGGTATATAAAGTATTCAAGTGAGCTTTACTCGCTGTAATGTCTTCCACTTTCATTATGGAAAAAACACTATCTTTTTCTAGTTTCAGATAGTCATCAGACACCATAATTCCTGCTCGATAAACCTTTTTTATTTGTTCTTCTATGTAGCGGAAGTATTTACCGGATGGGAGTTCTTTTTTCAAATAGCTCTTATAGTTTTCTTCCAGCTTGGCCAAGGTTTTCTTTTCAGATTCTTTATCCAACAGATAATAGGGGCTGAAAGCACTTAATACACTGTCTTGCTCTTCCTTAATTTGCAAATCGCTTTTATAGATAGGAAAATCAAATGAGGCGATGAGCTCTCCATACTTCCAAGGTTTCCCTTCATCAAATTGAAAACTGAATTTCTCATCACGAGGGAAGAAATAAACAATTACTCCAACTGTTACCACAAAAAGAGTGAGTTTATATAACAACTCTTTATAAGAATATCTTTTCTTTATCCTTGAATAATCCATAGCAGACCTATCTATTTTTACGAAAAGTACGAAAAAAAACTACAGTGTGGAAAAAAAACTTTAATTTTGTAGCTAATTCGCTAAATATTAATAAAAAAGATGGTATCTGAAGAAAAAGTAAGAGTGCGCTTTGCACCTAGTCCAACAGGCCCTTTACATATTGGAGGAGTTCGTACCGCATTATATAATTATCTGTTTGCTCGTCAACATAATGGGAAAATCATTTTCCGTATTGAAGATACAGACTCCAACCGGTTTGTTCCCGGTGCTGAGGAATACATATTAGAATCGTTTAAATGGTTAGGCATTGATTTCGACGAAGGAGTAAGCTTTGGAGGAGATTTTGGTCCTTACAGACAATCTGAAAGGAAAGAAATATACAGCAAATATGTACAAGTTCTTTTAGATGCCGACAAAGCATATATTGCATTTGATACCCCTGAAGAGCTAAGTGCTAAACGAAACGAAATAGAGAACTTTCAATACGACGCTTCCACCCGAGGAATGATGAACAACTCCTTAACACTTTCTCCGGAAGAAGTGGAGCAACGAATAGCCAATGGAGAGCAATACGTTGTCCGTTTCAAAATTGAACCGAATCAAGACATTGTTGTACAAGATCGTATCCGTGGAGAGGTGAAAATCAGCTCTACCATATTAGATGACAAAGTTCTGTATAAATCGGCAGATCAACTTCCTACCTATCATTTAGCAAACATTGTAGATGACCATTTGATGGAGATAACCCACGTAATCCGTGGAGAAGAGTGGTTACCATCTGCCCCTTTGCACGTTCTTCTTTACAAAGCGTTTGGTTGGGAAGATACGATGCCTACCTTTGCACACTTACCCCTATTATTAAAACCGGAAGGAAGTGGCAAACTAAGTAAAAGAGATGGAGATCGATTGGGTTTCCCTGTGTTTCCTTTGGAGTGGAAAGACCCTGTAAGTGGTGAAGTATCCTCTGGGTTTAGAGAAGCAGGCTATTTCCCTGAAGCCACTATAAACTTCTTGGCTCTTCTGGGATGGAACCCCGGTACTGAGCAAGAAATATTCTCCATGACTGAGTTAATTGAAGCTTTCGATTTAGATAGAGCAAGCAAATCAGGTGCAAAATTCGATTACCAAAAAGGAATATGGTTTAACCACCAATACATACAATTAAAATCGGACCAAGAAATTGGCGAGCTATTTAACGAGGTATTGAAAAGCAAGAACATCAATGCTCCACTGGATAAAGTCATCACCATTGCAGGGTTAATGAAAAATCGTGTATCGTTTGTCTCAGAATTGTGGCAGCAATGCGACTTTTTCTTTGTTGCTCCAACCCATTATGATGAAAAAACAGTAAAAAAACGTTGGAAGGAGGATTCAGCCGGTCAAATGGAAGAGTTAATGCACCTTCTAAATGGCTTAGACGATTTCAGCATTGAAAACCAAGAAAAAGAAGTTAAAGCGTGGATTGAGAGAAACAACTACCCTATGGGGAAAATAATGAACGCTTTCCGTTTGACTCTAGTTGGTGAAGGAAAAGGACCTCAAATGTTTGATATCACCTCTATTCTTGGAAAAGAAGAAACCATTAAGCGAATGCAACAAGCCATTAGCACACTTAAATAAAAAAGTATGCTTTATAACTTAGCTATTATTATATACGACCTATTGGTGCACCTTGTTGCACCATTTAGTCGGAAACCCCGTAAGATGAAAAAAGGCCATTGGGTCGTTTATGACATCTTACGCAATATGCGTGATAAAGAAAGTGCATACATCTGGTTTCACGCAGCATCATTGGGAGAGTTTGAACAAGGACGTCCACTGATTGAAGAGATTAAAAAGCTACATCCCGAATATAAAATTCTACTCACCTTTTTCTCCCCTTCGGGTTATGAGGTAAGAAAGCACTATGAAGGGGCAGATATTGTTTGTTATCTCCCTTTTGATAAGCCTCGCAATGTACGTAAGTTTCTAAACTTAGCGTCTCCTTGTATGGCTTTCTTTATTAAATATGAGTTTTGGAAAAACTACCTGGATGAGCTACATCAACGAAGAATTCCCACTTATAGTGTTTCTTCTATCTTCCGAAAAGATCAAGTATTTTTTAAATGGTATGGCAAACATTACCGTAAAGTTCTTCTAAACTTCGATCAACTTTTTGTTCAAAACGAAGCATCTAAACGCTTCTTATCTAAAATAGGAATACATAAAACCACAGTTGTAGGAGACACACGTTTTGATCGTGTTTTAGAGATTAGTGAAAACTCAAAGAAACTACCTATAGTAGAACAGTTCGTTCAAGGTTCACCTACCCTGGTTTTGGGTAGTTCTTGGGGACCTGATGAAGACTTATATATAAAATACTTCAATGAACATCCGGAAGTAAAATTAATACTAGCTCCACACGAGATAGACGACAGACATCTGGTGGAAATTGTAGACAAGTTAAAGCGTCCCTACGCAATTTATACTCGTGTTGAAAATGGCAAAGAAAATATAGCCAACGCAGATTGCCTCATCATAAACACCTTTGGATTGTTATCTTCTATATATAAATATGGAGATATTGCCCACATTGGGGGTGGATTTGGTGCAGGAATCCATAATACTTTAGAAGCTGCTGTTTACGGTGTTCCTGTTATTTTTGGTCCTAAATATGACAAATTCATTGAGGCACACGAGTTGCTAGAGGCTAAAGCTGCATTTTGCATTCATAATGAAGAAGAGTTAACTCCTTTATTAAATCAACTACTCTCTGATGCCCATTTTTTACAGGAAACAGGAAACAATGCAGCCCGATATGTTAAAGAAAAATCGGGAGCTACTCATAAAATTCTGGATAAGATAAACTTCTGACCTGCAGATTTTAAAAGTGCATCACTCGTTATAATTATCTTTTTTAGCTACATTTGTAAATGTACTACTGTTAGGGGTGCTTATATAGCTGAGACTAAACCCTTGAACCTGATATGTTGTAATTGACATCGTAGGGAAACGGAAACAATACATTATTTAGTATAAAAATAAGAAGAAAGCCGTTTCATTAATGTGAAACGGCTTTCTTCTTTTAAATGTAGAATATGATACAGTTAGATTTACTCCAAAAAGACTTGGATGCCATACGCAAACAATCTCCTTTAATTCATAACATTACTAACTTGGTGGTAATGAACAATACGGCCAATGCACTGCTGGCTATTGGTGCTTCACCGGTTATGGCTCATTCCATTGACGAAGTAGCTGATATGACAAAAATTGCATCAGCCTTGGTTCTAAACATTGGTACGCTAGATGCTAAAGTAGTTCAATCCATGGAAAAGTCAGGATTAGTAGCCAAAGAGCAAAACATACCTATTGTACTCGATCCGGTAGGTGTGGGAGCTACTCCATTTAGAGGAATATGTTGCAAACAACTCATTGAAAAATGCTCTCCTAACATTATACGGGGGAATGCTTCTGAAATTATAGCATTACATAGTACTCAAGCAAAAACCAAAGGAGTAGATAGTACAGATAGCTCAACCGATGCACTTGCAGCAGCTAAGGCATTAGCCAAAGACACCCAATCCATAGTGGTTGTTAGTGGACACATTGATTACATTACGAATGGAGTTGAAGTTGAAGAGGTGAAAAACGGACATCCTATGATGGAACGAGTAACAGGCATGGGATGCACAGCTACAGCCATCATTGCTAGTTTTGCGGCCATCAATCCCAATCCTTTTCTTGCAGCATTACACGGAATGGTAGTTATGGGTATTGCAGGAGAAATTGCAGCAGAAAAATCCAGAGGAAATGGAAGTTTACAAATGAACTTCCTAGATGAACTCTACCTTTTAACCAATGACACTTTAGAGAAACATATAAAATTATGATTCCAATGAAGTTAGATTTAAGTCTTTACTTGGTTACCGATCGTAGCTTAACCTTGAACAGGCCTTTACTTGAGGTAGTGGAACAAGCAGTGAAAGGTGGAGTAACTGTAGTTCAACTGAGAGAGAAAGATTGTAGTTCAAAGGATTTCTATGAAGAAGCAGTAAAACTAAAAAAACTACTTTCCTCTTATAGCGTTCCTTTAATTATTAATGATCGGCTGGATATTGCTTTAGCTGTTGATGCAGAGGGTTTACATATTGGTCAACACGATATTCCTTACCCTATTGCCCGAAAACTATTGGGGAAAAATAAAATTATTGGATTATCAATTGAAAATCTTAAGGATATGGAAAGAGCTAATGAGTGGGATGTAGATTACATTGGCTTATCTCCTGTATTCAATACCTCTACAAAAACTGACACAGCAAAAGCTTTGGGACTTGAGGGAGTTAGACAATTAACCAATATTAGTAAACATCCCAGTGTAGGAATTGGTGGCATTAACCATTTCAACGCAGCCTCCATTCTGCAAGCGGGAGCCAATGGATTAGCTGTTGTATCGGCTATTATGTCGCAACCTGACCCTATGGAAGCAGCTAAAGAACTAAAAACAATTATACATAACAATCAAAAATAAAGAAGAAAAAATGAAAAAATATAACATAGCCTTAACCATAGCAGGTACTGATCCGAGTGGAGGAGCAGGCATTCAAGCCGACTTAAAAGCCTTTTCAGCCTGTGGTTGTTATGGTACTTCAGCCATAACGGCTTTGGTCGACCAAAATACAATGGGAGTGAAAAGTGTACTACCCATCCCCATTCAGTTTGTTGCCGATCAAATACGCTCAGTTATGGAAGATACAGGTGCAGATGCCATCAAGATAGGAATGTTACATTCAGCAGAGCTAGTGGCTAAAGTACAAGAAACATTATCCGAATATCCCCTTCAGAATATTGTCCTTGACCCTGTGATGGTGGCCACATCGGGCGATACACTATTAGAAGAGAGTGCGGTTGAGAAACTTAAAAAACAACTGATTCCCTGTGTGCGTGTAATTACTCCTAATATACCCGAAGCAGAAGTTCTATTGGGTGAAAAAATAGAGAATCAAGATGATCTTCCTTATTATGCTAAAAAACTAGCAGAAGAATACACCGTTTCAGTACTATTAAAAGCAGGACATCTAACACGGAATGAGTTGGTTGATATATTCTACAACTACGAGACACAGGAAACATTAAGACTTCCTTCCCAAAGGCTATACACTCCCAATACTCACGGAACAGGTTGTACCCTATCATCTGCCTTAGCTGCATTCTTAGCCCGGGGTTTTGCACTCAACGATGCGGTGGTCCAAGCAAAGAAATACATCAGTGAAGCATTAAGTGCAGGAGCAGAATATAGAATTGGAAAAGGGCATGGTCCTGTGCATCATTTCTATAATTTTTGGGAATCATAAAACCCTCGTTATACGGCACAAAAGCCGTCCTATTATCGGTCTAGGACCGAAGGGCCTTCGGTCCTAGACCGAGGAGTGTTCAGTCCTAGACCGACACCCTTAGGGTCTTAGACCTTTTCTTTTTATAATTGTTCAAACAGAAAACTTAAGCAATTATAAAATAAAAGCGAGCCTTTTTCCAGTAGTAGAAAAGGCTCGCTTTTATTTTATTGTCTATTGGCAAGAATCTATTCTTCTTTCTTTTCCTTAGCCGGAGATAAAATCGATTGATATCTCTCCGAATCACTTAAAACCGATAAAGCCTCTTTCAGGTCTGTATCCTCTTTCAATTGTTGCTTGATACCTCCTTTTTGGAAATAATATCGTTTCACAATTTCAATACTTAAAACACGCTTGATGTCCTCTTTAGAATAGTCTAAATCACGTTCCAAATCGTGTGTAAGCTTATTTTCAAGAGCCTTAAACTCTTCTTTAGCCCCCTCTAAATACCCCTCAAACTCAGCAATCTCTTTTAAGTTAGATAACACTTTTTCGCTCTGCTGATCGTATTTAAAATCGGATGCCAGAACTTGTTTTTTGAATAAATCATACTCTTCTTCAGATAACTCAAACTGATCAACCTCAGGGATGGTTGGATGACGCAAACAGAAATCTGTAGCAAAATTGAATAACTGGTTTTCATTCAACAAGTAATACAATATATTAGGAAGTTTCTCTACCGGTGGAGTAATATCCGGAGAAACTCCTCCTCCATCTCGAACTTCACGTCCGGCTTCAGTATAGAAAACGGTAGCTAAACTATCGGGAACACGTCCTACACTACCATCCTTATTACGCAACGAATAATCAATCGCTTGAACACAACGTCCACTGGGAATGTAATACTTGGAAGTTGTAATCTTCAGGTTTCCCCCATACGGTAAGCTCCTGGGAACCTGAACCAATCCTTTACCAAAAGTACGTGCTCCAATAATCACTCCCCGATCTAAATCTTGTAAAGCACCGGCTAAAATTTCAGCCGATGAGGCTGTAGAACTATTTACTAAAACAACAATAGGAATCTCTGTATCCAGAGGTTCACGCAATGTTTTATAGGTTGACGAGGCTTGCTTAATTTTCCCCTTTGTAGTTACAATGGTTTTTCCTCGTGGAACAAAAAAGTTTACAATTTCAATAGACTCATCTAATAATCCTCCTCCGTTACTACGTAGGTCAATAACTAACGACTCAATGTTATGTTTCTTTTTTAAGTCTAAGAAAGATTTCTTAAACTCTTTAGAGGGATTACCGGAGAAACTACTTAAATTAATGTATCCAACCTTATCTTCTATCATTCCATAATAAGGAACAGTTGGTAACTGAATTGATTCACGAACAATGGAGAACTCTAGAGGCTTCTCTTCTCCCGGACGATCCACCTTTAACTTAAACTGTGTACCTACCTGTCCTCTAAGCAACTCGCTCACCTCTTGATTGGTTTTACCTTTTAATACAATGGTATCAATCTGCAACAACACATCACCCGCTTTTAATCCGGCTTTAGCCGCTGGAGTATTTTCATAAGGCTCAGAAATCATTGAAACCTCACGTTTGACATCATAAGCAATTACAGAACCAATACCTCCATAAGTACCCTTTACCATTTGTTCCAACTCACTCTGATCTTCTTCAGGAAAATACTGCGTATATGGATCTAAGGAGTAGAGCATTGCATCAATCCCATTCCGTAACGTTTCATCCGCATTTAGTGTATCTACATAGAAAAGATCCAATTCTTTCACTATGGCATTGAATATCTCCAAGTTTTTTGTAAGCTGAAAATTACGCGTATCACTTTTTTGAAAACCCACAAAAAAGCACAATACGGTGATAGCAGATAGGGGTAATATCCAACGAGTATATTTATTCCAAAACTTCTTCATATGAATCCTTTTGATGATTTGATATAAACACAAATTTAATAAATAGTAAAAGTAAACTAATAATAGGTGAAGTTAAAAGAAATCAACGACTTATTTAAGAATCGTAAATATCAAAGGGGAATAGAGAAAGAAAGGAAGATGAAAAATGTACTCCGAAGGCAATCAAGTAATGGAGATAAATACACTGAAGTCGTTTTTTCATTCAAAAAAGGGTAATAATCCATATTTTAACAAATTTCAATCTTACAGAATAAGTCATAAAAAAGAAATATTCTATTTTGGCTTTATAGTATTTAGTTTGAAAGAAAATAATATGAAAAACAGACATCTTTTTAGTATCCTTCTTTTTCTGATTTTTCCAGCAATAACCTTTTCTCAAGAATGGGAATTAATTTGGGAGGAAAATTTTAATACAGAGGGACCTGTGGATTCTACTTTATGGAATCACGAATATGGTTTTGTTCGCAATAACGAACTTCAATGGTATCAACCCCAAAATTCCTATTGTAAAAATGGACTTCTAATTATTGAAGGGAAAAAGGAAAAAGTAGAAAACCCTCAATACAATCAAAACAGCAATGACTGGAGAAGAAAAAGACCTTATGCTGAATATACTTCTTCATCTATAAATACACGAGGCAAACAAGAATTTCTTTATGGCAGAATTGAGGTAAAAGCTAAAATACCTACTCAGAGTGGTGCGTGGCCGGCAATATGGACGCTGGGAAGAGAGATGGAGTGGCCTTCTAATGGTGAAGTTGATATTATGGAGTATTATAGGATAAACGATGTTCCACACATTTTAGCTAATGCGGCATGGGGAACGAATCAACGTTATAATGCCAAATGGAAAAGCAAGGCTATCCCTTTTGAATACTTCACGAACAAACAGCCTCAATGGAGTGATGAATTCCACATTTGGAGAATGGACTGGGACAAAGATTTTATCCGACTATATCTTGACGATGAGTTGTTAAATGAAATTGATCTCTCCGAAACTTTTAATGAGCAATTGGGAGAGAACAAAAACCCTTTCAGACAACCTCACTACATTTTACTCAATTTGGCAATTGGAGGAGATAACGGAGGAGAACCCAATTCAAGAGACTACCCCATAAAATATGAAGTGGATTATGTAAAAGTATATCAGAAAAAAGGAACAAATACAAAACAAGAGACTATTGAACCGGGTGAAACGTGGTTAGATAATCGTGGAATACATATCAATGCTCACGGAGGTGGCGTGCTTCACCACAATGGAAAATATTACTGGTATGGAGAACATAAAAGCTCTCACACTTCTTCTGCCTTAGTGGGTATCACCTGTTATTCCTCAGCAGATCTCATAAACTGGACTTATGAAGGTGTTGTTCTTGCAGCTTCTGATGATGAAAACAGTGAAATAGCTAAAGGCTGTGTAATGGAACGTCCCAAAGTAATCTACAATGAAAAAACAAAAAAATTTGTTCTTTGGTTTCATTTGGAGCTCAAAGGAAAAGGGTATGCTGCCGCTCGATATGCAACAGCAATTAGCGATACCCCTACAGGCTCTTTCAAGTACTTAGGATCTGGTAGAGTAAATGCTAAAATTTACCCTGAAAATATGCCAAAGAAATATCAGAACAAAACCTATCCGGAATCAGTAATGAAGAACTGGTGGACTCCTCAATGGAAGAAAGCAGTAGAAGAAGGTATGCTTGCCTTAAAAGACTTCAATGAGGGGCAGATGTCAAGGGATATGACTCTTTTTGTGGATAACGATGGAAAAGGATATCACATTTACTCATCAGAAGAAAACCTCACACTACATATAGCTGAATTAACCGATGATTTTCTATCACATACAGGAAAATATATTCGAATATTTCCCGGAGGTCATAATGAAGCACCTGCCCTATTCAATAAAGAGGGTAAATACTGGATGATAACTTCCGGATGTACCGGATGGGACCCCAATGAGGCACGTATGTTTTCTGCACCGTCCATCTGGGGACCATGGAAACAACACAAAAACCCTTGCATTGGTCCTAAAGCAGAACTAACTTTTGAGAGTCAAAGCACTTATATTTTACCAATCCAAGGAAAGAAAAATGCCTATGTATTTATGGCCGACCGCTGGAAACCTAAAAATCAAATAGATAGTAGATACATCTGGTTGCCTATTCAATTCAACAAAAAAGGAGAGCCTTATTTAGAATGGATAAATCAATGGAATCCGAATACTTTTTTCTAACTTGAAAAAAACATATAACGTGAAACAGCTTTTTACTATCATTCTAACTCTACTGTCCTTGAGTGTATCAGCTCAGACTCTAATCCCTGTATCTAAAGGATATAGCCAGACCTCTGTTAATACAGCTATCTTTAGAGCCAATGCGATTGTAACACATAAAAACACCCAGTTCATCGCCTTCTACGATGAACAAGAATATCTTGTGTTAGGAAAGAGAGCGTTAGGATCAGGGAATTGGGAGTTGAAGAGGTCCAAGTATAAAGGAAACTGCAGCGATGCTCATAACATCATAAGTATTATGATTGATGGAGAAGGCTATCTTCATACCTCTTTTGATCACCACGGCAATCCGTTGAAGTATTGTAGGAGTTTATATCCTTTAAGTTTGGATCTTGGAGAGTTACAGCCTATGTTAAATGAGCAAGAGGAGAATGTAACCTATCCGGAATTCTATAAACTTTCCAATGGAGATTTAATTTTTGCATATAGAGATGGTTCATCAGGTAGAGGAAATCTTGTGATGAACAGATACGATGTAAAGAGCAAATTATGGAGTCGGATTCACAAAGTACTCATCGATGGAGAAAATCAAAGAAATGCTTACTGGCAAATAGCAGTAGATCACAATGATTACATACACATTTCTTGGGTTTGGAGGGAGTCATGGCTTGTTGAAAGTAACCATGATTTATGTTATGCTTATTCTAAAGATGGGGGTAAAACCTGGCTGAACTCCAAACAAGAAAAATATACACTGCCTATTAATGCCAAGAATGCTGAATATGTGGCTCATATCCCTCAAAACAGCGAATTAATAAATCAAACAAGTATGGTTACCGATCAAAAAGGGTATCCATACATAGCAACATACTGGAGGAATGAAGACAGTACTATTCCTCAATATAGAATAGTCTGGTTCAATGGAGAGAAATGGCAAACGAGTCAAGTTTCAAATAGAAAAGTCCCGTTTTCTCTATCTGGTGGTGGCACCAAGCGTATCCCTATTTCTCGTCCAAAACTAGTAGTCAATCACAAGAAAGACTCTACTGTAGAGTGCTTCTTTATGTTTAGAGACGAAGAAAGAAACAGTAAAGTCTCCATAGCTCACACTAATGACCTAAATCAAAACTCGTGGATCAATAAAGATTATACTACTTTTTCGGTTGATGCTTGGGAACCGAATTTTGATACAAACCTTTGGAAAGAACAAGAGAAACTTCACTTGTTTGTACAACGAAACGGACAAGGGGATGGAGAGCAAAAAGAGCAACTAAATCCTGAAATGATTTATATCCTGGAAGTGAATTAAAAGTGCAAAGACAAAAGAGTAAAAAAGAAAATATCATCACTAAAACTGTTATAATATAAAAGAGGGTTAGAATCAATTGATTCTAACCCTCTTTTATATTACCTGTGTGTCTCGTCCTAGTATAGCGTTACATAAAAAAAGTAATGTTATGAAAGCTATTGATAATCAGTACGTCAAGCGTACACAAAAGGATTATAGTATGTCCTTTAAGTTATCCATTGTGGATAAAGTTGAACGAGGCGAACTTTCTGTTACCAGTGCACAGAAGAAATATGGTATTCAAGGGAATGCTACAGTTATCAGCTGGTTAAGAAAATAGGGTACCTTTGATTGGGAAAATCAAACACCAAGCAATATGCCCAAAAGTAAAGACTAAAAGATTTTGGAACTGGAGCAAAAAGTTCTTCTTCTAGAAAAGCAAAAAGCCTTTCTGGAGAAACAAGCCGAACAATCTGACAAGAAGGTTATATTCTTTGATATGATGATTGATATGGCAGAAAAAGAGTTTAATATCGCTATAAGAAAAAACTCTTTACCCGAGTCGTTGATTAATGCAAAGCAGAAGAAAAAATGAGCATTGACTCTACCTGTAGACTACTCGGGTTAAGCAGACAGGTTTATTATCGGGCAAAACGCTCTAGTGTGAAGAAGCAAGAGCGAGCCAAGCAGGTTGTGGACTTAGTTTATGGTATTCGTTCTACTATGCCCCGGCTAGGCACCCGTAAGCTCTATCATTTACTCCATCATTCACTAAGAGATCTGAATGTGGGGCGAGATAAGTTGTTTTCCATCCTAAAAGCCAATCATTTATTGATTAAACCCAAGCGTAATTATCGTATTACCACGAACTCGCATCATCGTTTTCGTAAATATAAAAACTTAATAGATGGTTTAGATATCAATCGTCCGGAGCAAGTCTGGGTATCGGACATTACTTATATTGGAGGGAGAAATAACTCCTACTTGGCTTTAGTTACGGATGCTTATTCTAAGAAAATAATGGGTTATGATCTTTCTGACAGCTTGGCCACCGAAGGATCTTTAAGAGCTTTACAGATGGCAAGCAAACAAAGAATCTACAAGCGAGAACCTTTGATTCATCATTCGGACAGAGGTTTACAGTATTGTAGCAACAGCTATCAAAAGGCATTGAAAAAGAAAAAGATTAAACCTAGTATGACAGAGAGTTATGACCCCTATCAGAATGCAGTAGCTGAACGAATTAATGGGATACTCAAGCAAGAGTTCTTACTTGAGGAATATAAAGTAGACTTGCCTATAATGAAGAAACTGGTAGCGAATGCTGTTAGGATATACAACACGGAAAGACCTCATTGGTCGTGTTATATGAAAACGCCCCAGCAAATGCATAGCCAGCGGAAAATGAAGATTAGAACTTATAAAAAAATCCTCTTCCGAGCTAGCCTTGGAAGAGGATAAATAAACTATATTTGTCGAATAAACTGTAACGCTTATTCAGGACTAGTCACTGAAATATTTTCAGTCTAGAAACTTTTACTCTTGATCTAAAGTAAAGCGTTTGAATTCAGTTACAGTAAGACCTTTACTTTGTTGCTCTAAAAATTGACCAACAGTCATACTTGGGTCTTTTACATAACCTTGTAATAACAAACATACTTCGCTGTAGAATTTATTAATTCTTCCTTCAGAAATACGTTCAATTAAATTCTCTGGTTTTCCTTCTTGACGAGCTTTATCAGCAGCTACCTCTTTTTCACGTGCAAGAATATCAGCAGGAATACCTTCAGGGCTAACAGCAATAGGATTCATAGCTGCAATTTGCATTGCTACTTCGTGTCCTACTTGTTCAGATACTTCTTGATTGAAAGCAACAATAGCACCTAATTTATTACCCATATGGATGTAAATAGCTGTGGATTCACCTTCAACTACGCTATATCCATCTAATTCCATTTTCTCTCCGGTAACGCCACTACGCTCTGTAACCGCAGCAGCAACAGTTAAATCACCTAATTTAAGGGCCTCAACTTCTTCTAAAGAGTTTGCATTATTTTCAATAGCCAAATCTAAGATTTGATTTGTTAAAGCTATAAAGTCTTCATTTTTAGCAACAAAGTCTGTTTCGCATTTAAGAGCGATCATTGAAGCTTTTTTTCCTGAAACTTTTGCAGCCACACAACCTTCCGAAGCATCACGATCAGAACGTTTTGCTGCCACAGCTTGTCCTTTTTTACGAATGATTTCAACTGCTTTATCAAAATCTCCACCCGCTTCTTCTAAAGCGTTTTTACAGTCCATCATTCCAGCACCAGTCATTGTACGCAGGTGCTTAATTTCTGCCATTGATACAGCCATAATATATTTATTTTTAACGGTTTAACAATTGAAAGAAAAAGCCAACAATTGAAATAGAGCAAAACGAAAAAACATTCTCCTCCTATTTCAACTATTGGCTTTGTATATTTTTTAAGCTTCTTGCTCTTCTTCTGGAGTATCAGCTTCTTCTTCGTTTACATCAGCAACGTCATCGTTCTCTGCTTCAACTTTCTCTACTCTAGCTTTGGTTGCTTTTCTTTTAGGTTTAGCACCCTCACCTGCAGCATCCATATCTACTTTTTCAGCTTGACGCTCAGTCAAACCTTCTTGAATAGCAGCACAACATGTACCAATAATCAACTCAATAGATTTAGTAGCATCATCGTTTGCAGGAATTACAAAGTCTACGTTATTTGGATCAGAGTTTGTATCAACAATTGCAAAAATAGGAATACCTAAACGGTTCGCTTCACGAACAGCAATGTTTTCTTTCATTACGTCTACAACAAAAAGAGCTGCAGGCAAACGTGTTAAGTCAGCAATAGAACCTAAGTTCTTTTCAAGTTTTGCACGTTGTCTTTCTATTTGTAGTTTCTCTCTTTTTGAAAGGTTACCATAAGTACCATCAGTAGTTAGACGGTCGATAGTAGACATTTTCTTAACTGCCTTACGGATAGTAGGGAAGTTTGTTAACATACCACCTGGCCAACGCTCAACAACGTATGGCATATTTACTGATTCTGCTTTTTCAGCAACAATTTGTTTTGCTTGTTTTTTAGTAGCAACGAAAAGAACTTTCTTGCCCGATTTAGCAATTTGTTTTAGTGCTGCAGCAGCCTCATCAACTTTGGCAGCTGTTTTATGTAAATCAATGATGTGGATACCATTGCGCTCCATAAAAATATAAGGAGCCATAGCAGGATTCCATTTTCTTCTTAAGTGTCCAAAATGTGAACCTGCTTCTAATAATTGATCAAATGTTATTCTTGACATTTTAATTTTAATTAATTCGTTTACTTTCTTTTTTGTTTTTATAGTCTAAACCAACCACCAAGTAGTTCTCGATAACTTCAATACATATTCACCTGGGTGTAATGTATTTCATCAAAGAAGTCCTGGAGGTTTAGATACTAAACGGCATATCCAACCAAACAAGCATATATTAACGCTTGCTGAACTGGAATTTTTTACGAGCTTTAGGTTGTCCCGGTTTCTTACGTTCAACAGAACGAGGATCACGAGTCATAAACCCTTCAGCACGAAGAGCAGCTTTATCTTCAGGTTGTATTTTTACAAGAGCACGAGCAATTGCTAAACGAAGAGCTTGTGACTGACCTGTATAACCACCACCTTTAAGATTTACAGTTATATCGTATTTACCTTCAGCTTCTACAGTTACTAGTGGTTGTTTAACAACAAACTGTAAAATATCAGAAGGAAAATATACTTCTAGATCTCTTTTATTAATAGTAATCTTTCCGGTACCTTCGGTTACGAAAACACGAGCTATTGCACGTTTACGTCTACCTAATGCGTTTACTACTTCCATTATCTATTATTTAAGTGAGTTTATATCAATTACTTTAGGGTTCTGAGCTTCGTGCTTATGATCTTCTCCAGCATACACATAAAGATTTCTCAAAAGCTGAGCACCTAGTTTGTTTTTAGGTAACATCCCTTTTACTACTTTTCTGAAAAGCTTATCATCTCCATCAGGTTTTGCTTGTAAATCAGCAGGAGAAAATCCTTTTTGACCTCCAGGATAACCTGAATAAGTTAGGTATTCTCTTTCTGTCCATTTGTTACCTGTCATCTTAACTTTGTCTGCATTGATTATAATTACATTATCACCACAGTCAACGTGAGGAGTAAAATTAGGTTTGTACTTGCCTCTTAAGATTTTTGCCACCTTTGAACACATACGACCTAAAACTTGATCGGTTGCATCTACAATAACCCACTCTTTATTTGCTGTGGCTTTGTTTGCAGAAACTGTTTTATAACTTAAAGTATCCACTTTTTAATGTTTTGTTTATTATTACTTAAACTCATTCTACCGTTCACTTGGCTAATTCTAAACAACACTTACAATTACGGAATAAATCGTAAACGCTTATTTATGTGAACAATAACTCTATTCGAGATAATAATCGGCTTGCAAAAGTAGCGTTTTTTCTTTATAATAACAAACTCTTTTACACTCTTTTTCAAGAGTTTGCACTATTTCTTGCTTTTAAAACGCTTTGACTCTCCATTTATCCCTTTTTCTTAGACTAAGAAAAATCTACAGCATAAGTATAAGAAAAAAGAGAACTCAATAATTGAGCTCTCTTTTTGTATATCTAGCATTCGCTTGAATTCAATTAAAATTCCGCACTATTAGGAGTTCTTGGGAAAGGAATTACGTCACGAATATTTGCCATACCCGTAACAAAAAGAAGTAACCTTTCAAAACCAAGACCAAATCCGGCGTGTGGACAAGTTCCATATTTTCTGGTTTCCAAATACCACCACATATCCTTCATCGGGATATTTAGCTCTGTTATTCTCTCCAATAGTTTATCGTAGCTTGCCTCACGTTCTGATCCACCAATAATTTCTCCAATTTTAGGAAAAAGCACATCCATTGCACGAACCGTTTTACCATCCTCATTTTGCTTCATATAGAAAGCTTTAATCTCTTTGGGATAGTCTGTTAAAATCACAGGACGCTCAAAGTGCTGTTCCACTAAATATCGTTCATGTTCAGAAGCTAAATCAACCCCCCAATACACAGGGTACTGGAATTTATGACCTTTAGCAACAGCCTCTTCCAATATTTTGATACCATCAGTGTAAGTCAAACGTTTAAATGGTCCTTTTAGAACTCCTTTTAAACGCTCAAGCAAGGTTTTATCTATACGGTCGTTCAAAAACTGAAGATCTTCTTTGCAGTTATCCAATGCCCACTGAATACAGTATTTGATAAACTCTTCAGCTAAATCCATATTATCTACATTATCACTGAATGCAACTTCTGGCTCTATCATCCAAAACTCTGCCAAGTGGCGAGGTGTGTTCGAGTTCTCTGCTCTAAATGTAGGTCCAAAAGTATAGATTGCCCCTAAGGCAGTAGCTGCCAACTCTCCTTCCAGCTGTCCCGATACGGTAAGATGTGCCTGTTTTCCAAAGAAGTCTTCTTCGTATTGAACAGCTCCATCTTCACCTTTAGGTACATTTTCCATATCCAGAGTAGTTACAGTAAACATCTGTCCTGCACCTTCACTATCCGATGAAGTAATTACGGGAGTGTGGAAATAGAAGAAACCTCTGTCGTGAAAAAACTGATGAATGGCAATAGCCATGTGGTGACGAATGCGAAAAACAGCACCAAAAGCATTGGTACGAGGACGCAGGTGAGCAATCTCTCGCAAAAACTCCATCGTATGACCTTTCTTTTGCAAAGGATAAGATTCGTCGCAAGTACCTAATATTTCTATTTCTGTTGCTTGTATTTCAACCTGTTGACCAGAACCTGCTGATTCCACCAATTTTCCATTCACACTTATACAAGCACCAGTTGTTATCTTACGTAACACCTCTTCATCAAAAAGCTCATTATCAATAACTACTTGGACATTATTAATTGTAGAACCATCATTCATAGCTACAAAGCTAACTTTCTTACTACCTCTGCGAGTACGTACCCACCCTTTAATGTTAACCAGAGCTCCATAATCGACTCTCTGTAATAAATCAACATTTTTTGTTCTACTAATTTTTTCCATATTATTCTTCTGTTTTATTAAAACAATTAAATTTATTTCTTTTTTTCTGTTTGCGAAATCATCTGCAAGAACCCCACCTCGGCAGGAGTTAAATTTCTCCACTGACCTCTTGGCAATCCTTTTTTTGTTAAACCGGCAAAGTATACACGATCCAAACGAACCACCGTATATCCTAAAGATTCAAAGATGCGTCTTACTATTCGATTCTTTCCCGAGTGGATTTCAATTCCGATGTGTTTCTCACTCTCTTCATCAACATAGCTGATAGAATCCGCTTTAATAAAACCATCTTCCAACTCTATACCGGACGCTATTTGCTCAAGATGCTCTTCTTTTACGGGGTTATCTGTAACCACGTGATACATTTTTTTATGTTCATAACGAGGGTGGGTTAAACGAGCAGCTAAATCGCCATCATTTGTTAACAACAAAACCCCTGTGGTATTCCTGTCCAAACGCCCTACAGGATATATGCGTTCATCGCAAGCCCCTTTCACCAGATCCATAACCGTCATACGCCCTCTTGGGTCGTCCATTGTGGTAACACAATTCTTAGGTTTATTTAAAAGTACATACACTTTCTTCTCTAGTCCAACCGGCTGATCGTGAAATTTCACCACATCAGTTGGTTTCACCTTTGTACCCAACTCTGTTACTATCTCTCCATTTACAGAGACTACTCCTGCAGCAATAAACTCATCGGCCTCTCTACGAGAACAGATTCCTGCTCTGGAAAGGTAACGATTCAAACGAATGGCCTCTTCTTTTATAGTAGGTGCCTGTTTTTTAGAGTAACCACTCTCTTTTCTCTTTTGACCATACGATTTGGATCGGTCAAAACTCTTTTTCTCCCTGCGATTATCCTCTCTTTCAAAACGATTATCGCGTCTCCCCTCACTTCTCTTAGAAGAGTAACGACCTCTCGATCCTTCTTCTTTTCTTTCTCCAAAAGAATCCTCCTCTTTTCGGCTTTCTTTACGAAAGCGGGGACGGGATTCTCTATCACCGTAGTGAGATTCTTTTCTTCTGCCTTCACGGCCTGTTTCGGTAGATGATCTCCTTTGAGAACTTCTTCCACCTCTTTTTTTATTTTCCATTTTTTGAATTTTTCAACCTCACGGCCTACTTTTTTTGTGAAATTATACTCCAGTATAGTTGTAAGGAGTTATAGCTCTTAATTCTATTTTTAATGCTTCATCCACATCCAGCTCATCAATAAATGCGTGAATGGATTGCTCATTAATTGTTTGATTAGTACGTGTTAAATGCTTCAATGCTTCATAAGGATTAGGATATCCTTCTCTACGAAGTATGGTTTGTATAGCCTCAGCCACAACACTCCAACAATCGTCTAAATCAGAACGAATAGCATTTTCATTTAACAACAGTTTACCCAACCCTTTCAGCGTACTATTTACAGCTATCACAGTGTGTCCAATAGGTACACCCACGTTACGAAGAACTGTAGAATCAGTCAAATCTCTCTGCAAACGAGAAATAGGAAGTTTATTTGATAGATGATCAAAAATAGCATTCGCTATTCCCAGATTGCCTTCAGAGTTCTCAAAATCAATAGGATTCACCTTGTGTGGCATAGCACTTGAACCCACTTCTCCTTCTTTAATTTTTTGTTTGAAATACTCCATTGAGATGTATTGCCAGAAATCACGGTCTAAGTCAATTAGAATAGTATTTATGCGACGCATAGCATCGAACAAAGCACCTAGATTATCATAATTTGATATCTGGGTAGTATATTGTTCTCGTTCCAAACCTAAGTAATTGGTAACAAAACGATTACCAAATGATTTCCAGTCAATTTCGGGATAACCCACATGGTGAGCATTAAAGTTTCCTGTTGCTCCACCGAACTTAGCTGTAATAGGCAGGCAAGTCAAATGTTCCAATTGTTCTTGAATACGATATAAAAACACCTTGATTTCTTTCCCTAAACGAGTAGGCGATGCAGGCTGACCGTGAGTTTTTGCTAGCATCGGTATATCTCTCCAATCATCAACATATTTCTTCAGCTTTTCAACCAATTCGGTCAATAAAGGATAATATACATCCTCCAATGCCTCTTTTATAGATAAAGGAACAGAAGTGTTATTGATATCTTGAGAAGTCAAGCCAAAATGAATGAACTCTTTATAAGGAATTAGCTCTTTATGTTGATCGAATTTCTCTTTTAAGAAATACTCCACAGCCTTCACATCGTGATTGGTTACCTTTTCAATATCCTTTATACGTTGTGCATCAGCTTCAGTAAAATTAATATAAATGCTACGCAACGTGCTGAAATATTCCTTGTCAACAGCTGATAATTGGGGTAAAGGTTCCTCACACAGAGCAATAAAGTACTCTATTTCAACCCGTACTCTATATTTAATTAAGGCAAACTCTGAAAAATAATTACCTAATGCCTCTGTTTTTGCTCTATATCTGCCATCTATAGGCGATACTGCTGTAAGTGTATCTAGTTCCATAATTCCTGAATGTGTTAAGTAAGCCACAAAATTAACTCTTTTTTGTTGACTATCAAGACTTTTCTGCTACAAGTAAGATGGATTATAAACAAAAAAACAAAGAGAACCACACATTTCAACTCCTCGCCCCATTTTTAACCCCCCAAACAGTCCCTTCTGTAAGCTGTATCAGTAAGTCGTTTCAACGGTCCTAGACCGAGCAACCTTCAGTCCTAGACCGACAGGCCTTCGGTCTAGGACCGACCACCTTGGGGTCTTAGACCTACAAGTATTTTCAAAATATTATTGTGTTGTGATTTGAAAGGAAGGTGAAAATTCAAGTATCTATTACTATTCAAGTTTAGTCCTTGACAAGATACTATTTATCTATTTTTCCTCTTCTTTTGTAATAAAATCGACAAAACTACGACTATATAGTAAAAGAAGCAATAGAATGAAGTCAAAACAGGAAGAATTCTTAAAGATAATTTCGGCATATCAGGGAATTATACATAAAGTGAATTTAATTTATTTTAGATCTAATGTTGATAAACAAGATAACTTTCAGGAGATCGTCTATCAGTTGTGGCGATCTTTTCCATCATTAAAAGATAAAAGTAAATTAGCTTCATGGATTTATGCTGTTGCTATAAACACATCAATATCAAAGATAAGAAAAGATAGTCGTCTCGTTTTTACTGATGATGCACCGGAAACACCTCACACGGAAACGCTTGATAATATTGATCGAGATAATAATTATCAAAAATTACTAAACGCACTACAAAAGTTCAAAGAAATAGATCGTTCTATTATGTTACTCTATCTGGAGGATTATAGCTATAACGAAATAGGAGAGATAATAGGAATAAGTAGTTCAAATGTCGGTGTACGTATTAATAGAGCTAAAAAACAACTAGAGAAACTTTTAAAATAAAAACTTATGGATAACCAAAGAATTAAAGAAATATGGAAATAAAATGTAGTGCAACAAATAGATAATTACACTGATTCGGAAATAACTTTGATTGTGCTAAATACAGTTCGCAGAGCAATAAACCGCTCCTATCCTGGCATCATATTCTGGTCGATACTCATATTCTTTTGTCTATTATGCGTATGGATAATGATGAAATATACATCACCTCAACTGCAAACGTATGGGTATGCCTTAATAGTTGCTATAATGGTTCTGATTTTTGGAGCAGTCTGTATCTCCGAATGGGGACGCCGAAGGGCACAACGCTACTCTTTCGACATGCCACTAAAAGAATGGATTGAACTGCGAATACGAGATTTCGACAAAGGTATCAAGCGGAGTGGGAAATGGTTTTGGCGATTTGGACTTGGCATAACTTTACTATTGTTATTCTTTCTGATATACATACTTACGGTGGGTTTCTCATTTAAAATATTGTTGATTCAGTTGATTTCTGGACTTACGTCACTTTTCATAGCCAGTATTATTTCAAACAGAATTTCGATGAAACGCATGATTGAGACTCGCCAACAATTGCAAGAGTTATATAATCAATTGCAAGATTCAGAAGAGTTAAGCAAATGATTTTATTGAGATTGTTACATTAGAATAAAAATATTCTCATAAAAAATTTGATTAAATGTTTATTGATAATAATGCTAGTTACCTCTTCGGTACAAGCACAAACTTTTACCTCAGAAATAAGAAAGATTACATTCTCTGATGGAGAAACTTCAACAACTCGCTTGTGCCTTCCTCAAAATAGAGAAATAAAGACTATTGTTATTGTTGTTCATGGAACAGAAGATGAAAATGTATCTGTCGAAGGTGTCTATGATTTGCAATCTCGATTTGATGTCTGCAATAAGAAGAATCTTATAATACATATTTTTAATAAACACAATCATGATTTGAATTTTCAAGATTGGTTGATCCATAAAAAATGGTCGGAAGGATTTCAGAAAATTTTTCGTGTTGCTAGCATTATATAGATCTTATTAACCTGAGTTCGATTAATAAAAGATAGCTAATTGGGCATCTTTTATGGTACTGTACTTAATTGAGGGTTTCTTGGGTAAAAAACTGTAAGCTATGATGCCTGATACTAGATTTGCCACAAAATTTGCAAACGAACGATGCCTGGAGTGCTCTACTTGACAAATATTCTTCAACTCGTCATTAACTGTCTCAATGACAGAACGCTTTCGAAGCAAGATTTTGTCTGCCATTGTCATCAATGAATTCTTCATATTGTTTCGAATACTGGTTATTAAATGAATGCCATCCACAAAAAGTAACTCTTGTAATTTTTTTGATATGTAGCCTTTGTCTCCGCATAGTTTACCGAAAACAGCCCTTAGAAAAGATTCGTTTTTAAGAGGTTCTCTATCATCTACATTAGCTTGAGTGACGCAAAAGCTCAAAATCTCCCCTTTATCATTAATTACAATATGCAGCTTGAATCCATGAAACCAACCGATTGTAGATTTACCCGTTGTAGCTAGGCCTGCAAATACTTTATTGGCACTAATACGCTTGTTTTTACAAACTCGAATCGGTGTAGAATCGACAAAACTAATGCCTGTACACGTTCCTAAGCAGCACGTCTTTGCGAAAATTGTCATAGGCAAAAGGATGCCTTGCATCAGTTCGACAAAGCGATTGTAAGAGACTGTCTTGGGAAACTCGGATGTCATATGTTTCTGTACATAAAACAGATAGAAATGTTTGAAAGTTCTAAATCCACTCAAATGGAACAATAAAGTGATAGTTATTACTTCGGCTGTGCTTAATGTGGGTTTGCGTTTGGGTTTATTTCCGATTAGAAATGAAGGGGTTTGAGCTTCAAAAGCTATACAAAATTCATCAACAAGAAAGATTAATCGAACTCAGGTTACAAGATAGTTCAATCCATGAGCTGGAAAGCAAATTGTTGGAACAATGCTGTAGCCAAAGCATTCTTTAAATCACTCAAGACAGAGTTGATCTATGGAAATAAATTGATGAATAAAAATCAGATGAGAACTGCCATCTTTAAATATATAAAAATTTGGCATAGAAAGAAAAGAAGGAACTCATATCTGGACTATATGACTATCGATAAATTTAATGAACAATACAAAAAACAAAACATCAAGAATGTCGCTTAACTAGTTGTCCAAAATAAATTAAGATATCCACACCTCACTCACAATATCCAGAAAGCCACTATAAAGGAGCTTGAAGTAGAAATCAGATGATTTTTAATTGAAAAATGAAGAAAATTAATCAAAAAATAAAATAAAAATAGAATTTATCATCTCAAATGGAAGCAGACCTATTATTCAAAGCTCTCACTATATTTGTCCAATAAACTGTAACGCTTATTCAGGACTAGTCAAAGATAATTATAAAAAAGGTGCGATATTTGGTTTATCACACCTTTTACTTATTTACTTTATTACATCTTTTCTTATTGTGAAGCCCAACCGGCTCTGTCCAGGTTACGATAACCTATAGCTTCTGCCAGATGTTGAGATTGTACATTTGTTGCCCCTTCCAAATCAGCAATGGTACGAGCCACTTTCAATATACGGTCGTAAGCACGTGCAGAGAGGTTTAACCGTACCATGGCATTCTTTAAAAGTGACAAACCGGCTGCATCCGGCTGAGCATATTTGTTAAGCAACTTACTATTCATTTGTGCGTTGCTATAAATTGAAGGATACTCTTTATACCTTTCTTTTTGAATGTTGCGGGCCTTCACCACACGCTCTCGAATGGAAGAGCTGGATTCACCCCACTCTCTTTTAGAGAGTTCCTCAAAAGGAACAGGTACTATCTCCACCTGAATGTCTATTCTATCCAACAAAGGGCCGGATATCTTATTCAAGTATTTTTGAACTTGCTGTGGAGCACAGACACAAGAACGATTGGGATGATTAAAATAACCACAAGGGCAAGGATTCATTGAGGCAACTAACATAAAGTTTGCAGGATAATCCACTTTACACCGTGCTCTGGAAATTGTGATTTTCCGATCTTCCAAAGGTTGACGCAATACTTCCAATACGTTTCGATTAAACTCGGGCAGTTCATCTAAGAAAAGAACTCCATTATGAGCCAAACTGATTTCACCCGGATGAGGAAAAGTTCCTCCTCCCACCAAGGCCACCGTAGAAATGGTGTGATGTGGATCACGGAAAGGTCTTTGAGCTATCAATCCGGTAATTTTACCCAGTTCACCTGCTACAGAGTGAATCTTAGTAGTTTCTAAACTTTCTGCTAGAGAAAGAGGTGGTAAGATGGAAGGCAACCGCTTAGCCATCATTGATTTTCCACTACCGGGAGCTCCTACCATTAACAGGTTATGACTACCTGCAGCAGCAACTTCCAAGGCTCTTTTAACTCCTTCCTGACCTTTTACCTCAGCAAAATCCAAATCAAAATGGTTTTGTTGAATAGAAAATTCCTCTCGTGTATTTACAAGGGTTGGAGCCAACTTGTTTTCACCGTTAAAAAACTGAATAACCTCGGTGATGGAAGATACTCCATACACCTTTAAATCATTAACAACAGCCGCTTCATTAGCATTCTGTTTAGGAACAAAAAGGCCTTCAAAATGATCTTCTCTAGCTTTAATAGCCATAGAAAGTGCTCCTTTTATGGGTTGAATGGTTCCATCCAAGCTCAATTCTCCCATAATCATATAACGAGACAACTGTTCGGATTGAATATCTTCATTGGCAGCTAATAAACCAATGGCTAAAGGCAAATCATAGGCAGCTCCTTCTTTCTTTATATCGGCAGGAGCCATATTGATAACTACATTGGAGGTTGGAAGTTTATGCCCTGTATATTGTAAGGCAGAAATGATACGTTCGTGACTTTCTTTAACGGCTGAGTCGGGTAAACCAACTAAATAAAACATACAGCCTCGAGAAACATTCACTTCAAGGGTAATAAGGGTGGCATCAACGCCTTGCACAGCCGCCCCGAAAACTTTTACAAGCATATTTAAAGATATAGAATAACTCTTATTTCTTTAGCAATGAATCTAATTGCTCAGTTAAGCTGTTAACTTCTATCTCTCGACCTATTATACTAGATTGGGGATTTATTAAAATAAGGGTTGGGATTTCACTTATTGAATATTGTTTTATAAAATCAGAAGACCAGCCCTTCAAATCACAAGACTGATCCCAGACTAATGAATCTTCTTTAATGGCATCTTTCCATAAAAGAGAATCCAAATCTAGAGAGAAACTAACGAATGTCAGTTCTTTCTCTTTCTTATATTTTTTATAGAGTTCTTTTATTCTTTGATTCTCTCTTCTGGATTGCTTATCCCAAGAGGCCCAAAAATGCAAAAGGATGTATTTATTTTTGAATGTTGTACGTGTCTTAGATACCCCATCAGACATTTTCAGACTGAAATAAGGTGCAATCTTATCAACACTTACTTTTCCTATTGCTTCTACCCATTCTATCATAGTAGAAATGGAATGTCTATCTTTTAATTCACCGGTTAATCGATCCAAAATGAATTTAAGTTCATCCAAATCAGGAGTAGGAACATTCACAAAGTAAGTATCAATTAAATAAACAGAGACTAAAGAATTATTATTTTTAAGTATGTATTTCTTTATCTCATCCAAACGTACACTGTCAGAGGGATAAGAAACGTTTTTAGCAATAGAATCTAAGAAAATGGAATAATCCTTATTGAAAGAGTTTTTACTTTCCACCTTTAAATGAAGCTGTTCATCTACTGATCCTGAAATTTTTAGCACCTCTTTATGATCTATAAAAAGAGGATATTCCAACGAATCACGAACAACCATTCTCAATAAAGTGAGGGTATCAATGGGAAGATCAACTGAAAACTTTCCTGCTTCAAGAAAAACCGTATCTACACGATCATATAAATCTTCAATACCATATAAATAAATTGTATCTGTAGTCAACCCCTCAATTACCCCTTGTATACGAGATTGTTCCATCTCTTTTTTACAAGAGAAGAAAATGAATAACGACAAAAGGAAAACTATTTTTTTCATTTCTTAGGTTTCTATTCCAAAAACACAGCAAATATAAAAAAGAGTTATCTAAACTCTAATTAGATAACTCTTTTTATTCTTTTCAAGCTTTACATTTATTTTATGATATTCATAAATTCAGAGCTTGTAAAATATCTTGAGAACTCTAAATCGGTTGCAGCCATTTTAGCTAAAGCAGGATTCTTAGCAACAGCTTTAGTTAAACTAGATGTAACCATATTTAAGTTATTTGTTCTAGCTCCAACAACAGCCATTAAGTAGTCTGTATAAGAGTCAGGTCTTGTTACATTTTCTAAAGTACCTTTTGCTTTATTATAGTCTTGAGCTAAAATTTGAGCTAGTGCAGCACTGTTTGTTTTGGCATCACCAAAAGCATTAACAGCTCTATCGTATTGACCTTGTGCAACGTATAGGTTTCCTAATGTTTCGTTCAATTCTTTTGAACCGGAAGCTTTACCTAAGTTTGCTTCAGCAGCAGCTAAATCACCTTTTGTTAAAGCAATTAATCCCAAGTTCATATTTACTTCAGGAGTAGACTCTACACGATTTGCTTGTTGGAATAGGTTTTCAGCTTTTGCAAAATCACCTTCTTCAAAAGCTAATCTACCTAAGTTATTATAACCTCTGTAGTCATTAGGGAATTGTTTTGAAGCTTGAGTAAAGATGTCTTTTTGTGTCTCAACATTATCAGTTAATGTTGCTGCATAAAGTAATTCTTCTACATTTAATTCACGAGGATTGCTTTTTGCTAAGCTAGAGATTTCTGCATCTGATTTACCTATGATTTCATAGTTCAATGTCAAACGAGCACGTCTTAATTGAGGTAAAATTTCATCAGCTAAAACACTGTATACAGAAGAGATGTTTTTAATTTCTTGCTCTCTTTGTTGTGGATCACTATACATTTCAAGAACACGTAAGATTAACTCTTTATCTTGAATGTTAGATTTAGATACTAATTCTTTGAATCCATCCCAGTCTTCTGCTGTATATTTTGTATCAACTAAAGCATCAATCTTAGCTTTTTTAAGTTCACGATTCAAAGCAGTAGCAGTAGTAGATTCACGATTAGAAGCCAAACGAGTGTTTAGGTCTAAAGCACCATCAGGTGATGCATAAGCAGAAACCTCAACGTTACTGATTTTTTTGTTAGCAGCTTCGTTAATAGTAGCTGTTTCATCCTTGAAACCTTGTAGCTTTTTCATTTCACCTGTACGGATATTAGCTTGTTGAATCAAGAACATAATGTTTTCTTTGTGAGCTTCTTTAATGATACGTTGGAAAGCGTCATCTCCATTAGCAGGATTAGCATTTCCTAACGTGTTGTTTATTAATGCAGAAGTAGCAATAACACCTTCAGCAATTTTCACTGGAGGAATAACTACTCTCTTGTTTCCAATAGTTCCCACAAACTCCAAGAACAACTCTGAACGAGCCATTTCTGGTTGGTAATCAAAAGAAGTTTTCATTGTGTAATTTCCACCCATACGATAAGACATCGTTTGATGATTTCCATGTACTTTTTCGCCTTGGAAAGTAACACTATTTCCTTTTACTTGTCCTCCATCCCACTTTAATACTGGAGTTACCTCAACTACAGCTTTTTTATTAAAGTACTTCTCTGGGAATCTTCCATTAATAGTTACAGGCACTTTATTTCCAACAGCCTCTAAAACCTGAGGAGTTGTTGTAAAATAATCAGATGGAAGTTCTCCCATCTTGCTGCTACATGAAGAGATTATGGCAGTCAATATCACGAGCAACGGTAGATACAACTTTTTCATCATTTGGTAAAAATTTTTAAGTTTATAATTTATACATTTAACAGATAATTAGCACACTAAATAGTATTCCAATGAATACTTATTCTACATTTAACAAATATATCAAATTTAATAAACTTTGGCAATTTGTTTCTGCTTTTTAAATACTAAATATCAACTCTTAAGCCTATTATATCATTATTTAACGGATAATACTTTTTCATATCCTCCATTTTGTAATAATTCGATTGCTTTAAGCAGACTTTTATTTGATTCATTGATGATCTGAAAATACTCACCCAAGCTCCATAAATCCCTTGCGATTAAAGCCTTGAGGCGCATCTCTATATAAGGTAATGAAGATTGAAACTCTTCTTCGTTTTCTTTTATCCCACTATCTGTAGCTGTTTTTTTCAACAAGGCAATCAACTCTTCATCCAAGTGAAAGTCTTTTTTAAAAGTAACAAACTGTGGATATTGTTGTTTTAATTTTTCCCGATTCACTTCGATGTACTTTGTTACTGCCTTAAACAGAGCACCTTTTAAAACAAGATCTCGAAACAAGGTTGTGGTTTGGGTGGTATCTACCGGAACAAAGTAGTCTGGCATAATTCCCCCTCCTCCATAAACTTTACGTTTTAGTTTTTTTGTTTCAAAACGCAAGGAGTCATTAAACTGAATACTATCGGAATTTGTCATTTCACCGTGCTGATACCTTTGAAGTATTTCCACTTCGTAAGGAGCTCTCGCTTTGCTATTCAAAGAGTCTGTTAGTGTCATTGACTGATAAGGCTTTTGTATGGAGCGCCCAACAGGGGTATAATAACGAGCTACTGTCAATCGCATCATAGAGTAGTCGGGTAAAAGAATGGGTCTTTGCACCAATCCTTTTCCAAAGGTTCTTCGCCCCACTAATACTCCTCTATCCCAGTCTTGAACTGCCCCAGCAACTATCTCACTGGCTGAAGCAGAAAATTCATCGATGAGAATAATTAATCGTCCTTTACGAAACATTCCATTTCTTTGGGCTCTATATTCTTTCCTTGGATAAACTCTTCCTTCGGTATAAACTATTAACTCTTTATTGCCAAGAAAATCATTCGCAATATCTACAGCAGCATTTAAGTATCCGCCTCCATTTCCCTGTAAATCGAGAATTAAATCTTTCATCCCTTCAGATTGTAACTCTTTTAAGGCCTGCTGAAGCTCTTTAGAGGTTTCGGCTCCAAATTGATTTAATCGGATGTAACCAATGGAAGAATCAATTAAATAAGAAGCATCTAAACTAAATACAGGAATTTTATCTCGTATAATATCAAAGGACATCGGCTCTTCTACTCCTCTTCTCACAATGGTAAGATTTACGGAAGTTCCTTTCAGACCTTTCAAGCGTGACATAATTTCATCAGTAGTCATTTTAACTCCTGCAATAGTGGTATCATTCACTGCAATAATCCGATCTCCGGCTAAGATACCGGCCTTTTCTGAAGGTCCATTACTAACAGGCTGAATAACCAGCAAAGTATCTTCCATCATTTGAAATTGTACTCCGATGCCATCAAAGTTCCCCTGCAAAGACTCATTGGCCTTTTTAACCTCTTCTTGAGTCATATAAGTTGAGTGAGGGTCTAACTTCTCAAGCATACCCCGAATTGCCTCTTCAACTATCTTTTTCTCATTAACTTCATCCACATAGTGCTTAACAATCTCATTCTCTGCAGCTAAGAGTTTATATAATGAAATCGTATCCTTAGCCTGCAAGAAACAGGTTAACCCAAGTAGGCATAAAAGTAAAACAATTATTTTCTGTTTCATTTATAGATCATTCCTTCAGGTAAAAAACGAGTTACATCTTTTCCAAACAATAACAGTTCCCTTACTATCGTTGAGCTGATACACGTTAGTTCCGGTTCTGTAAAAAGCAAAATAGTTTCCACACCAGACAACTTGCGATTGATATCTGCAATGGTTTCTTCATATTCAAAGTCTTTAACAGTACGAATACCTCTAACAATTAAATTCGCGTCCATTTCTCTTGCAAAGTCAATCGTTAAGGAGTTATACGCTTTTATCTTAACCCGAGGTTCATTTTGATATAGTTTATGAACCATATCTAATCTTTTTTCTAAGGGAAAATAGGTCTCTTTGCCTTCGTTAATACCAATACCAATAATAATCTCGTCAATAAAAGCTAATGCTCTATTCACAACCGATTCGTGACCAATGGTAAAAGGATCGAAAGTACCCGGAAATATAGCTCTATTCATATTACTCTGCTTTTTCTATATCTTCTTCAACAACTAAATTGTCAATAATAAAATGTTGTCTCTCCATCGTATTAGTGCCCATATAAAAGCGCAGCAAATCGCTTACTTTGTCCGTTTTTCTTAAACTAACACGTTCTAAACGCATATCTTTTCCAATGAAGTGCTTAAACTCATCCGGAGAAATCTCTCCCAATCCCTTGAATCGGGTAATTTCAGGATTAGGTTTTAACTCTTCTATTGCATTGATTCGCTCTTCTTCTGAATAACAATAAATTGTCTTCTTCTTATTGCGTACGCGGAAAAGTGGAGTTTGTAAAATATAAACGTGTCCTTTCTTTATTAAATCAGGGAAAAACTGAAGAAAGAAAGTGATTAACAATAGACGAATATGCATACCATCCACATCGGCATCAGTTGCCACAATCACTTTATTATAACGTAACCCCTCAATTCCATCTTCAATATTTAAAGCGGCTTGTAACAAATTGAACTCTTCATTCTCATAAACCACTTTTTTAGTTAATCCGTAAGAATTCAAAGGTTTTCCTCGCAAGCTAAAGACCGCTTGTGTATTTACGTCTCTACTTTTAGTAATGGAACCACTCGCAGAGTCACCTTCAGTAATGAAGATGGAAGACTCTTCCTTAAACTCTCCGGAACCATCATTAAAATGCACTCTACAATCTCTTAGCTTTTTATTGTGCAAGTTCACTCGTTTAGCTCTTTCACGAGCTATTCGAGTTACTCCCGCCATAGCTTTTCGCTCTTTTTCAGATTCTTGTATCTTCTTCATCATCACCTCTGTTATTGCAGGGTGCTTATGTAAGAAGTTATCTAAGTCTTTTTTTAGGAAGTCTCCAATGAATTTGTAAACTGTAATACCACCATTGGGAGACATATGAGTAGAACCTAGTTTAATCTTGGTTTGACTCTCAAACATAGGCTCTTCCACATTAATGGCCACAGCAGCAACAATTCCATTACGTATATCTGCAAACTCGTGATTCTTATCATAGAAATCTCGTATTGTTCTGGACACGTGTTCTCTAAAAGCACTTTGATGTGTTCCTCCTTGAGTAGTGTGCTGACCATTAACAAAAGAGTAATACTCTTCACCGTATTGATTGGTGTGAGTAAATGCAATCTCTATATCTTCTCCTTTCAAGTGAATAATTGGATATAGAGCATTTGCCGTCATATTATCATTCAGTAAATCGACTAAGCCATCTTTTGACTTTATCTCTTTTCCGTTAAAAACTATGGATAACCCCGCATTGAGATAAGTATAGTTACGGAGCATTTGTTCCACAATGTCGTACCTGAATTTATACCCTTTAAATAAAGCCTCATCCGGCTCAAAAGAGATATAAGTACCCGAAGCTACCTTTGCTTCTTCAATCACATCTTTTTCAAGGTTTCCTTTTGAGAAACTAGCAATACGCACTTTATCTTCCCTATAGCTACGTACTTCAAAGAATGAACTCAAAGCATTTACTGCCTTAGCTCCCACACCATTCAATCCAACACTTTTCTTAAAAGCTTTACTGTCGTATTTACCTCCGGTATTTAGAACACTAACAGCCTCAATCATTTTTCCCTGAGGAATACCACGACCATAATCTCGAACAGCTACCCGCAACTCTTCATCAATGGTAACCTCTATTTTCTTTCCGGATTTCATCTTAAATTCATCGATACTATTATCGAGAACCTCCTTAAGAAGAACATAGATTCCATCTTCAGCGTGTGATCCATCTCCCAGCTTACCAATATACATCCCCGGACGTGTACGGATGTGCTCCATATCACTTAAGTGACGTATATTATCATCATTATAAGTAACTTCTTCTTGCAATAAAGCTTCGTTGAATTTTTCCATAATCAATCAATCTGTTTTATATACGCCCTACGACGTTTATGTTGTACAGTTTCAAAATAGCCCCACTGAGCCTGTACTTTATTGTTTAATTCTAGTTCAGGATTTGTTTCTGCATATTTAAATCCTAATTTATGATAAATAGGAATTAAATCGGAAAAAAGCAAAGCATTAACTCCTTTATTTTGATATTCAGGTTTTACAGCTACAATTAGTAAATCCAATATTTTAGCTCTACGTTTCATGAATAAAGCCTTTAATAATGGAATCCATCCAAAAGGAAAGAGTTTTCCTTTGGCTTTCTGCAGAGCCTCTGACAGGGAAGGCATGGAAACACCAAAAGCAACCAACTCATCGTTTTCGTCTACAACAAGAGTTACCATTCTTAAGTCTAATAAAGGAAGATACATCTTCACATACTGATCTATTTGCCCTTGCTTTAGTGGTGCATAACCATATAATGAAGAGTAAGCCTCATTCATCAGCTGAAAGATTGCGTCACCATAATCAGCCGCAATTTTCTTTCCCGAACTATATTTTTTTATTCTGAGTTTATACTTTTCCTGAACTATATTTGTGATGCGTTGATGCTTCTCGGGTATTCCTTCGGGAATCGTTATTTTAAACTCCACCCAGTCCACATCTTTATCATATCCTAACGCCTCCAAATGGTTTGAATAATAGGGATAGTTATAAATCGTAGCCATAGTACTTAGCTGATCAAACCCTTCAACCAAAAGACCTAGAGCATCTAAATCGGTAAAACCCAGTGGCCCGTGAATTTCAGTCATCCCCTTGCTTTTTCCCCATTGTTCAACGGTTTCCAGCAAAGCTTTTGAAACTTCAGGATCATCAATAAAGTCAATCCACCCAAAGCGAACTGCTTTTTTATTCCACACTTTGTTAGCTTCGTGATGTATAATAGCAGCTATTCTTCCCACTATTTTATCCTTTTTATAAGCTAGAAAGTATTCGGCTTCACACACCTCAAAGGCAGAGTTTTTATGAGGGTCAAAGGTATCAACCATTCCATCGAACAAGTCGGGAACCGAATAAGGATTATCTTTGTATAGCTCGTAATTAAAACGTATAAACTTTTTTAATTCTTTTTTTGAAGAGACTTTTCGTATTTCTATTGCCATTTTTACAACATTCTATTAAGAAGTACAAAGATAAATTTTTTAATGTCAATTTACTTCGCCAACAAAGTAAAAAACATCAATACTAAGTAAATGGATGGAATTATAGACAAAATTAATTCAACCCTAACTTACTCTATACAAGTGTATTTTTCTCTTGCTTCCTTTCTACTACACCAATTAAAGTGCCACCACTCACTTGCCAAAGGTTTGAATCCAACACGCACCATAAGATCACGTAATAACTTCCGATTCTCTTTTTCTTTCTCCGTAATAATCCCCTTTGAAACTAGCTGATTTTCTTCCGTTATATGCGATTCAAACCCCAAATGATCCACGGGTACCCCCATAGATAAGGGTTGCTTTTTTTCATCAAGAATACTAATATCTACTGCTAAACCATAATTATGTAAGCCTCCCCCATTGGCAGGATTGGATACGTACTTATATTTAGAAGTTCCTTTTACAACATCCCACATCTTTTGCTGAACCGTCATTGGACGGGCTGCATCATAAATTATAAAAGAATAATCAGGATGTTTTTCTTTTAAAAGAGCATGTGCTTTTATCACTGCATTGGCCGCATCAGGCAGCAAATACGCTTCTCTTAAGTCGACATACAACAGTTCACCGGTAAAGTTATCCGGCTTAGCATACATTAAATCAATAACAAGCGTAGAATCAATATCCAAAAGATTAACCAGTCCAAGAGAATCTAAATAACGAGCTGTTTCCGATAAATAATTGACCGGAGGTAGAATCTGTTCCTCTACTACAACGACTGTATCTTTTTTCTTGGCAACCGTTACTACTTGCTCTTTTCTCTGTTGTTGCGTACAGGAAAAAACAAAAAAGGCAAAAAGAAACCCAAGCAAAAGCTTCATCATCTTAGTCAACACTTCCCATTTGCTTATCAATAAATAAAGAGAGTTTTTCAATAGCTCTTCCTCTATGACTTATGCCATTCTTTTCCTCTTCGGTCATCTGGGCAAAAGTTCTATTATATCCTTTGGGTACAAACAGGGAATCGTAACCAAAACCATTGGTTCCCCGCTCTTCAAAGCTAATTTCCCCCTCAATAATTCCTTCAAAAAGATGCATGGAGCCTTCCCAGAACAATGCAACGACTGTTCGAAATTGTGCCGACCGGTCTTCTTTGTTTTTTAAATCATTTAATAGTTTTGCTCTATTCAGTTCGTCGTTATGGCCTTCACCACCATAGCGAGCCGAATAGACACCCGGGGCGCCATTTAAAGCAACAACCTCTAATCCGGTGTCATCGGAAAAGCAGTTCCGTTGGAACTTATTGTGTATATATTGCGCCTTGTAAATAGCATTCCCTTCTAATGTTTCTTCATTTTCAGGAATCTCTTCAAAGCAAGAGACATCGGTTAAGCTCAGTAAATCAACCTTATGATTTAGAATATGTTTTACCTCTTCTAACTTATGTTTATTGTGCGTTGCAAAAATTAACTCCATATCACTCTATGCTCCGTTTTTTAGATCGGACTTTGATTTTATCAAAACCTTTTCCATAAACCCCAATAACCTCACTCTGTGAAATAAAAGCATCGGGGTCAATATCTTTAATCAATCGAAAGATCTCAACAGATTGACTTTTTTTAGCTAAAACAAATAAGATTTTTACCTCTTCTTTACTGTACCATCCTTTTCCTGAAAGAACAGTAACTCCCCTACGCATCACATTTTGGATTTCTTCGGCTATGATTTCATAATGTTTGGAAAAAATAAAAAACTGAACGGATTGACGTGCACTATTTACAACCCAATCCAATACAAAGTTTGCAATGAATAAAGTAACAAAACCAAAAATAACACGTCTCCAATCTTCAAAAATGATATAAGAAGAAGACACAATGATGATATCGCAATACATTATGGTTCTTCCGAGAGTAATATCTCTGTATTTATTTACTATAGCCGCTACAATATCGGTTCCTCCTGTACTTCCACTGCTATTAAAAACAAGACCTAACCCCATACCACAAACAGCAGCTCCTATAATACAAGCCATAAACTCCTGTCCTTCGCCTAAAACCTGTGGAAAAGTGTTATCAGGATTCATTATCAGCTTTTGGAAAAGCCAAAGAAAAAAGGTTAAGCTCAATATACCATACGAAGTTCGTATGGTAAAATTAAGACCTAATATCCGAAAAGCAAAAACCATCAATCCGATATTAATAATCAGATTGGTATATTGAATGGGAACTCCTATCGAATAATAAACAATAGATGAAATACCCACCACTCCACCGGTCGTAATTTGATAAGGAAGCAAAAAGGCAGACCAAGCGAAGGCATAGCACATTACTCCTAGGGTAATGGTTAAATAATCCTTTATCTCCCTTTTATAATCCACCTTTACTACTTCATTCATATCATTACTTTATTTGTTGCTATGCTATAAAACAATATTAACGATTTTCTTAGGAACAACAATTACTTTACGTGCTGCCTTACCATCCATCCATTTTTTAGTCCGCTCATCGGCTAAGACCACTGCCTCAATCTCTTTGGAATCAGTATCAGCAGCAAAATCCATCGTAAAACGAGTCTTACCATTAAATGAAATGGAATAACTGATGGTAGATTCCACTAAATAAGCCTCAACATATTTGGGCCAGTTTGCATCGCAAATGGTTTCTTGTTCACCAATGGCACTCCATAACTCTTCACAAATATGTGGAGCAAAAGGGGCAACCAAAACAAGTAACTCTCTTAATATTTCCTTCTTGTTACATTTAAGTCCCATTAATTCGTTTACACAAATCATAAAAGCACTTATGGATGTATTAAACGAAAAGTGCTCAATGTCATAAGAAACTTTTTTAATGGTTTTATGTAGAGCCTTCAACTCATCGGGTGTTGCTTTTTCATCGGTAACAATGTATTCACCTTGTCGATTATAAAACAGTCCCCACAGACGATGCAAGAAACGATAAACCCCATCGATTCCATTGGTGTCCCAAGGCTTTGATTGCTCCAAAGGACCTAAAAACATTTCATACATACGAAGTGTATCGGCACCATAGCTTTCAATAATATCATCGGGATTTACCACGTTAAACATGGATTTACTCATTTTTTCAACCGCCCATCCACAGTAGTATTTATCCCCCTCTAAAATAAATTCAGCTGTTTTAAACTCGGGACGCCAAGCCTTGAAGGCTTTAATATCGAGTATGTCATTAGATACAATATTTACATCCACGTGCAGTGGAGTCACATCGTAATTTTCTTTTAATCCGTGAGAAACAAATGTATTGGTTTCTTTAATTCGATAAACAAAATTACTTCTACCTTGAATCATCCCTTGATTAATTAGTTTTTGGAAGGGTTCTTCAGTAACAGAAACTCCTAAGTCATATAAAAACTTATTCCAAAATCTGGAATAAACCAAGTGTCCGGTTGCGTGTTCCGTTCCTCCTACATATAAATCTACATTTTTCCAATAATTCACCTTGGCAGGATCGGCCAACACATCCGGGTTGTTGGGGTCCATATAATGTAGATAATAAGCTGAAGAACCTGCAAACCCAGGCATTGTATTTAACTCTAGGGGAAAAACCGTTTCATTATCAATTAAATCATTCGAAACCACACTCTCACTGACTGTGTCCCAAGCCCATTTCTTAGCGTGTCCCAAAGGAGGTTGTCCGGTCTCAGTAGGTAAAAACTTCTCTACCTCTGGTAATTCCAAGGGTAAGTTTTTCTCCCCAATCATATAAGGCATATCATCCTTATAGTACACAGGGAATGGTTCACCCCAATAACGCTGTCTAGAGAATATAGCATCACGTAAACGGTAGTTCACTTTTAATTTGCCTAGCTTTTCATCTGCAATAAATTTCTTGGCTTTTGTTATGGCATTATCCACAGTCAATCCATTCAAAACCAACCCTGCACCTTCAAGGCCTTCTTTAGGTGAGTTTATCATTATTCCTTCAATGGCATCGAAGCTTTCTTCAGAAACGTCAATACCTTCGATTAATGGACGAATTTCTAAACCAAAATGTTTAGCAAATGCGTGGTCACGACTATCGTGTGCCGGAACAGCCATAATAGCTCCTGTTCCATATCCGGCTAATACATAATCGCTTACCCAAACAGGTATAGCTTCGTGAGTAATGGGATTAATGGCATAACTTCCTGTAAAAACACCGGAAACCTTCTTATCCATCATACGCTCTCTTTCTGTGCGTTTCTTTGTTGCTTTAACATAATCATCAACCGCTTCTTTATAGTCGGGTTGAGTCAAAGAGTCTACCAAATCGCTCTCTGGAGCCAATACCATAAATGTAACACCAAATATAGTATCAGGTCGAGTTGTAAAGATGGTGAACGACTCGGAACTATCTTTCACTTGGAAAGCCATTTCTGCTCCGGTAGATTTTCCAATCCAATTACGTTGTGTCTCTTTCAAAGAATCACTCCAATCCACAAAACTCAAACCACTCAATAACCGGTCGGCATATGCAGAAACCCGAAGCGACCATTGTTTCATTTTCTTTTGAACAACAGGAAAACCACCTCGCTCGGAAAGCCCATCAACTACCTCATCATTTGCAAGCACAGTGCCTAATTCAGCACACCAGTTCACCATACTTTCTCCCAAGTAGGCCATTCTGTAATTCATCAATAGCTCTTGCTTCTCTTTATCGGTTTTTCTATTCCACTCTAAAGAGGTAAACTCTATCTCTTCAGAGCAGGCAGGACGAATACCCTTACTTCCATAATCACTAAAATGAGCGGTTAGTTTCGTAATGGGACGAGCTGTCTTTTTATCTAAATCATAAAAGCTTTCAAACATTTTAATGAAAGCCCATTGTGTCCAATGGTAATAGGAAGGTTCAGAAGTACGTATTTCACGATCCCAATCGAAAGAAAACCCGATACGGTCTAATTGCTCACGATAACGATTAATATTCTCTTTCGTTGTGATGGATGGATGTTGTCCGGTTTGAATTGCATATTGTTCAGCAGGTAAACCGTAAGCATCATATCCCATAGGATTCAGAACATTGTAGCCACAAAGTCGCTTATAACGCGCATAAATATCAGATGCAATATATCCCAGAGGATGTCCCACGTGCAGACCAGCACCTGAAGGATAAGGAAACATATTCAGCACATAGTATTTCTCTTTTAAATTATTTTCTACCACGTGATAGACTTTGTGCTTCTCCCATTCATTTTGCCATTTGGCTTCAATTTTCTTAAAATTATACTCCATAATCTTTGCGATTGTTTTTTTACTTTGCATACATTTTCAGGAGATGACTTCACTTTTTTTACAATTTCATTTGGAAGTAAAGCAACTCCACAACTTCTGTTTCACTCTAAAAATAAGTGCTAGGTGCCTTATATACGGGCATTCAGCCACTAAAACTACAAGTTTCACAAAGATAATCAAAAGAATTAGTAGTGTAAAGCGTAATATATGAAGAAGTTATATGTGCCTTGATATTTTTCAGAAAGGAATTTAAGATTATCATTCGGTTGATTATCTTTGTATGAAACTAACGAGCAAATAATGAGCATGAAGAAAATTGGAAATATTGATAAGAGTATTGCACGCACCCCTATGATGAAGCAGTTTGTGAAGTTGAAATCCAACCATCCCGATGCTTTAATGCTTTTTAGATGTGGCGATTTTTATGAAACGTTCTCTAGCGATGCTGTATTAGCTGCTGAAATTTTAGGCATTACCCTAACACGCAGAGCCAATGGCAAAAACCAATACGTTGAAATGGCGGGATTTCCTCATCACGCATTAGATACTTATTTGCCCAAGCTTATCCGATCCGGAAAAAGAGTGGCCATTTGTGATCAATTAGAAGACCCAAAAACAACCACTAAACTAGTTAAAAGAGGCATTACAGAACTAGTAACTCCCGGAGTATCCATCAATGATAACATACTAAATAATAAAGAAAATAATTTTCTGGCTGCTGTTAATATGGAACGCAACCATTGCGGTATCTCCTTTTTAGATATCTCAACCGGAGAGTTCTTAACAGCAGAAGGTCCTTTTGATTATATTGACAAATTGTTAACCAATTTCTCTCCTAAAGAAGTACTGATTGAACGGGGAAAAAGAAGCTCATTCAAAGAGCAGTTTGGAGACTCCTTTTTCATTTTTGAGCTGGATGATTGGATTTTCACACTGACTACAGCTAAAGAGAAACTACTTAACCATTTTGAAACCAAAACACTGAAAGGTTTTGGAGTAGAACAACTGGAAAGTGGTATTATTGCTTCGGGTGCTATTCTTGAATATTTAGATATTACACAACACAAACAAATAGGTCACATCACCTCCCTCTCTCGTATTGAAGAAGAGCGCTACGTGAGATTGGATAAATTTACTATTCGTAGTTTGGAGTTATTAAATAGTATGAATGAAGGGGGAAGCAGTCTTTTACAAGTCATAGACAAAACTAGCTGCCCTATGGGGTCTCGCCTACTGAAACGCTGGGTTGTTTTCCCTCTTAAAGATAAAGCTCCTATTAATAACCGACTAGATATTGTGGACTATTTCTTTAAACATCCTGACTTTAAAGAAATTCTTGAACAGGAGATAAAACCGATAGGTGATTTGGAGAGAATCATATCCAAGGTTGCCACAGGTCGTGTGTCTCCAAGGGAAATAGTCCAATTACGCAGAGCTTTAGAATCCATTGAGCCCATTAAGGAAGCCTGCTTGTCTGCTCAAGACCTTAATATTCAGAAAATAGGAGAAAAAATAGACCTCTGTCTAGCCATTCGTGAACGCATTGCCAAAGAGGTTACAGAAGATCCTCCGTTACTTATAAATAAAGGAGGAGTTATACAGAATGGGGTCAATGAAGAGTTAGACAACCTACGTAACATAGCTTATTCCGGGAAAGATTATTTAATTCAAATTCAAGAACGGGAAAGTGAACAAACAAAGATTCCTAGTTTGAAAATTGGCTTTAATAATGTTTTTGGCTACTACATTGAAGTACGTAATCTGCACAAGGATAAAGTACCACAAGAGTGGATTCGTAAGCAGACACTGGTTAATGCAGAACGATACATTACACAGGAACTGAAAGAGTACGAAGAAAAAATTCTAGGGGCTGAAGATAAAATTCTAGCATTAGAGAGTCAGTTGTTTGAGAAGCTGGTATTGTCCATCAATGAGTTTATCCCTGCTATACAAATCAACGCCAATCAAATTGCTCGTTTAGATTGTTTACTCTCCTTTGCCAATGTAGCAGAGCAATATAATTACATTCGCCCCATCATTAGTGATGACATCTCATTAGATATTCGTCAGGGAAGGCATCCTGTGATAGAAAGACAACTGCCTTTAGGAGAACAATATGTAGCCAATGACGTAAAACTGGACGATGCAAACCAACAAATCATCATTGTCACAGGTCCCAATATGTCGGGAAAATCGGCACTATTGCGTCAAACCGCATTAATCACATTAATGGCACAAATTGGGTGTTTTGTACCTGCTGAAAGTGCACATATTGGATTGGTAGATAAAATTTTCACACGAGTGGGTGCAAGCGATAACATTTCGTTAGGAGAGTCTACCTTTATGGTGGAGATGAATGAAGCATCAAACATATTAAATAACCTATCTCCCAGAAGTTTGGTTCTTTTTGATGAACTAGGTAGAGGAACATCAACTTATGATGGAATCTCCATCGCCTGGGCTATTGTGGAATATATCCATGAACACCCTGAAGCTAAGGCCAGAACTCTTTTTGCTACACATTACCACGAATTGAATGAGATGGAAAAATCGTTTAGCCGTATAAAAAATTACAATGTAGCCGTGAAAGAGTTAAACAATAAAGTAATTTTTATTCGTAAGCTGGAACGTGGTGGTAGTGAGCACTCTTTTGGTATACACGTGGCCAAAATGGCGGGTATGCCTCCTAGTATTGTTAAACGATCGAATAATATTCTACGAGAGCTGGAGGGTAGTAGTCAAAGACAAGGACTGGGGGAAAAACCGTTAGCCAAAGTAAGTGAGAACAGGGAAGGAATGCAACTGAGTTTCTTCCAATTGGATGATCCTGTCTTAAGCCAGATTCGAGATGAGATTCTAACGCTAGACATCAATAATTTAACCCCTATGGAGGCTTTAAATAAGCTCAATGAAATAAAAAGCATTGTCACAGGCAAATAATATTTTACATATTTTGCCATTTATTTTACATTTGCTGTAAACCTTTTTTCCGTTTGTGTGTTTATATACTGATTATTAATCATTTATTCTAATTTATAAACCCATTAAATCTTAAATTTATGGCATACGGAATTGAACAAATTGAAGGTATTGGTCCTTCGTATGGAGAAAAACTAAAAGCGGTAGGAATCACTACTACTGAGAAATTATTAGAAAGATGTGCTTCAAAAAAAGGCAGAGAAGAAGTAGCTAAAGAAACAGGCATATCAGAATCTTTAATCCTTACCTGGACTAATCACGCTGACTTATTCAGAATTAAAGGTATAGCCGGACAGTTTGCAGAGCTACTTGAAGCAGGTGGGGTAGATACAGTGAAAGAGTTCAAATTAAGAAATGCTGAGAACCTATACGCTAAATTGGTTGAGGTTAACGAAGCCGGAGGAAAGAGAATAGCCGGAAGAGTTCCTGCGGTAAAAGAACTCCAAAAAATGATTGATCAAGCTAAGGAGTTACCTCCTATGATGACTTACTAAAAAGAATAGATAACTTAAAAAAAACACCGATGCATACAGTATGCATCGGTGTTTTTTTTATTTAATTTTTTTAACGGGCCGGAGCATAAAATAGAACCCGATAATAATTAAAGGTACACTTAACCATTGTCCCATATTCAAAGTCATTCCAGCTTCAAAGTCTACCTGATTTTCTTTTAAGAATTCAATAAAGAAGCGGAACGTAAAAATATAAGCCAAACAAAGTCCAAAGAAGAAACCCTGTTTTAATTTCTTACTAAACTTCTTATATAGAATAACCATTACAAAGAAAAGCAATAGATAAGCCAAAGCCTCGTAAAGCTGTGCAGGGTGTCGGGGAACCTCATCAATACGATGAAAAACAAAAGCCCAGGGTACATCGGTTGCTTTTCCTATGATTTCCGAATTCATCAAATTAGCCATACGAATGAAAAAAGAGGTTAAGGGTGCAGCAACAGCTATCATATCCAGAACATCAATATACTTCAATTTGGTTTTACGACAATAAAACCAAAAGCCAATAAGCATACCCAATACTCCTCCATGACTAGCTAAACCGGAATAACCCACTAATTTCCAACCTTCGTTTGGAATTTTACGAATGGGAAGAATCATCTCCACAAAGGTTGTCCAATTCTGTAAATAGTATTCAGGCTCATAAAAGAGACAATGTCCTAGACGGGCACCGATTAAAACTCCTAAAAAACAGTAAAGAAAGAGTGGATCAAAAAGAGCCTCAGGAATCTTTTTGTCCCGGTACTGATAGCGAACAACAAAATAAGCCAGAACTAGACCAGCTACCCAAAGCAAACCATAATAACGAATGGGAAAACCCAGTATTCTAAATAGTTCAGGATCAGGATTCCAATTTATAACAAGTAATGTATTCATATTTTTCACTTAAATTTTTGGCTTAAGTTTTTATAGGTAGCCATTGAAACATTGTATTGATCGCCTAATATAATCATTTTAAATAGGAGCTCTTCTATCTCAGAGTTTTTTCCTTTCTTTAAATCTTTTTGAAGAGAAGAAGTGGCATCAATCGCAGTCTTATCTAAAACCTGTAGATTAGCCTCAACAAGCCCTTTGTTTAAATTGATCGCCATTGCTTTAGCCAAGGTTTCACACTCTTGTAATAAAGAGATAAAACAACTTCGAGGCTCTCCTTCTTTTTGTATTTCTCCCATAGGGACATCAAAATAAGCTCCTACTAAAGCTGTTGCAGAGATGAAAGCCCATTTCATAAATGTATCACGCTCAATATCATCAGAAAGAGTGGCTTTTATTCCACTGTCCACTAAATCTTGTCGGATAGCTTCCAGTTCTGTGATATATTGTTGAGATACATTTTCAGAAAAGCCAAACACAATGCGAAAAATAGAATTCTGCTGACGTACTACTCCAGGTTCTAACAAGGTTCCTAAAATATATATACACCCCTCTAAGACTACGCCTTTAGTTAGTTTCTTCTGAAAAGCTTGTCCCACACGGAAACCATTCAATAAAGGTATGATAAGAGTATCTTCCGTAGCAACACGCTTCAACAAAGGAATAATACCGGTTAACCCATAGCTTTTAACACAAAGAAAAATCACATCCGGAGAATCCTTGTAGTCTTCTTCTGCAACTGAAACAATGGATTTAATGCGAGTTTCCCCCAACAAGTCAGACTTCAAAAGCAAGCCTTGACTTTGTATCATCGATAAATTTTGTCCACGGGCTATGAGAGAAACCGATTTTCCTGCCTTTGCCAGAAAGCCTGCCACATTAGCACCCACCCCACCGGCACCTATTACTAAGTATTTTCTCTCTTCACTCATTAGTTTTACAGCGTTGAATTATACATTAAAACGGAAATGCATCACATCTCCATCTTGCACCACATATTCTTTCCCTTCCACTCTAAGTTTGCCTGCCTCACGAACAGCTGCTTCCGAGCCATATGCAACAAAATCTTCATATTTAATTACTTCAGCACGGATAAATCCTTTTTCAAAATCTGTATGAATCACACCTGCACATTGTGGTGCTTTCCACCCTTTTTCATAAGTCCAGGCACGTACCTCTTTCACTCCGGCAGTAAAATAAGTCTCTAAATTCAATAATTTGTAGGCCGATTTAATTAAGCGAGCCACACCCGACTCTTCTAATCCAACCTCAGCCAAAAACAGCTCTCTGTCTTCATACGTTTCCAGTTCCGCAATGTCTGCTTCCGTACGAGCTGCAACTACCAAGATCTCTGCATGTTCATCTTTTACAGCCTCTCTTACCTCATCCACATATTTATTTCCTGTAACTGCACTTCCCTCATCCACATTGCAAACATACATCACAGGTTTTGAGGTCAACAGATAAAGGCCTTTGAATATTTCTTGTTTCTCCTTCGAATCAAACGTCACAGTACGTGCGGCTTTGCCTTGATCTAATGCTTCTTTTACAGCCTCTAAAACATCATAGGTTAATGCCGCTTCTTTATCTCCGCTTTTTGCCTGTTTCTTTACTCGTTCAATACGTCCCTCAACCGTTTCCAAATCTTTTAATTGCAATTCGTAATCAATAATCTCTTTATCACGAACGGGATTAATAGTAGCATCTACGTGAGTTACATTTTCATCATCAAAACAACGCAACACGTGAATAATAGCATCTGTTTCTCTAATATTAGCCAAAAATTGATTTCCTAAACCCTCTCCTTTACTTGCTCCTTTAACTAAACCTGCAATATCAACAATCTCTACAGTAGTAGGAAGAATGCGTTCCGGCTTAACAAACTCAGCCAATTTATTCAATCGTTCATCAGGAACAGTGATTACTCCTACGTTAGGTTCTATAGTACAGAAAGGAAAATTCGCTGCTTGTGCCTTAGCATTTGATAAGCAATTAAAAAGTGTAGATTTCCCTACATTAGGTAAACCTACAATACCACATTGTAATGCCATTTATCTTATTTCTTTTATTTATTATCTATTCTAAATGAGATTCCCTCTATATCAAAAGTTATAATATATTGATTGCTACAGAGCTAAATCTTTTTTTGTGAGTGCAAAGATAACGATTCTTTTATTATCATAAGGGGTAAACAGAGGTTATATCACCCTAAGCTGACAACTACAAACAAAGACTCTACCATCAACCTTATTCAATACTGTTAAAAAAAGGAACAGAGTCAAATGTAATTATTGCTCTTAACAACAAGCATTTATATCGTTTCATTTTTTATAAAAAAGAGAAGATTTATGAATAAAAAACATATCTTTGCAAAGCAAGAGTTTTGCTAATTAATAGCATTAAGGGAATGTCGTGAGAATCGACAACAGTTACCGCTGCTGTAAGTTCTACCATTAAAAATGGAACAACCATTCACAAATCCACTGGATTTTTTCTGGGAAGGAGAATGAGTTGAGAACAAGTCAGAAGACCTGCTTTTGCATTTGGATTTTACAACCTGCGGTTTTACAGAGGGTAAATCAAATGCTTTCTATAGCTATGAATAGAATCTAATTCTTAGATGCATTTTATTTCTTTTTGAGTAACTACTCCTACCTCTCCCCTGTATCAACTTCGTGTTGTTTTAATCTTATAATAACTGAATTAATTAAAAGTTTTCAATAATAAGATTTAAAAGACATGAGTAAAAAATTAGTATTAATTTTAGTAGTATTCTTCACTTTCTATGCTTGTTCAGACGATGACAAAACAAAGTTGCCGGCACCAGAAGTGACAGATGTAACAATCAACGGTTCTTCTTCAGAAGAAAATCCTTTGCATATAGAGCTAGGAGAAGATCTATCTTTTTCTTTGAAACTAAAAGAAAAGATGGATGTAACTTACAGCTGGATTTTGCAAGATCAAGAAGTAAGTACGGCTGAAAACTTTACGTTTACTCCAGAAGAAACCGGAGAGTATAAGTTGGTGGTTAAAATGACTAACACAGATGGCGTTTCTTCTGTCAAAGAAATAGGTATCATTACGGTGGTACACGCCGTTCCGGTCATCAAGAACCTCCTTTGTGACGGAGAGGTTGTTTCAGAAGAAATTAAAGTAACGGCTACTTCTGAGTTAGTTTTTAAGGTTGATGCTGAAAAAACTGACAAAGCAACATTTCATTGGATTATAAATGGAGACACGATACCGGAAGCTAAAGAAGCAACATTAAATTTTAAGCTAGGACTTTCCGGAACCCTTTCTGTAGCAATAGTTAACCCGGATAATATTTCCACGACAAAAGAAGCAGAGTTGGTTGGTCCGTATAAAAATGGAACTTTTGTTTTCGGTACATCGTATACCGGACTTTGTTTCATAGGTGAAGATGGAGTACAGGAGAATGACAATGTGTATGAAACCATAAATAAAGGAGAGAAACTGGGAGACAACGGAGTAAACGACTTGCAAATCTACAAAAACAAAGTTTATTTTTTAATTCCTTCGCTCTCTTATTCAGATAAACGTGCTCAAATTGTTGTGGCTGATGCTCAAACCCTGAAAAAGATAGATGTCATTACAGCTACGGGATTTACTGCTTCCGATTTGGGGACCATTTATAATCTGGCCATCATAAATAATGATAAAGCATATATAGGCAGTAATCTCATCGCTTCCGGAAACACATCTAGTGTAAAGGTGCTAGATTTGAAAGAACGAGTAATGGCTGATGAGGCAATAGAAGGAACTTCCGGTAAAATGGGAACCAATGGCCCAGGTTGGGCACGTATGCTGACCCTTGACAAACAAACACTAGTGGCTTGTGGAGGGAAAATACAAGTGATTAACCACAAAACGGATAAAGTTGAAAAAACCATTGACTTTAAAGCGGGCCAAGTAATAGATGTAATACAGGGAAAAGATAAAAAGGTTTATGCATTAGTAAATGCCGAGAAAAGTTCCGACCCCGGTTTTGTTGCTACTTTAAACGCAGAAACATTCGCTATTGAATCGGAGGAGAAAATGATTTACAATGAGACAAACATCTCTTTCAACGGAGGAGGTATGGGAATGACCAACTCCAGAGTAGCCGTATCTCCGGTTACAGATGAAATCTTCTTCTCTGTGGCAGGAGCAAGTGCCTGGTCACCTAGCTCCGAAATATACAAATACAATTACACTTCCAAAAAGATGGATTTATTTGCAGATGCAAAGAAAGACTCCAGAGCATCGGCTATTAATGGATATATGGGAGTTGACTCCCAAGGAATCCTTTTGGTTCCTTTGAGTGGCGCCTACTCTTATCAAAATGAAGATATAGTAGCCTATGACATTAAAACCGGAGATAAAATAGCGAATCATAAAAGGCTAAAACAAGGCGAAGGAAGTGCTTATCCTACTTGGCTGTCCAGATAAATGAATCTATTAACTAATTAGAAAACAAAAATGAAAAAGGATATAATTTTAATCACATTATTGGCTGTATTTGTGTTAATGAGTTGTTCTGATAAAGATGAAACAGCAACCATCAATTCTATACAAATAACAACCGATCTTCAAGTAAAAGTGGAAGAGACCAATATAATAAAGGTAGAAGTATTACCTCAAAATGCAACAGAAAAAGCTGAGTTTCACTGGAGTTCTACGGATAATAGCATAGTAGGAGTTGATGAAGAAGGTGCCATCACCGCTTTAAAAAGTGGAGAAGCTACCATTAAGGTAGAACTGGTGAGAAATCCTGCTATTTTCTCTGAGTGTTTAATTACAGTAACTGAAAAAGAGGGTCAATTAGCACCCGATGCGGTTATAACGTTTGAAGACCCAATGCTAGCGGCAATGATATTACAGTACGACACCAATAACGATGGGCAACTACAATATTCTGAAGCCCTTGAAATCAGACAATTATTGATTGGAGCTAGTGGAATAAAATCATTGAAAGGTATAGAGTATTTAGAGAATTTAGTGACTCTGTCGGCACAAGGAAACATGCTGTCTGAGGCTGATTTATCTGCAAACAAACACTTGGGCTACCTTTATTTATATGGTAATATTCTAGAGTCGGTTACTGTTTCTAACTTAGAGTCTTTAACAGAGCTAAATTGTGGTGCTAACCGACTTAAGGCTATTGATGTTACTACAAATCCCAATCTAAAAGTTTTAAATATCTCCTTAAATCACGAAGGACGAGGAAATAATGGGCAAGGCATAACCCAATTGGATGTTTCTCAGAATAAAAAACTAGAAAAATTGAACTTGAACTATACCAATGTTTCAACATTGGATTTAAGCAACAACACGGAACTAAAATGGATTGACTTTGGATTGACATCATATACTAGCCCTGATACTGATCCTATTACAAAAATAGACTTTTCCAACAACTTAAAATTGGAGCATATAAGTTGCAACGCAATGGTTAGAACAGCAGGACTAGACGGAAGCATTGTTGAAGACAAGGTGGGGCTCAGTGTTCTTGATGTAACCATGTTACCTCAATTGAAATACTTAAACTTTGAAGGAAACAGCATTAAAAATATCGATCTTTCTAAAAACTTAAAGTTAGAAAAACTAACTTGTTCTCGTAATTATTTAACAGAGTTAGATATTACCAATAACACGCAATTAGAACAGTTGATTTGTGATCACAACGAACTAACAGCTTTAGATTTAGAAAAGAATGCCTCTTTGAATTATTTAAGCTGTACAAATAATAAGATTCAAAAGCTAGACATCAGTAAGACCAGTATGAGCTATCTTTTGGGACAGAACAATCAAATTGAAGTGTTTAATTTGGGGGACAAAGTATTTGACTCTGTTTGGGGCAACGATAAGAAACCTTATTTATATTTGAACCTCAATGACAATAAAATATCCTCTCTTGACGTTAGTAAACAGGTAAATTTGGCTTGGCTAGAGATAAACAACAACGAACTGACTCAATTAGATATTTCTAATTGTTCCTACTTGGGTGGAGCTTTGTTGAATAACAATAAGATTTCAAAACTAAATGTGGCTCATATTTCTCGCATTTGGAATCTTCAAGTCAGAGACAATCGGTTAAGTGGGAATCTAGATGTATCTCATTTAAATAACTTGGGAACTCTTTATTTAGATGGTAACGCAGGATTAAAAAACATATACGTTTGGAGTACCTTTAATAAGGATTGTTCAGCACACGTAGCCAATCATACCACAGGGTTTACAGGCTCAGTAAAGTGTTATACAAAAGATGATACAGTAGCTTGGATAAAGAAATAACTGAATTGATTTTATAAAGAACTTAAAAATGGCTGGATACAATGAAACATCCAGCCATTTTTTATCTACACATTAAACTATCTTTCTGTTTTCTGTTATCAATCCCGTCTGTTTTTGAAGCTCTCGTTTACACCTCTTAACACCTGCCTTACAAGGGCTGTAAATGGGGTGTTAGTCGGTCCTAGACCGAAGGCCTGTCGGTCTAGGACTGAAGGGTGCTCGGTCTAGGACCGAAGGGCCTTAGGTCTTAGACCCATTAATTTAGAATCTATTTATTTCCCCTTCTTCTTATCTTTTTCCAACAACAGATCTACAGTTTTCAACTTTTTATCAGTAAACACAATATGTGCGGGAATCTCCCCCGTAATAACCTCCCATTTTTTCTTTCCATCCGGCGAAAAACAATATAGAGTTCCGGAACTCACATAATTCTTTGCATCAGTAACATAAATGTCTTTTGTTTCTGGATGTATGGCCAGACCATAAGGCATCGTAATATATTTCTCTGTTCCATCGGTAATGAAATTTTTGTTCACTAAAGTCTGTGTATGCGCATCAATAATTCCATAAGTGATGGTGTTCTGCCCCATTATGTGACTCCATTCTGTACTGTACAAATAGATGGAATCACCACTAGACGTCATATTACTACAAGCTATATTCAATGTTTTACTGACTTTATCTTCTTTATCAATAATAAACAGCTTAGAGCTAACATAAAAATAATCGCCTCGGGAACTAGCATAGATATTACCCAGATTATCAAGTTCCAAACGATGTAAATTAATACCCACTTCTATTTTTTTCTCTTCTTTGAAAGTCTCCAAATCAATTACAGAAACAGTATTATCATAATTGGGAACACGATATCCGCCTGAATTAGCCACATAAAGCTTATTGTTACGAATCACCATTTCTTCGGGTTGATAACCCACCATACATCGTTCTACAATGGACAGATTGGTTGTGTCTATCTTTGTTACACACCCTAAAGGAGCATTAGGTGTAATTTGAACCGGTCCGTTATAAGAACTGACATATGCATGGCCTTGATTGAATACTACATAGCGACAGTTAGGAATTGTAATTGAACCCTCGTGTTGTCCTGTTTCCAAATTCATTACTTCTACATAGTGAGAACAATTAATCACTGCATATAACTTATTTCCGTAGACTTGAATATCATTACCAACGTCACCCAAATACAATGTTGATCCCGGATTTATTGTGGGATAAATATTCCGAAAATAAGTACCTAATGAAAAATCAAAATAATCAATAGAAGATTTATTTCCTCCCATATTGGCTTCATTGAGAAGGAAGAAACCTTTAATAGGTCCTTTAGGCACCTCAGGAGGAGCTACAGGAGTAATCGAAGGAGGTACAATTTCATCAATATCACCTCTACAACTACTTATTAAAAAAAGAAAAAAGAACAGCAAAAGGGAATAAAACAATTTCATTGGATTTCTATTTAAAAATTCACACTTACAATGAGTTTAAAATTTGTCCCTGGCATGGGATGATTCAGGACAATGTCATACTGCTGATTGAATAGGTTATTCACCTCAGCCGTTAACTGCAACTCTTTACGCTTCCAGTGAAAAGATTTCTTAAGTGAAAGATCGTGCGTGTACCAAGGCAATACATAATAATCTCGATCATTATCACTACTGGTATATCGTTCACCGGAATAGATAAAGCTATAATTTAAGCTCCAGCTTTTATAATTTGTACTTAGAATGGCCGAACCACTATGCCAGGGAATATAGGGAATCTGACCCTTATACGACACATCGTGCTGTCCATTAGAACCTAGCTCAGGATAAGTATAATCTCTGGCTTGCTGATAAGTATAACTCAATCTTACCTCCGACTTTAGCTCTTTTGTCCAATCAAGTCCGGCCGAAACCGAGGTTTCCAATCCCTTAATTTTAACCATCCCAATGTTCATCATTGTCCAACGGTAAGAAGAAGCCGTGGGTATAGCTACTATTTTATCTTTAATCTCGTTATAATACACGTCTGCCTGTCCATTAATGTATGTAATAAAAGAGTTCTTAAACGTTTTGGAGTAAGTTGCACCAATATTATATTGTGTGGGATATTCAGGGCGTAAGCGAGATATCCCGCTCCCAATCACTGCATAGAATATCTCATTAAAAGTAGGTAGTCTAAAAATCTTTTTATAAAAGGAACGGATATGAAAATCGTGCTTCAACCAAGGCTGATAAGAAATAATCACAGTGGGCATATATTCATCCCATTTGTTATTGATTTTTGCAAACTTTTCATAAATCTGTGTAACCTCATTATAGCTTGTTCCCTGCAAAAATGTTTCGTATGCAAATGTGGTTAAGAAACTGGCTTGTATTTTCACTTTTTCAAAATAGAGAGAACTAGCAAAAGATAGCCAACCGGTATGGCGCTTGGGATGAATAAAACTCAGCACATTGGAGTTTAATCTATTCCATTGATAATCGGCAGAAAAAGAAAGATTCCAAAAAGGTAGAAGATTGAATAAGTTGGCAGAAGACACATAAACCTCTTGCTGCATATATTTATTATCCACATAAATAATCTCCTGTTCGTCTTTTTTAGGATCAGCTAAATAACGCATATAATCATAAGCATACTTCGCTTTTATTTCGGTAGTATATTTAGTAGATAGTTGTTTTTTTACTGAACTCTGAAAAAAGAAGTTTCTATCCCATTGACGTCCTTTATTTTGAAACCTTCCCGGCTCTTTTTTTACTACTGCCCCGGGAAGTCCTCTTTCTGAAGTATAAAAATAAGCTTTGGTTTTCCACTCCCCTTCTTTTATTTTTCCAAATAAGGATTGTTCTACCCGAAAGGCTTCTATCTCTCCATTTTCACGCACCATAGTTGTGTCATAGGAATCTTTCACCCTGTTTCTGAATTTATATTTCCCATTGGAGTACGTATAATCCGCATTAAAAGAACTACTCAGATTGTCAGAAATCTTTTGTTCATACACCATAGAAGGATTCACCAAACCAAAAGAGCCGGTTTTAAAAGAGGCTTTCACATTATAGCCTTTATTCTCTTCAAACTGAGGTTTTTTAGCCACCATATAGATACTACTGGCCGAAGCAAAGTCTTTAGCTGATTGAATCAGGGCACTTTTTTGCCCGTTATACAGAGAAATAACCTCCATATTATCTAAAGAAAATCGGCCCAAATCGACTACTCCATTTTGAGCATTCCCTATCTCAATTCCATCATAAAACACACCCACGTGTTCAGAGCCTAAGCTTCTAACATTTACTGTTTTGAATCCTCCAACCCCCCCATAGTCTTTAATTTGCACTCCGGAAAAATAACGCAAAGCATCAGCAACAGAGTGTGCACTCAATTTTCCTAAAAGTTCTCCGGAAAGCGATTGAACGGGTATAATCTCCTTAGATATATAGTTTTGGGTAACTGTAACTTCCTCCAAAACCTGTATACTATCTAGTTTACTCTGAGCCATCGCATCCGGACCACTAAATAGTAGCGCACAGATGGGAACAATTTTAAAAAACTGCTTGCAACACATAACTGTTATCAATTATTAATCAAACAGCTTACAGAAAACAAATGAAGAGAGATTCTTTTGGATAGCAAGAAGAGAAATAGAATAATACAATTACCCTCCTCCTAAATTTCAGGATCTGTGTCTTCAGCTTTACTTCCCGAAAGCATTAAAACAAATTCTTTTGGCAGGTTTTCTGACTTATCTCCTCTTT